>CANDCW010000025.1 GCA_947383275.1 uncultured Bacillota bacterium
TTCGGGCCGCGGGTGACCCGCCCGGTGAACAGCTCCACATAGGTCTTTTCCGAGCGGAGGACAATGATTTTCACACCCATTCTCTCCAGTGTGGGTATCGCTGTGCTGTAGATGAAGTCCCGGTGCTCAGGCACCTCGCCGGAAATATCTTTGTCAAACATCACCTCGCAGTAGACTGCCTCGTCCAGCGGCTCCCCATGCTCTTTCGCAAGCAAAATGGTGGCCAAGGAATCCTTCCCAAACGAGCATGAGGCGATAAACTTGGGCCGCTCCATCGTCACCGCTCCCGGGCGGGCCGTTTTTTCTTCCTGGCTGGCGGGTCCAGGAAACGCTTTGCCTCCTGAAAGCCAATGCTGTCCACGTAAAAGGCTTTTTTCTCTCCACCGCGGCTTACCACCACCACATCGCTCATGGACATGGAGTGTATCCGATGTCCAAAGGGGCGGCTGTTTCGGTTGTGCTTTTCATAAAGATCGTCCAGCGTAACGCTGGGCGCCAGAACACCTCTATAAGCCCGTTCGTAGTGGGCCATCTTCAGCTTTCCCTTCGCCTCCTCATAGGCCCTGAAGGCGTAAGGCACAGTGCGGATGTCCTTGAGTTGGTAGATGGTGTAGGTATCCAGAATATCCCCAGGCTGTGGATGCTCCGGCGCATAAACAGCGCCAGCCCTCTCCTGCACCTCGGCAAATTGGCAGATGTGGAAGGTATCGCTGCCAATCCGGGCATGGCTGGAATCAATGTACCGGCAGGGAAGGATTTTCCGGGCATCGTCAAAGGCAGTGATGATAATGTTTCCACCATCCGGTACACGGAACAGAAGGTTATAGTCGCTGTCGATGAAGGAGATCATTCCGCCGTCTGCGTCATTGGGAAACGCCAGTACGCCGGCGATGTTGACGGGAGTATTACCATCCACTGGCAATCACCTGCTTTCTTAAGCCACAGGTGTCCAGACCGCTGTCAGCAACGGTGCCGCACAGCTTATCCGGGTGTCCCCTGGTAACCGACTTGGCGGTCAGGATGTACTTATCTTTCATAGTGAATTCCCTTCTTTTTTGCAGATTTTATGCCCTGATGGGCACGGGGCGGTTCCCGGCACTGGGGCAGGTCGAAGCCCAGGGACAGGATGTCCTGGTTGGACATTGCCAGGGTGTCATGGAGAATGCTGTACAGTTCGGCGCTGGGGTACTGCTCTCCCATAAAGCCGATGATGGCGTCCACAAGCTCCTGCCGGGTTTCCAGCGCGTCAGCCACATTGGCCAGCGCGCTGGCGTAGCCGTGGAGCCATGCGGCATTGTAGCTGTTCTGGTCCGGCTCCTGGCCGGCGCGGATTCGGGCCTGCTCTGCGGAGGCGGAGACCGCGCCGGGGCTGGACAGGTCATAGGCGGGCATATACGGCCTCCCATCTCACGGTGCTATCGGTCATGGCGGTTTCCCTTCCTCTTTTTTTCCTGTGTCCCGCGGCCTCTGACCTGATCTCTCCCATAGTCCGGTTCCAACTCCTCCGCAAAACACTCGATTTTTTCTATTTTGCAGCCGTACCCTTCCAGTTGATCCCGCACATCCAGCACACACTGTTTCGAGAACATCTCGGCGCTGGCCGTATCCTTGTCCTGTCTGGCGAACGTATACCGCACTTCAGCACAGTGGCTCTGGAAAGCAACATCCAAACCACCCACCGTCCGTTCCGCCAAGGCCTGATCCTGGTTAAATATCTCGGTGACGTGGCTGATAAACGCATCATGTGAGCCGGGATTCTCCTGATCCTCACGGGTAAAGCGGAACGATATCTGGCAGGCTACGGCGAAGTCCGGCATGGCGGCCTCCGGCGCGATCTCCTCCTGCGCAACAGGCCGTTCTGCCGCGATACTGTCATAGAGCGCTTTAAAGTGCTGGAGCTGATCGTCTGTCAACGAAGTGAGGTGTTCGCCGTCAACTCCGGCAACGAAAAACGTCCCCCGCAGCATATCGATCTGCGTTCCGCTGCCATCGTAGAGCGGGCGGTTGAGGGGCAGGTCCAGGAATTTACTCTCCTCGTTGCTGATGATAGCCTCTCTCTGATAAGAGAAGGACTCAATCCGTCCGCCGACGACCTGCCCCATAGCCTCCAGGGTGTTGGGGATCTCCTGGACACGGCAGGGCTTCATGGGCTCTACCACCAGGACTGTAATCTTGTCGCTCATTTCAACCTCCTTGGGCGGTAATTCCGCCGCCCGTTCGAATTTATCTGTTTGGTAGCAGTAGATGTAAAAGTTGTAATTCCCACGCAGAGGCAGGAACCGCAGATAGTAGCGGCGCTGTGGGGTATCCACCCGGAAACCGTAGTATTCTGTTCCCGCCTTGGGGCTCATCCGGGCCTGAGCGTGTTCCCGGCAGAACCGTTCCATGCTGCGCAGGTCCTTCAGCGGCCCGCTTTCCCGAAGGGAGTTCACCAGATGATCCAGTTCATCCTTAAACTCTTGGCCTTTCAACTCCTCATGGTGGTCCCACCAGGCTGTCCAAAACTCTGTACCCCGGCCAAAATCGCCCCGCAGGTGGCCGATGCACGCCTGTTCCTGGGAGGAACTGCTGAAAGACAGCAGTTCCTCATCTTCGCCAATCTCCTGGAGCGAATATACTTCATCGGTCATAGGACTTTGTTCCTTTCTTTTGCTGAGGCTGTTTCGGCGCAGGTTGATGCTCTTGTTCCCGGTCCATCTCCTGTATCATCTTCAGCGTATCCCGGAAGGCCAAATACCGCTGAATTCGTTGAGGATTATCAGTCAGGGTACGGATTGTTTTCCACTGGGGGCTACCGTGGAGGCTTACGTCCTCCTGGACCACGAGGGCGAGGTGATCCCCGCCCTCATCCAGCATGACACGCTGCCCCCGAAATTCCTCCGCATGGCTGTAAAGGCCATAGGCCACGCCAATACATTTCATAGCCTCCAGAGCGTCCACGGTGGTGTAAATGCTGCCGGTGCTGATATGCACCTCACCGGCCAGCGAGATCGTTTTGCCGGACATAGCGTCCCTCCCCGTGTATCATAATGTCAGCGGTCATGGCCGCCCCGCCGCTTGGGCGGTCTGGTGTAGTTTGTAAAGCTGGCGTTGATGCGCTCTGCCTCCTGATGCACCTCCTGGATGGCGTGTTCCCATGCCTTTTTCAAAGCGGCCACCGGCAGGCCGTTCTGCCGGTAGCCCTCCAGGATGCCGTTGTAATAGGTGTCGGTGGGCAGCATCGGCTCCCGAAACCGCTCGTCCATGATGTAAGCCATGACGGACAGGGAGCGGCCCTCGGCGTCCCGAACGGTCACCATCCGCTTATCGTAGAAACGGGGAAATCCCTCATAGTGGTCCAGGGAACGCTCGCACTCCGGGGAGAGGCTCCACAGCAGGCCGTGGACCTTGCCGCCCTCCTTGGGGGCGATGGTGGCGAAGCCGCCTCTGCGGAACAGCAGCTCATAATTCTCCAGCGCCACCGGCCCCACCACGGATGCGTCCGGGCAGCGGTAGGACATCTGGTTCAAATTGATGTTGGAGCCGTAGGCGAAGTACAGGGTATCAGCCATCGTCGATCACCTCCAGGGAACCCACCTTGGCCAGCCGGTCGATCATGGCCCTGGCCTGGCGCTCCACTCCCGTCTCGGGCAGGTCGCACTCCAGGTCAGTGGTCCGCATGAAGTTGCTGCGGAGCTGCCAGATGTAGCTCTCGGTGTCGGGGTACTCAGTGGGATCAAAGGTCTCCTGTCGGAGCTGCTCCATGATCTCCTCGCCAGTGCCCTCATAGGTCCGCTCATCAATGCGGATTTTCATATTGCGTCACCTCTCTGTTCCTCGGTTTCGTTTTTTCTTCTGGTTGACCTCATAGCTGTCCTTGTCCCTCCTCCAGGCCCTGTCTCCCTCCAGGTGGGAGAGAAGGATGTCCCGTGTCTCCTTGAACTCGTCCCCGTTGAGGCCCAGCCGCACCAGCCAGACCCGGAAGGTGAACAGCTCGTTGTCGCTGTGGGTCTTGCGCATGACGGTGCTGCGCTGGGCGATGGCCTGGGCGGAGATGGCCAGGCACAGATTCACATAGGCGGCTACCTTTTCAGCGTGGAGGGTAGAATTAAAGCACCGCCATTCGACGGTGCCCCGGTAGAAAGTAGAATGTAAATTCAGCGCGTAATAGCGTGACTTGTTATAGTGATCGCGGCGGGTCCTGCCATCATCTTCGAATCCCTCATACCAGATGTCCTCCAACTGCGTCAGATCGGAGGTCTCCTCCGAGGACAGCGTCCGGGCCTGCCGCAGCATGGGTTCCCGCACCTTTTGGCAGAATTGATGTTCACGAAATGGATCGACCTGCAAAGCCTTGAATAAAATATCCTCTTTGGAATACATGATTCCAATCAGGTTTTTCAAGCTCTGCCGGTTGTGGTTGGCTGCGTCCACATGGACATGGATGCCGCAGGAATTGTTGACCTTGGCGTGAGCTTTTTGTACCCGGCGCACACACTCCTGGAGCTTTGGCAATTCAGAATAGGTCAGCTTGGGTGTAACCATCTCCACGCGATATTCTCTGATATCGTCTGCCACATAACCTGTTCCGGTCCAACGCTCGCCGTCGATGCTGGCATCGCTCACCAGCTTCCATTTCTTGCCCTCCGGGTCCGTTACAGACCAGCCGTCGTAGCTGCCGCCATAGTGGTGCGGAGTAGTCCCAAAATACTCTGCCAGCACCTGGGCCGCCTGCTCACGGGTGATTCCTGTCATCTCCACCTCCACGCCAAAGCACTGGTCTTTCATTCCAATCTCGCTCATGCGGCCGCATCCTCCCTTCGGAGTTCTTCATCCACCGCCCGGATGCGGTGGCCAATGGCCTCAATTACGGTAGTCGTAACACTATTCCCGGCTTGTTTATACGCTTGGGCGTCCGAGGTGATGGCCAGCAGGCGGTCAATCTGGTCCTCGGCAAAACCTTGGAGCCGAAGACACTCCCTGGGCATCAGGCGGCGGATGCGCCCGCCCCGTTCCACAATGCCCTGGACGCTGGCGGCGTCGTGGGCCAGCTTGTTTACCCGGCCGCCTCTGGTCTTGCTGCCGGGGTAGCTCAGGTCCACGCTGTCGCCGGGGGCGGCCTCCTTGTAGCCCTGTTTGGTCGGCTCCCGGATCATCAGCACCCCGGAACGCTCCGCCCGATGGTTGGAGAGGGTGGTCTGCCCGTACCGGGCGGTGAGACACCGGGCGGTATCCGTCCGCCTGGGTTCCCCCACAGACAGGTCTACAAAGGCTTCATCGGGCGGTATCAGGTACAGTCCGGTTTTGGCTCCGGTCCCGCCAGACCCTGCGGTCTGCGTACAGGCTACTCCTCCGATGTCGTAGACCCGGTATCCCTGCGCCCCTCCGATGAGCTGTATAAGAGCTTTGCCGTCATTTCCGGGGACAGGAAATATTTTTCCGGTACATCTGGGATCAAGATATCCGACAAGGAAGACCCTTCGCCTTGACTGCGGGGTATAATCTGCGCTGTTAAGCACACACCATTCGAGACCATACCCCAACTCATAAAGCGTGGCGAGGATGGTCGCAAACGCTTGGCCCTGGTCATGCTGTAAAATTCGGGGAACATTTTCAAGCAGCAAATACGCAGGCTTTCGGGCTTCAGCCAGTCGGGCAATCTCAAAAAAGAGAGTTCCTCTGGGGTCAGCGAAGCCAAGTCGATTTCCCGCCGCTGACCAAGATTGGCAAGGAAATCCGCCGCAAAGCAGTTCGAAGTCCGGCATTCCGACGGGGTCAATTTCTCTGGCGTCTGGATAGTAAACTTCCTCCTCTCCGATGTCGTGGATGGCGCGGTAGCTGGCGTCAGCGTACTTGTCGATCTCACAGTGGCCGACACACTGAAAGCCCCCGGCCCGGTCCAGGCCGGCCCGGAAGCCGCCGATGCCAGCAAACATATCAAAATAGCGAATCAGATGGTTCGTCATCTCCTTCCCGTTGTAGTCCAAGCAAAAAGTCGAGGACGCTGTCATCCACGTCCCCGACCTGGGTTGGCTCCTGTTTTTCTGTTTCAGAGACAAAGGCCACCCGGCCCAGCTCCTCCCGAAAAAGGGCGCGGATGGCTTCCAGCAGACTTTCCTGTTCCCTGGCCTGACAGATCATCCGGCACACAGTACTGGTCCTCTGCCTGGCGGGGATGGCACGCAGGACCTTCCAAGCCTCCCGCTGATGGGGGACGGACAGGTTCAGGGAGAGGTTGATTCTTCTTATCTCAGCCACATCGTCGTCGCAAAGTCCGTTTTGCTCCGTTTCCGCCAGTTGGCGAAAACTACGCACACTCCCTTGCTCCTCCTCTCCCAAGCGAACCCGCTGCGCTGGGCTTCGCTTGGGTCCCCGAAGCCCTCGACATCTGCCCAACAAGGCGTTCATAGCCCTTGGCGTTCAGACATACGTCATCCAGGATCAAAGGCCGGCACAGGCCGTCTGTGGCCGAAACATGGCGTTTCAACAGCGCCGACCCGCCGCCCAGGAAGATGGCGGGCATGGCGCGGATATCCAGGCCGCTTTCGGTGATGGCGGACAGCAGGCGGCGGACGTAACCGGCAGCCTCCCGGTGGATGATCGTTTTGGCATTGTTATCTACACTGTTCGCCTCTCCACACAGCACGCTCTCGATCTGAGCCGCCGTCATGGACAGGCCCAGGGTGCGGCGGATCTGCTCCGCGATCTCGTCCAGACAGCGGATCATGCCCAGCTCCAGGCTCCGGCAGGTGGCGGCGTTGGGGATGCGGTTGTCCAGCCGCATCAGGTCCACCGTCCAGCCCCCGATGTCCGCCACGATGACGGAAGGCTCGTCCAGCAGCTCACTCTGGGTCAGTACGGCGGCGTAGCCCTGGGGGAACAGGGACACCTCCGTGATGGTGACGGTGTAGGCGATGCCCTCGTAACGGAAGGACACCGGCTGGCTGTTTCGGAGGAGATACTCCCGAAATTTCTTCTTGTCCCGCCCGAAACTGGTGAGGGGCAGGCCAGCCGCCAGATGGACGGCGGCGGTGGTGTCGGCTCCCCGGTGGGCCAGCTCTTTGGCGATGGCGGCGAGGGTCAGGAGGTAGTAGTCCTCGGTGGCGGTTTTGTCCTTCTGGAGCGGCTGCCGCCCGCTGCCCACCACATAGAATTTGCCGCCATATTCCAGCACGTTCTGCTGGGTATAGGGTTCATGGTCGTACCCCACCAGTCCGGTAGGGAAAGCGCAGTGGGCGGTTTTCATGGCGGCGTAGCCGTGGTCGATACCAATGGTGATGGCTTCGCTCATCTGGATTCACCTCGATCCTTTTTGATCTTCTTGCTTTTCTGCGCGGTGGCGCGGGCCTGTTGAATATCCGGGCTGGTCACGTTCCAGGTGTCGTCGTGATTTTGGATCAGCCATGCAAGCCTCTCCGGCGTCATGTACTTGGCGCACAGCCTGGGGAGATAGGCAGCGGTTTCGCTCCAGGTGTAGGGGTAGTCGATCCCCTCGCCATAGACAACATCTTTCTTCAGCTCATCTACCAACGCCTGGTAAGTATTGCGGTCAAAGCTGCTGTAGCCGTCGCGCCCAGTGAGCTTTGCATAGGTGAGATCACCCACATAGCCCAGACTTTCAAAGTAATAGTCGTCACAGGCAGGAACATCCGCCAGGGAGTCCGGGTCCTTCAGCGCGGCCATGTACACGTCTCTGCCCTGAGCGATCAGCCAGCCCCGGAAGTCTACGAAGCCGTCGTCAGTGCAGCCGTCGCACAGAATGGCGGCTGCGGACCAGAGGCCGTATTTGTAGGCCAGGTCCCGGTAACCGTGGACGATGTTGTCAAAATTCAGTGCCTGTTCCGGGCTCATTTCCATCAGCCGGTCCTCCAGCCATTGGGCAAAGGCATCCATATCCTGACCGCACTGCTCCTTGGCCTGACCGATCAGTACCCAGAAAGTGTCCTTGTTGATCTCGGTAACGGTTTCACTCATCTGGCATCACCTTCTTTCTTTTTGGGAGACCTCGTCTTTTTCTTCCTGGGCATGATCGCCCGCGCCCTTCGGATGTCCGGGTCATTGTGGTTCCACAGATGCCCCCGGCTGATATTGGACCGCAGCTCACTCGGTGTCAGACATTGGGCGGTCAGGCGAGGGAGATAGCTGGCAACCTCAGACCACTCATGGGGAAACTCGATCCCGGCACCATAAACAATTCCTTTTTTCAATTCGGACGTCAGCCGCTTCTGAGCATCGGGGGAAATGTCAGCATACGCTGTGCGGCCTGTCAGCCGCTCATGGGCCATATCGCCCACATAGGGCAGAGCCTCAAACTGGAAGTTCACACAATCAGCCAAATCCGCCAGGGAATCCGGGTCCCTCAGTGCAGCCAGATAGGTCTCTTTGCCCTGGTAGATAAGCCAGGCCCGGAAATCCTCAAAACCACAATTATTGTAGTCATCCTCCTGCAAAAGAATCGCCGCGTTCCACAGACCGTACTTATCCGCTAATTCCAGGTAGCCGTGGGTGATGCTGTGGAAGTTCAGCACCTGCTCGGGGTCCAGCTCCAGCAGACGTTCCGTCAGCCAGTAGGCGGCCGCTTTCTGGTCGTTGCCGCAGACATTCTTTGCCTGAGCCAGCAGTGTCCAGAAGGTATCTGGGGTGATCTCCTTGATGGCGGGCCTGCACTGCTCCGCCTTTTGCACAGCCTCCAGCTGCTCCCTGGTCAGCAGCGGAGCACTGTCGTCCTGCCAGAAGTGGATGTACAGCCCCAGGCCGGGACCTTCACTGGGGCAGTGGGCGTAGCCCTCGCCCCAGCCGTTTTCCCACTCGTTTCGGCAGTACCACCTCAGATCGTCTACTTCCTTCGGGGCAAGGTCCCCCTTGCTCTGGCAGAAATAGACCCCGTAGGGCTGGCCGTCGATCAGAGCTGTTGTGCGCGTAACAGAGATAATTTTTTCACAAATCTCTGACCAGTCCTGCTCGGGGGCGGTAAAAGCATTCCGGGCGTCCTCCTGAGACTGGAGCGACCAAAGGACGTTCATGATCCGGTCCAAATGCTCGGGCCCCGCCGCCTGCAAGGGAAAAGAAGGACCGGGGTTGTCCCGGTCAATGATATCGACTTGGATGGGGCTATATAGCGCCAGTCTGCTATCTTCCACTGTGCTCACCTCGATCTTTCTTCGCTTGATGGAAGGGACGGTTGGGGACTATCCCCGCCTCCATTTCCTCTTTGGTCAAAATACCCGTACTATTGTCCCGCCAGAAGCTGACGTACAGTTCGCCATATTCTGTCCTGCGGGGCCGCTGCGCAAAGCCCTCACCCCAACCATCACAATACTGAGAACGGCAATAGTCCTTTAATTCCCTAAGTTCATTTGAGGTGAGCGTCCCGCTGATCTGGCACACAGCAACGCCATATAATTCGCCGTCTATAATTTCCACAGAAGGGAACAGCGAAACTACCTTTTCATTCACAGCGTCCGAGCCATCAAAGTAAGCCATGAGGCCCCGTTCTTCCTCCTCCGGCATCTGCTCATCCTCGATTCCCTGGAGGATCACATCCTGAAACATAGCCAGATCACCACCGTCCATAGGCTGCGGATCGTCATATTCCTGTTCCGTCAGCTCCCCGGACAGGCGGCTGTACAGTTTCAGTTCCGTTGTTTGATTCTCTATGTCGCTCACCTCCTGCCTGGGGGCCAAAATATCTTGAAATCCCATGCGATCCAGCACCTTCTCATAGAGCTGCTTTTCAAATGCCTGGTATTCGGGGGTGGAAGTATCCACCGGCAGCAGCGTGGCGGACTCGTAAGTGCTGTTAGGGATGATCTCCCACTCCACCGCCTGGAAATGGACAGCAGTCAGCCAGTCCAGGAGCTGATGGCCCTCCATCACCTCAAACATTCCCCGGTTGTCCTCATAAGGGAAACAGGCCGGCACATCGATCCCCGTCAGTTCCTTTGCCATGTGGTATAGAGTAAAGCCCTGGGCGTCCATGCTGGGTGAGATCGTGTCGTAAAACCGCTTCATCTCCTCCGGCGTAGACAGCCGGGGGCAAAACTCGTTCAGAGCGTCTTGGAGCGCCTCCACTTTATGGGAGAGAAAATCTGTATAATCTTTTTGCTCGTCCAATGTAAGCTGCAGCGATACACAATCCTCCTGGCTCTTTCCCAGCGTCTGCTGGACCTGCCGCAGATCAAACCGGGCCGTCTCCAGCTCGGCATGGACGACAGGGTACTCCCGGATCGCCCGGAGCATATCTCTCAGTCCCATTCCTCACCCCGTCTTTCTGAATCGGGTGAGGAAACGTTCCAGCACATGGATGCGGCCCTGCACCTTCCTGGCGGACACGTCCAGGCCGTTCATCTGGCCCTGGATGCGGCGGCGGACAGCCTTGAGGGCCTGCTGGTCGTTGCAGCACTCCACCACGATGTACTCGCTGCCGTGAGCCAGCACCTCCCGTTTGCCGCTCTCATCCCGGATGCTGGCCATGAGCCGCTGGCCCAGACGCTTCCGGTATTGCTCCTGGAGGACCGCCGCGTCGCCGGACACCCCGTGCCTGGCCAGAATAGCGGCGATCTCCCCGGAGCTGATTTTCATATTGGTGAACAGCTTTTCCATGATCTCCGCCTCCGCTTCCGGGGGCAGGATGGGTCTGCCGGGAGGCCCCATTGCTTTCGTCGGAACAGTCTTACTCATCGCTCCACTTCTTTCTTCTGAGATTTTTTAGGGGGCTCGACCTTCTCGGGCCCCTTTGTGTCCTCTGGGCAGTAGACGTATAGCCCCTTGATCTCCTTGGCGGCGGCTGTCACACACTCAGAGGGAACATCTTCCCAACTGCGAACTACATAAACCATCTTCCTGCGGCCATCGTCCCGATCCAAAAAGCTGTAGCTGTGCTCTCCCTCCCGGCGCACAGATCCGCGAGTGAGGCGGTTGGACTCAAACAGAAATTGCTCGACAGCTTCCTTTTCCGCAATGAATGCCGGCTTGATGTTATGCTCTGCTTCATGGGCCATCGTATGAATATACCGCAGCATCCTGCGGATATGGCCGCACTCGTACTCCGGTGCTCCCTCGCCATACCGTCCGGTATGAAGGCCCCACTTTCCACGATTGAAGGGACTGTCCAGTTCAACGCTGAAAAAGCTCTTGTCCCATCTGCCCGTGATTGGGAAAAAACAGACGCTCCCAAACCTCGGGCCCTCGCCCGGACGGTGTTCGACAAAATAGACGCTATAGCTGTCCAGGATGAATGGATGGGTAACGCCCATAGCCAGCTTTACCAGAGACTGAACCCGCCGGTCGGTCAATGGCTCATAAAAATCGCTCCAGCCTGCCAGCTTCCTGATATCCTCATCATCCGAAGCAAAGGCGCCGGCCCGGTATAATTCCTGCCACCGGCGCACGGAGATCGTATCCTGTGTCATCGCGCCACTCCCTTCCTGGCAGGCTGCCGGGGCTGCTGTACCGGGTCAGGCAAGGACTTTTCTGCGTGATCCGGGCAGCATACGTGGATTCCCTTGATGTTCTCGGCATGTTTTGAAGCAAACCCGGAAAGGAAAAGGACATCCTTCAGGTCAGCAGACGCCATCACGACGTGCAGCTGTCTATCCTGGGTGGATTTGTAGATGTAGCGGTGGGTTCCATCCAGATAAACAGGAGTGCATAATGGCTCCCCGTGCCTATGGATATATGTCTCGACCGCCTGCTTCTCCAAGACAAAGTCCGGGATAGTATTTTGCTCCAGCTGCGGGCCCAGCTCATTGATGTACTTGACCATATCCCGAACATTCCTGCATTCAAATTCCGGGGTGTCAAATCCAAACCGCTCAGTTGTGAGCGCCCATTTCATGCGCTCATGGGGACTATCCAGAGATACCACAAAATATTTCCCGTCACGTTCTCCAGTCAACAGTTCGAAACGTACATCGTCGTACAGCGGCCCATCCGATGGGCAGTTATTCTTGAACCAGACGTAATAGTCGTCCAAGATAAACGGGTCGGTAATGCCCATGACCACCCTGGCTATTTTTTTCAGACGGCCTGCCAGGGCTTCGTCCTGGCAAAACCAGTCACACCAACCAGCCGTGCATTGGGTGTGAATGTCCTTGGCGTCAAATGCGCCCGCCCGAAACTGCTCCTGCCACTGGCGGACAGAAATCTCATCTCTCATCATCGCTCCGCCCCTTTCTTTTTAGAAGGATTCTTTGTTTGACCAGATGCAGATAGAGCCTGACTGTCAATGAACGATGGCTTATCGCTGCGCTCCAACTCATGGGCTATGGCGTTGATGTATTGGCTCATGTCGCTGACCTTTGCGCATCGGTATTCCGGGATGAAAAATCCCCGCCGCTCTGTGTACAGCGTCCATTTGAATCTTTCATAAGGACTGTCCAGAATGACAAGGAAATACTTCCCGTTCCGTTCTCCAACCAAAGGTTCAAAGCGCACATCGTCATAGGACAAGAGAGAATCCGTGCCGTTATTCCGAAACCAGACATAGAAATTATCCAGGATATACGGGTCAGTGATGCCCATGACCACTGGGGCTATTTTCTTCAAGCGGTCTGCCAAGGCGTAATCCTGGCAGACCCAGCTTTCCCAGCCTGCGGTATATTGCGTGTCAGTATCCCTGGCACTGAACGCCCCCGCCTGGTACTGTTCCTGCCACTGGCGGACAGAAATCTCATCCTTCGTCATCGCTCCGCTCCCCTCTTTTTAGAAGTCTTATGGGGTGCGGATACAGGCAGAGACTTGGTGTGAGTGCCGTGGTCGGGCTCTTGCTCCTGGTCCGGCGGCATGACGGAGAAGCGGTCCTGGCCCATCACCACCCCCAGGTCCCGGCCATTGTCCCACTTAATGTGGAAAGTACCCAGGTCGTCAATAGCATAAAGAGTCCCCATGGTTCCCGGTTCAATGGGATCTGGGTCATCTACCATCCTATTGAGTTTAATACGGGAGCCGATAGGGTACTGTTCCCGCATAGAGTTAAGACGTTCACGATCAATCATCTTCACACCTCCCTTCTGCGCCGCCTGTCTCAACAGGCAGCAATTTCTCTAAAAGACCGGCGATGGCGGAGAATACCTCCGCCAGTTCACGGGCCTCCTTGACGCTGTCCTGGATCTCGTCGGGCCGCATCCGGGTGCCCTCTACCCAGAAACGGACATTTTCTTCCGTGGGGGTGAGGAGGACAGCCCGCTCAAAGGCTTTGCAGAACAGCGCAGCGATCTTGCCCCGGCGATCCGCCTCAGCGTCCAGGGTCTGAACTTCCTTTTTTGCCTTTACCAGCTCCACCGCCTGGGCCGCGGCCTCCTCACGCTCCTCCTCCGGGAGCTCCTGCACCTGCCGGGTGATGTTGTAGCCCTGGTTGATGGACAGATCGCCGCTGTCCAGGGCCTCTTTCACAGCGGGAGGGGCGTGCTCGTCAATCTGCATGACCTTGCCCATTGTGACCTCACCGATACCGACAGTATCCGCCAGCTCTTTGCGGGTATTGACAGGAGGGGCAGGCGGCTGACCTTCTGACAATGTTGTCAAAAGGTCTGTGCGGGTTCCCATATTTTCTTTCGCCCTGGCCTCAATGTCAGATTTTAGCTTGAGGGCGATCTTACCCAACTCCCACTTGTCCAGATTGCGGCGGCCCTTCTGGGTGTCCAGCGCCCACTGCTTGGCCTCCAGCATATCCTCGAAAGAGAAAACAGCCATTTTATACGGAATATCGTGTTTCTCACACAGCATCTGCCGATTGTGACCGTCTACAATGGCCATGTCCTCATTGACGATGATGGGGGAGTAACAGCCGTTTTTCAGCAGATCGGCCTCCAGAGCGGCCAGCTGCTCTCCCGTCAGCGGAGGGAGCAGAGAGGCCAGCTCAGGCAGCACCACCGGGGCGCGCTCGGTACTGCTGTACTCAATACCTGTGTTCCTCATTAAGCAGCCTCACAGGGTTGCTCCTCCTCGGGGAGGGCTGCGGCTCCCTCGTCCACCCGCCTGGGGGACAAAAACTCCACCTCGTTGGCCTTGATGAGGAAACCCGGCTGACGGCTGGGGTCCTCGGAAAAAACGATGGTTTCAAAGTCCCCGGAGGCGGCCAGCTTGCAGCCCTTGTAGGCGAAGGCGGCGCACCGCTCGGCCAGGGGGCCGCGTACCTTGATGGAGATGAAATCGGTGATTTTCTCCCCCGCCCGGTTCCGGTAGCGGCGGTCGGAGGCGATACGCAGGATGGTGTAGGGGATGCCGGTGGACTCGTCCATCTTCAGCTCCACGTCTCGGGTCAGATTCCCGATTGCGGTAATCTTCAGCATTGTGATCTACTCCTTTTGGTGATATTATTTAAAGGTATAGCGCAGGAGGCCCGCCGTGGGGCGGACCTCCTGTGGGAAATCAATACCCCGTGCGGGGCAGGGTGGGGATAACGGGCTTACCGTAGACCTTGGTCACCCAGCGGGAGATGGCCTGGACCCACTGGCCGTTGTACACACCGCCCACATCGGCCACATTTACAAAGGAGGAGGTGGCGATACTCTTGACGGCAGTGCAATACAGCATGGGCTTCTCCACCTGGGCGAAGCCGCCGGGGGCCTGACCAAAGACGAACATCACCTCGGTCACCCGCTCGTTGGAGCCCAGCCCCAGGGCGGTGGCGGAGGCGGCCAGGGTGTAGCTCTTGCTGGTGGACAGGTTGTCCGCCAGGGTACGGGGCTCACCGCCGTTGACCCGGTAGGTGATCTTATAGGTGCCAGGGAAGTTGTAGGTGCCGGTGATCACCGTCTCCAGCCGCACCTCGGCGGGCAGCACATCGCGCCAATAGAAGCTGTCCAGCCGGACATTGGAGCTGTTGCCGATGTTGGAGAAGGTGTACCGCACAGGCTGGCCCGCCATGATCTCGGCGGGGCCGCTCTTGGTGATGGACACCCCGGTGGTCAGGGCCTTGTTGGCCACCTCAAAGCGGACGATCTGGCCCTCGTGCTCCAGGTAGGCGGTCAGCTCCTGGTCGTTCACCCCGTAGTTGGCCGGGGCTTTTACCTCCCGGATGGTGTAGCGGTTTAGGGGTAGGGGCTTGGACACGGCCAGCCCCCGGTTGTCGCTGCGGATGGTGTCCACCAGATTACCGGCTTTATCGTAAATCTCGAAGATGGCCCCCTCCAGCAGAGTGCCGGCGGGCAGGCCGTTGGTGGGATTGTAGTCGGCGGACTTCTTCGTAATCTGGATTTGAGCGGTGATGGGGATATTCTTCCACTCCACTAATGTGGTTTCCCCGGCGGTGACATAGACGGTTTTCATCTGGGTATCGGGGACATAGCCTTTGTTCTCCAGCTCTCGCAGGTAGTAGCGGCCGGAGGTAGTCAGCCCCTCAATGTACACATATCCGCTATTATCCGAGGTGTACTGGCCGATGGGGGTGTTGGTGCTGTCGTACAGCAGGAAACTTACCCCATAGATTCCCTTTCCGGTCACACTGTCGGTCTTATGAATCAATATCCCGCTGAAAGCCTTGTTGGTAATGGTGACCGTGGTGGCTTTGCCGTCCTGGATGGTGAAATAGGTGGGATTGCTGTCCAGCTTGAAGCCCTGCGCCGCCTCAATTTCAACGGCATAGTAGTCCCCGGCGTCCAGATCCAGGTGGGCGCGGCCCTGCTTGTCGGTGGTAATGGTATCCACCAGAGCGCCGTCTATCTTCCTGATCTCAAAGGTGGTGTCGGGGATGCGCTTGGTCTTATCGCTTTCGCTGACCTTAATCAACTCCAACCCACCAATGGGGGCGTTGTAGAAAGTCAACGTCTGGACCTCGCCGGATTTGATTTCAATGCTCTGGGGGGTGGAATCAAGCACGTATCCGTCCAAAGTCTTGGTTTCTCTGGCGGTAATGACGGTGCCGGGAGTGAGGTCCTTGATGGTAATGCGTCCCAGCGCATCGGTTTTATAGATACCGTTGTTGGGACCAAGGACCGTACCGTCGCTGTCGGTGACCAGAAACTCCACCCCGGCCAGGGGCTGGTCCTTGCTGCCGGTGACGAACTTCTGAATCACGAGTGCCTGGGTGGGGACATTGTAAACCGTTACTGTTTGAGTATCGTCCGGGTTGACCACGACGGTCTGTGTGCGGTTTTCCTCCTTGATGTAGTAGCCGTCAACCGTCTCCAATTCGGTAATAATCACGGTGCCTATAACATCGGAAATTTTGATCTGGCCGTTGCTGTCGGTGACATAGATACCATTGGTAGAGGTCTTGCCGCCGTCCTGGTCCACGTTGGAGCCGTCCGCATAGGTGATCTTAAAGCGGACGCCGGCCAGAGGATGCTTGTCAATGCCGTCCACCTTGTTGATGATAAGGTTCCCGGCCCGCTTGTTCCAGAAGGTCAGCTGGGGGGCCTGACCAGCCTTGATCTTGATGGTCTTGGGTGTACCGTCCAGCACGAAGCCCTCCACTGTCTTGACCTCCTGGGCGGTAATAGTGGCGCCGGGTTCCAGGCCCTCAATCACAATTTCCCCCTTGGCGTCGGTATAAAATACACCGTCGCTGGGGCCGACCGGAGCCCCGGAGCCGTCCACCACCTTGAAGGCCACGCCAGTCAGGGGCTCGTTGGCGGTGCCCTCAATGTACTTATGGATCGTCAGCGTCATTTTGGGGTCATTCTCAAATGTGAGGTCGTTGCCGTTGCTGCCGGAGCTGCCGCCGACGTTGCCGCTGCTCACGGTGTTGGAGCCATTTTTAACCGTGATGGTCTGCGGGGTCTGGTTGATCACATAACCCTCGGGCACTCTGGTTTCGGTAACAACGACGGTGCTGCCGGGGACGAGGCCGGTCACGGTGGCGGTGCCGTCCTTGCCGGTGGTACAGCGGGCCAGAATGTTGCCGCTGCCGTCCTTAACCACAAACTCGGTGCCGGGGACGGGTTTCCCGCTGACAGAATCCACTTTCTTGATGGTCAGACTGCACAGCGGGTCGTTGAGGAAGGTAAGCGTCTGCGTGTCCAGAGGGTTGACGGTGACGGTCTGCGTCTGTGTGGCCTGGTCGATCACATAACCAGGAGCGGCCTTGATCTCTTTTGCCACGACGGTGCCTGTGATACCGGAAATGCGGATTTCTCCCTTATCATCTGTCGTGTAAAGGCCGTTGCTGGACAAATGGCCGTTGTCAGCATCCACAAATCCGCCGTTTGCGTAGGTGAGCTGGAACTGTGCGCCGGAAATGAGAGCGCTGGTCACACTGTCTTTCTTTTGGATGACCAGGGTCCCAGCCCGCTTGTTCCAAAACGTCAACTGCTGCACTTCGCCGCCCTTGATGAGAATGTCCTGCGGGGTCCCATCCAGCACGAAGCCCTCGACCGTCTTGATCTCCCGCACCTTCACGGTGGTGCCGGGTTCAATGCCCTCCAGCACGATTTCGCCGGCCTTGTCAGTGTAATACACGCCATCGTCAGGACCCACAGCGCCGCCGTTACCGTCCACGACCTTAAAGGCCACGCCGGACAGCGGCTCGTTCTCGGTCCCCTCGATAAACTTGCGGATGATCAGCGTGGTGCCGGGTTCATCGTCAAAGATCAGGCTGTTGGCCACGCCGGTGCGTACCACGATACTCTTGGGCGTTTCATCGAGGATGTAGCCCTTGGGGGCCTTTTTCTCAGAGACGACCACGGTGGAATTGGGGGCCAGCCCGGTGACGGTGACCGTACCGTCAGTGCCGGTGGTGTAGATCCCATTGTCGGGGCCAACCACATGGCCATTGCTGTACCGCACCATAAACTCAGCGCCCTTCAGGGGCTTCCTGGTCACGGCGTCCCGTTTCAGGATGGTCAGCGTGCAGAGGGGATCATCATAGAAGCGGAGCGTCTGCGTATCCCCGGCGTTGACCACCACGGTCTGGGGGGTGGGGTCCTTGCGGTAATTGTCCGGCGCTTTTTCCTCAGAAACCACATAGGTGCCGGGGAGCAGCTTGGACAGCACGATCTGCCCATTGACATCGGTGGTGTAGAGACCGTTGGAAGAGGTGAGGCCCTCGTTGTCCGGGGTCAGCTCCCCGTTGGCGTTCATCACCTTGAACTGCGCGCCGGACAGCGGCTGCTTGGTGACGCTGTCGTATTTCTCAATGATCAGACCGCCCTTGCGGGTGTTTTTGATCACCACGGTCTGGGTGTCGCCGCCCTGCCCAATGACCACGTTGGTGGAGGGCGTGTCGATGACGTACCCGCCGTCCGGGGCCTTGATTTCGTTGATGACATAAGCGCCGGGAGCCAGATTGGTGATCTTGATCTCGCCCTGGGCGTCTGTGGTGAAGATGCCGTTGGAGGTCAGTGTGGACGTGCCGATGACACCGTCCAGGCCCACCTCACAGCCAGCAGCAGTCGTGATTCTGAACTCAGCGCCGGGCAGTACCTCATTGGTCTGGCTGTCCCGTTTCTGGATGATCAGACTGCCCTTGGGCTGGTTTTTGAACGTGAGAGACACCGTCCTGCCCGCCTGGATCTGGATGGTCTGGCTCTGGGTGTCCAAAATGAAGCCTGCCGGGGCGCGGACCTCGGTGACCACCACGCTCTTTCCGGGCTTCAGACCGGGGATGCGGATCTCGCCGTTCTCATCGCTGCGGTAGATCCCATTGGAGTCGCCAATCAGGGTCCCGTCCGCATACGCAATTTTGAACTCCGCGTTCTGGAGGGTCACGCTGGGATTAGTGGCGCAGACCTTGCGGATGAGCAGGATGCCGTCCGGGGCGTTGTCGAAGGAGACGGTAACCACGTTCTGCTCACCCTTGTCCGAGATGTAGACGGTCTCGGAGGAGTTGATGATGGAGTAGCCATCTGCGGGGCTGATTTCTTCAACAATATAAGTCCCCTGGGTCAGCCCGGTCCAGATGCAGGTTCCGTTCTTCCCTGTGGTTTTCTGCCCGATCACGGTGCCGCCAGTGCCGGACGTACCGCCCAAAAAGCGGAGCTGGAAGGTGCAGCCGGGAAGGGCCTCATGGGTCACGCTGTCGTACTTCTCAACCACGATGGCGTTTAACGGTTCGTTGAAAAAAGTGAGCGTCCTGCTCTCGCCGCCGTGGAGGATCACCTTCTGGGTGGTGGGTTCCTTCATCTGATATCCAGGCGCAGGCTCCACCTCTGTCACGGTGTACTCGCCGGGGTACAGCTTCTTCCCTTTCTCATGGAGCTTGATCTGGCCATTGGCATCGGTGACGAAGATACCGAAGTCCATGTAAGCGGGCGCGCCAGCGGACTCGCCATTGGAGGTATAAGTCACACGGAACTTGGCGCCCTGGATGGGAGCGCCGGCCACGCTGTCCTCCTTGAAGATGGTCAGCTCCGGGGTCTTGTGGTTGCGGAACACCACCGTCTTTTCATCGCCGGGATTCAGGGAAATGGTCTGCACCCGGTCGGCGTCCTTGTCCGGCAGGTAGTAGGGGGCGGGGACAGATTTCTCGGTGATGCGGTAGGTTCCGGGATTGACACGCTTGGCCACTTTGCCGTCCGCACCGGTGGTCCAATCGTCCTGATAGTCGTTGTCGATACCCTTCACCTCAAACACGGTGCCGGGGACAGGCACTCCGGTGTCGGCATCGATCTTCGAGAGGGTCAGCAGGGGCTTCTTACTGTTTTTGAAAGTCAGAGTCTTGTTATCGTTGGGGTTGAGGCTGACGGTCTGCACCCGATCCGCTTCATCCTCGGGCAGACAGTAGGGCTCCGGGACATCCTTTTCTGTGATCCGGTAGGAGCCGGGGTCCACCTGGATGGTCACGGTGCCGTCTGCGCCGGTAGTTACGTCGTGCTGGTAATCGCTGTTGATACCCTCGATTCTGAACTTGGTGCCGGGGATGGGAGTGCCAGCGCCCTGTTCCACTTTGGCGATGGTCAGGTAGGGCCGCTTATCGTTGCTCAGCCGCAGTTCAGCAATTTTTCCGGGAGACAGCTCCACATGGTACTCCGTCTTGTCCAGGACGTGATCAGGCAGGGTGGCGGTCTCCTGCACCGAGTAAATTCCGGGTTCCAGACCGTCCACCGTGATCTCACCGCCGTTTGCCGTAGTGCGGTCAATGGAGTGGCTGGCGTCCTCAATCGGGGTGATTTTGAAGGTGACACCATCCAGGGGAGTCCCGTCCGCACTGGTCTTGAACAGCTTGAAACCGGGCTTCCTGGTGTTGGTAAAAACGAACTGCGCCGTATCATTGGCCTTGAGATGGATAATGCGCTGGGCGTCGTCTATGACATGCCCCGCGCACTCAATCTCGGTCACCTCATAGGACCCCTCCGGGAGCATGGACAGGTCGATCTCCCCGCTGCTGTTGGTAATAAATTCCTCGGGACCGTAGCTGCCGTTGATGGCGCGGATACGGAACTTAGCGCCAGGAATGGTCTTGGAGGGGTCAGAGCTGTCCACCTTGACCAGCTTCATACCGGGCTTGTTGTCATTGAAGAACAACAGGTCCTTGGTGCCGCCGCCAGCGACAAGCTCAACCTCCTGATAGCTGCCGTCCATGATGTGGCCCTCGTCGCCGGTGTCCACCTCAACGGCCCGGTAGGTCCCAGGCTCAATGCCGGTCAGGACGATTTCGCCGTTGCCTTTGGTTTCATAGAGGCCAAGGGAAGTGCCGTTGCGGAAAATTTCAAAAGTGACGCCGTTCATGGGCTGGTGGCTCAGGCGGTCATACTTCACCACACGCAGACCGACCTTTGCCAAATTCTTGAACACCAGGGGACCAGCGGGGATGGGGTTGCCGTCCGCGTCCAGTTCCAGCTTGATCTGCTGGACCTCGGTGGTGGGCATGTAATTGGGGGGCGGTACGATCTCGGTCACGGCGTACTCGCCGGGCTTGATGTACTTGCCAGCCGCTTCAGTCGGGTCCCACCACTGGATGGTCTCCAGCTCACCGGAGGAGTTGGTATCAAACTCATAAACCCCATTTACCACAGAACTGAACTTAAATGTGGCGGGCCCGACGCCCTTGTTGGTGTTGGCGTCCCGTTTGAACAGGATTGCTTTCCCAGGGGTAGGATCAGGGTCCGGGTCGGGATCGGGGTCAGGATCAGGGGTAGTGCCATTGGTAAAGGTCGCCTTGGCGATTCCACTGGTGGTGGTGAACTTTTTGGCCGTCATGTCGGCGGTTCCGCCCGTCCCGGTGATGCCGGTCAGCTGGGAGGAGTCGTCCTCCGTCACCTCGCAGCGGAAGGAGGAGTCGGCATCGAAGTCGATGTGGATGGTTTCGCCGGCCTTCAGCTTGAATTTCAGGCCGCTGCCGGTCTCGGTCACCTGGCTGGTGCAGTCCGCGTCATTTTTCTTTGCGGTGAAGCCGGTGGTAGCGCCAGCCGTGTACTTCACGGTAAAGGCCCACTCATCGCCGGCAGAAATATCCTCGCCGGCTTTCTTCGTCACCTCCAGCCAAGGCCTGGCGGGATCGCCTGTCTCAAAGTTGAAGGGAGAGAAGATGTGCAGGCCGAAAGAGCGCCGCTCATTAAAAATGGTATCCCGCATAGGCCGGGCGTACTGGATGGTGTCTACATAGCTGTCGCACTCCCGGAAGCCGTTGGTGGAGTGCAGTTCCTCTCCGGTGGGAGTGCCGTTTTCATCCAGCGGGTATTCCACGAACTGGTTATCCTTGGCCTGACGCATCCGCCGGGCCATATTGACCATGGTGGAGGACTGGTCGTAGATCAGGGTATACTGGCCGGAGCCCTCGTTGTTGTAAAGGCTGTAGGCCATCATCTCCCGCAGGGTATAGGCCCGGCGGTAGCCGTCCGGGTCTTTGACAACAGCCCCGGTCTCCACGATGATCCGGTACTTGGTGCGCAGATTGCCGTCCGCATCGTGGACATACTCGGACCAGTGCTCCATCGCCTCATCCTCGCTCCAACCGCCGCTTCCCTCGTTGGAACTCAGGCGGTTCAGCAGGTACAGGAAAGCATTGTTGGCCTTATACACTTTATAAATATTGCCGGGGGTGACGGACTCAGCGTCGGTGCCCCACATGGAGGTATAGTCGCCATCCTCCCAGCCTGTGGACCAGGAGCCGGAATTGCAGTGGAACATCTGCTCTTTCTCCTGGTCGGAGATGCCGGCCGCCGCCTGGAACTCATCGGCGGTGGTCACCCAATTCTTGTTGCCGCCGGCGGTGGCGTCATAGGAGTAAACAGTGCCTCCGATCAACTGGGCGGCGCCGCTGCCCATTCCGTTATACTGCATGGCGCAGGAGTTGTACCAGGTGATCTTACTCCGGCAGTCATCGGCAGACCAGCCGTTGCCCCACACCACATTGAGGGGGGTGCCAACCACATGCCAGGTGCTCCAATCGTTCGTGTTGAGATCGGTGACGACACCCTGGGGAAACTCGATCAGAGTAAAGCGGAGAAAGGTCCTCTCAGGGTCGGTGGACCAGGCCACGTTGGAGGTGGTGGGCTTTTTCCCGCCGGGGCTGCCGGGGTTGTAGGCGCCCACGCCCCCGGTGGGATCGTTAGCACTCACTCTGGCAGGCGCACGATTGGCAGTTCGCGGACAGAACTTGGTCAGCGTCACGCTGGGGTCAGCACTGTAGGCCCGATCCACGGAGAAAGGCAGATCATAGCTGAGATCGCTCAGGCTGCCGTCTGCTGTTTCATACTCGGTCCAAGCGTCAAATTTTGTATAGGCCACCCCGTCCAGGCTGTAGCTCTGGGCAGAGCCGCCCTTGGCCCGACTGACGTTCACGGTCTGGCCGCTCTGACGGACCACCAGCGTCTCGCCGCTGGCCATCGCTGTCTGCTGGAGCAATGCCAGCTGTTCGGCCAGGGCGTAGGTGCCGGGGATAGCGTACTCGAACCGAGTCAGCCGGGAGTTAAACTGTTTCCTGCCGTCCGACTCGTAAACAATGCTGGGGAGCACATCGGGCAGGTTGATCAGGACACTGTCCCTGTCCACCCAGCCGGTGCCGTCCAGGTTGCTGCCGGTCCATCCACCGTCTGCGACGTAGCCGACCTTGAGCCGGTCGCCGCCCTTGTCCTCCAGAAGCGCGAAGGGCACAGCGGCGGGGATAGCGGCTACTTTAGTGCCGCTACCCTCGGTCTTGTAAACGGTGAGCGGGTCGCTGCCGCCGTTCCAGGCGGTAGCGCCAGCCACATTCAGCTCGAAGTTTCCGGTGGGGGCGTAGGGATTGGAGCCGCCCGGGGAATCGGCGGCGAAAGCGGAGACCGGAAGCATACCGACCGCCATGACTACGGCCAACAGGCCGGAAACTGCCCGTTTCCAGTGAGATTTAATGCTTTTTAACACGAATTTGTTCCTCCTTATCAAGTTTTGGGCACAAAGAAAGGACCGCACGAAGTTGTGCAGTCCTGGGGAGTGGTGATGTTCCGTTATGATTGGGGCTGTTCATACGGGGGATGGGTGGTTTCAGTTGCATTTTCCTCCTTATTTTCCAGTAGGCCAGCCCATGACGCTGTTCCCAGTGTAAGAGACGCTCTCCGGGTACCGGGTCCACACCTCCAGGTGGTAGCTCTTGCCCTCGCCCCGGTAGCAATCCAGATTGTCTCTCCCGTAGGGATTCTCACGGTCCGGCCACTGGACTGTCTCACCGGCGTTGCCGTCCGTGATGTGGAAGGCGTTTTTCTCGTTGGGAGACTCCAGGGCGACGGTCACATGCCAGACCTTTCCGGTGCTGTTTCGCACCATGAAGATGATGTCCCCCGGCCTGATCTGCTCCAGGTCCTCCAGCCTGCGGGCGGGGTTGGCCTCGTCGCCGAAGATGAGGGAGCTGACCATGCTGGCGTAGCCGCTGCAGCCGTAGGTCGCGCTGACCCGGTAGGCATCCATGACCTGGCGGGCCTGGGTGCAGGGGACCTCGTTTTTGTGGGTGCCGGGGGTTTTCCGGGTGCCCCAGACCGTCCCGGTGGGCCAGTCCTGTTCAATCTGCCGAAGCAATTCCAGCACGTTTTCCTCTGTGACGGCTTTGCCATTGGCCAGCGTGGTCTCGACGGAGGTTGGCATACTGGCCTCTGCGGGGGCTTGGGCGGCAAGGACAGTAGGGGTGTTGACGGTGAGCAGGATACTGGCCGCCAACGCGATGATCGTTCTCTTTTTCATGGACTTCTCCTCCTGTTGATAATTTTTTGGGCTTCGCAACCGAACCATACCACAGAAGGGGGACGAAGTCGAATACTATCGCCGAACAGCTTTACTGCTCCAGAGCTGTGACCTTCCAGCGGAAATCCCGTTCATCTCGGACACATGTGTACAGCGTGATCCGGTTATCGCTGGTGGCGGCGGTGCCGCTGGTGTCCGTCTCGGAGACCTTCTCCACGCTGCTGACGGCGTAGCTCCGGGTGCCCAGCCTGGTGGTGAGGGTGATGGTATCGCCGGCGTGTAGCTTATGAATGTTGCCAAAATAGCAGTTTGTTCCTCGATTGTGCCCCGCGACGCAGACATTTCCGGCCCAGATACTGGTCTCGGTGAAGTGCCCGGCACCCTTGGCCAGGGTCTTGCTGTCCGTGCCCTGGTAGACCTTGACGGACAGGCCGATGGCGGGGATTTTCAGCGTCCCCAGGTGGCCACCGCTGTAGTAGAGGTCATCGGTCACGTCAGTAAATCCGACAACGCTGCCGCCCTGGATGATCCCGCTGGGGCTGCCGGGGATCTGCGTCATGGTAATGCCGCCCGAGCCGGGGGGTTGGGCGCCATTGTCAATGGCGGGGTAATTGACGCTCCCGACCTGGTTGACCAGCCCGCCGTTCAGCGCGCCGGGGACAAGGTTGGGGGTGAGGGCCTCGCCGCTGCCGGGGAGGTAACTGGTCGGAGTGCCGAAGCCGGGCGGAACCAGGGCCACGTTCTTACTGCGATCCACGTTGGGGTCCTCCTGGGTGTAGGGGGCGTCCTGACTGGTCGGCCTGCCGAACAGGTAGTCCTCCGGGGCATCGTAGGTATATTCCAACGCGCTGGCCTGGCCCACACACATAGCACACAGAGCCAGAGTCAGCAGAATCTTGCGGAATTTCAAGGGATCATCTCCTTTCACGAATCTTTTTGAACACAAACACCCCGCCAACGGCCACCACAGCCACCAGACCGGCGATCAGCAGAGGCTGTTTCAGTCCGGCGATGTTGAAGGGGACTTTTGTGGTATCTGTGGCGTTCGTTCCGCTGCCGTCCGGGGCTTGGGAGTCAGCCGGGGCCTCCACGCTGCCGAAAGTGGCGGTGTAGGTAACCACATCGCAGCCTGTCTTGGCCACCTCGCCGGTGTAGTTGGCGCTGACCGTGTAGCCGGTGGCGTACTTGCTGGAGGTGGTGCCGGTGTACTTGGCCGTGGCAGTATAGCGGATCATGGGATTGCCCTCGCCATCCGTCTGGGTAGAGTCGCTCCACTGGACGTCCGCCAGAGTGAGGGTCCGGCCTTTGTCCTCCACCGTCTTGGGAATCAGGGACAGGTCCGCCTCCGACAAATTGGGGTAGCTGCGGGAAGCGGAGACGGTGCCTGTCCTGGTGGCGTAGCCGTCCGTGGTCACCTGGACGGTGGTGTGGTCCAGGTGGAGGGTGCCGGTGTAGCCGTCCTCGGTGGTGACCTCCATTTCAGCGTCCAGCTGCCGGAGGACGGCCTCCATGTTGTTGGTATCGCTGGGCTGGGTGATCGTGTGGACGTAAGGCTTGGTGTCCACCCCCACCTCGTCCTTCTTGGTCATGTCCAGCAGGTAGTACAGCCGTCCGCCCCGGGTGAAGTCCTCTGTGGGGATGCCGCCGGGATCGTCGTCCAGAGAGAGCTGATACACCTTGTCGATGCGGAGCTCGTCCAGGGGGCCGTAGGTGTACTCCTCCACCGAGATGGGATAGTAGCAGCTGTCCTTGCCGGGGGCGGGCTCCTCAGCAGCGAAAGCGGGGACGGACAGGGCAGTGCAGAGAATCAGTGCGGTGATAAGCAAAGAAACTGATTTTTTCATCTTGATTGACTCCTTTAAATCTTCATATACGTGGAGTTTGCTCTTATCTGGCGTCGTGGCGAATAGTGGGGGCGCCCCGCTGGGGCGGAGCGATGGTCTTTTCGATGGAGCCGCCGATCTGCTTGCTCATGTCCTGGATGCTGCTCAGAACCTTTTGCCGGTTCTGGGTCTGCCACCCCTGGTAGAGGTCGGGCAGCCCGGACAGGTCGGGCATCTCCCGCTCGATCCCGAAGCGGCGGCACAGGACGCAGGACACACTCTGGGCGCTCAGATCGTAGCTCTCCCGGCGATAATTCTGGTTGAAGCCCTTGTCATGGAACCGGGCGTGGGCGATCTGGGCGGCGATGGCCGCAAACGCCTCGCTGTCCGAATAGCCGGGGTTGATGATCAGCTGCTTGCTCTTGGGGTCATAGAGAGCGGCGGCGGTCAGCTCCCGGTCTGTGACCACGGGGACGGGGGAGAATCTCAGCAGGACCGTCAGCGCCGTCTCCATTTCTCTGGTGTCATCCTGGAGCAGCAGGGGCGGTTTCACCTCCCGGCCCTGGGTCTGGCTGACGTCGTAGGCGTCCGACAGGACATAGCCCCGGCCCGAGGGGGACCTGATGAAGATCTTGGCGCTCCGGTCCAGCTCCTCATCGGGCACGAAGCGGCCCAGGCCCCTCCAGCGGTCACGGGTGCCGAAGAGGGTGGCCTCCGGCTGCTGGATCATAATCAGGGCGATGTTGCCGGCGCCGTAGGCGGGGTTGTCCCCCTGCAGCTCCAAGTACCGGGCGTATGCCTCCGGGTTGGTGGTGATCTCATTGATGCTGGCGTCCCGCAGGTCGGTGGCCGTCTCCCGTTCCGCCTGCCGCAGCTCCCGCCACTGGGTATCCGCCGCGGCCTTGTCGCTGACCAGTTTTTCCAAGTCTGCCATTGGTTGAAAAACCTCCTTTTTTGTATTTGAAATTTCTGTTTTTAATGGTTTAATTTCTTTTCCGAAGACTAAATGCTGCAAATGCTCGTTCCAGTCCTTTCCCAGGGGCGGGGTGCGGGTGGACACCTGGTAACCCCGCTGCTCATACTCCGCCGTCAGTTTCCGGGCGGCCTCCTGGCCTGGGCCGTCCGCATCCAGGCATAGGATGATCCGCTTCAGATGGGGGTGGTCCTTCAGATAGGTATCCAACCCTCCCTGGTACAGGCCGCACAGAGCCACGGCGTTGCTTTTGACCTTGGGGTGCATGGTGCAGAAACTCATAAGGTCGATAGGCGCCTCGAATACTGCCACCCAATCCAGGGACGGGTCACAGGGTAGGGGAAATGCCACGCTTTTGTCGCTGCCGGTGACGTCCCCCTTGAAACCGGGGCCGTCCAGGTCGTAGGTACCCCGCTTGCTTGCAAATCTGGGCTGGCCACCGACCTCTCTGCCAACAAACACGCAGTTGTGGTGCAGGGCGTCCTCGTACAGCAACCCGGCCTGGATAAAGTCCCGAATCACCTGGGGGGCAATGCCTCTCCTTTGCAGATAGGCGAACACCCGCCGCTGATCCCAGTTGGGGGTTGGAAGGACAAACGGGGGCTTTCCCTCTGGCTGCTCCGCCCTGGGCGGCGGCCTGCCAGGAGGGTCCCGCGCCCGGTGGCCATTGAACTCCAGCAGGTAGTTCACCGCCTCCGGGAAGCTCTTGCTGCAGAACTCCTGAAGGAAGGTGATGGCATCCCCGCCTTGGCCGGTGGAGTAACGCCGCCACTTTCGGCGGTTCTTAATGCGGATGCTGTCCATCTCCCTGGTAGTGTAGTAGCTGCCCAACCGCCGCACCTGGTAGCCCAGGTGGGACAGCAGGTCGGGCAGGTCCGTTTCCTTGGCGATGTCCATCTCCTCCGGGGTAAAGCGGCAGGATGGGCTCTGATCTGATGTTCTCGTAAGATTCACCTCCTCTTGAGAACGCAAAAAGTCCCCGGAGCATCCCAATCCTGGGGCGCTCCGGGGGCTCTCTGCCTGTGTGTTCAGTTGTGCCTTACACGGCCCACACGCTGGCCGACGTGGGCTTTACACCTCCTCCTGGTGCTGGGACTCGTCTTGGTCTGCCAGGGGCTCACAGGGAGCGACACCGGCCTCATCCACGTCCATGGGCTCGGCCATGTTCAGGGCTCCCTCAATCAGGCCCAGGACAAACTCCCGCTGGGTGACCTTTCTGCCCAGGCGGGCGCTCTCACGGTCCAGGTGGGCCTTGATCCTCTGGAAAAGGTCCTCAGAGATCTGGAATGCCATCGTTCTGGTGTTAGCTGCCATAGTCTTGTTACCTCCGTCTTTCTTCATTTCGTAGTATTCGGTGAGCAGGCTGGTGATGTATTCGCTGGTGGTCTGGCCCAACTGTTCCTTGGCCTCTGTTACCTGGGCATGGAGGCTGAGGGGTATCTGAGCACACAAGTTTTTTCTTTGTTCCACGCTGCTGTCTCCCTTCTTGTATGGTGAAGTCAGTATAGCCGAAAGGTATGGAAGAAGCTATTACCAACACCACCAAAGAACCGCAGACAGATGCAGCATAAGCACCAGTGTGAACAGTTAGGAAACGCCGCCCCTGACCCACAGGAGCGTGTCCTACCGGCTGGGGGCGGGCGGTTTTTTCCTTTTAGGAGCGGCGTCAGGCTGCTTTTCCTGGCACCCCATTGTGATCTGCCCGTCTACCTGTGTCACAGGTTGACGGGCGCCGCGCTCCTTATCGGTGGCGGTTCGGATGCCCTCACCGTGGGATGTCTGTGCGGAAACCAGCCAGCCCTTTTGGAGCAGTTCGGCTATAAGGCCGGCTGCAAATTTATTTCCTATCTTATTATCTCTGTTTTTGTCGCACAGGCGGCGGATCTCAAACTTCGTTGCAACATGCTCCGCGACGGGGGCGACAATGTAGAGATTTCTTCGTTTTGTTTTGCATTGTTCCAGAATATAAGCTGTAATCTCGTCTCGTTGTGCCTCCAGTGCCGCCTGGTATTCCCCGTCGCTCAGGCCCTGGTACTCCTCGTAGCGATCCACATGGTAACAGCGAAAGGCCTGCGCATTCAACAGTTGCTCTTGCAGAGACTGGATATTGGTCTCCTCCATCACCCCGCTGAAGCTGGTGGGGTGCAGGTAGAGGTCCTGCCAGTCCTTGGTGACCACGTCGCAGCCCCCATTGTGACCCAATTTGATTGTCCATCCCAACTCCTGGAACAACTGGCGGCTTTCCTCCTTAAATGCCGACCTGTCGGTATCGCTAGACCAGCCAGAGGAATAGCCTTTTGTGTGGATGCGAAAATAGACCTTCCGATATGCCATATCGAATTCCCTTCCTTGTTTTCGAAATAAAAACAGCCTGACACTGTATGTCAGGCGCAGCTTGTCGAAAAAGTCTGCCAAATGGCAGACTTTTTCATATAAATGTGGTAAA
>CANDCW010000026.1 GCA_947383275.1 uncultured Bacillota bacterium
CCAAACCTGGCTTCACTTCGACCTGGTGCCCGAGGAATTCCAGATTCGCGAGGGCGGCGCCGACTATACCGGCCGCCTGTGCGTCATCGGTTCCGATTTGAAGGAGGATCAGCTGGAAAAGCTGTTCCTGCTGGCATGAGGTGACCGACATGCCCGATTCACGGATCCCGCTCTATTTAATCACCGGCTTCCTGGACAGTGGCAAGACCACTCTGCTGTCCGACACGCTGAATATGGACTACTTTAACGACGGCCAGCGCACTGTCTTGCTCATGTGCGAAGACGGCGAGGAGGAGTATGACCAGGAATTTCTGTCCAAACGCAACTGCCGCCTGATTCCCATCGAAAACCAGGAGCAGCTGAACACCGAGTTTCTCAAGGAAGTGGACCGCCGCTACCAGCCCGAGCGGGTCCTGCTGGAGTTCAACGGCATGTGGCCGGTAGACGTGCTGCGCACGTGCCGTCTGCCCAAAAGCTGGGGCCTATACCAGGCGATCCATGTGGTGGACGGCTCCACCTTTGAAATGTATCTGAACAACATGCAGTCCATGTTTATCGACATGGTTACCGAGGCGGACATGGTGCTGTTTAACCGCTGTACCGCAGACATGCCCCTGTCTGGGTGGAAGCGGTCGGTCCGGGCGGTAAACCGGATGTGCGAGATTGTTTTTGAAGACGTCAAGGGTGAGGAGCTGGAGGTGGAGGACATCCTCCCCTGCTCCCTGGAGGAGGCCCACATCACCTTGGACGACCCCGATTACGGTATCTGGTATCTGGATATTCAAGAGCACCCAGACCGTTATGTGGGTAAAACCATCACCTACAAGGCGCAGGCCATGACAGGCATGAAACTGCCCAAGGGCTCCTTTGTCCCGGGCCGCAACGCCATGACCTGCTGCGTGGAGGACATCCGCTTCTTCGGCTTCTTGTGTAAGTACGACAAAGCCCGCTCCCTGCGCAAGGGGGAGTGGATCACCATTACCGCCGAGATCAAATGGGAGCACGCCGACGTCTACGAGGACGAGGGTGTAGTGCTCTACGCCCAGTTAGTGGAGAAAGCTGAGGCCCCCAAGGACCCGCTGGTATATTTCCGATAAACGCTAAAAATCCCCCGCGCCGCATCTGGCGCGGGGGATTTTTTTACTTTGGTCCAAACTGATTCCAATAGCCCATCACAAAGATAAACAGCACGATTAGCGGCAGGACATAGCTGACGTAAACCCGTACCCCCTTGGGGAAGGCCAGGCCATCGCCCTGGTTGGCCTCGGCCAGAAAATGATCCCAACCCCAGCCCCTTCTGCTGGTGCAGAACAGCAGGTACAGCAGCGATCCCAGGGGCAGAATGTTTTGGGAAACCAGGAAATCCTCGATTCCGGACACGTCCATCCCCAGCACAGTGAAGCCGGACCACAGATTGGACCCCAGCACGCAGGGCATGGACAGCACCAGCACGCCTAAAAAGTTGACCAGCACTGCCTTTTTCCGGGAAAAGCCCCATCGGTCCATGGTGAAGGAGATGATGTTTTCAAACACGGCAATTACCGTGGACAGCGCGGCAAAGGACAGGAACAGGAAGAACATCCCGCCCCACAGCCGGCCCATGGGCATGGCGTTGAAGATATTGGGCAGGGTCACGAAAACCAGCGCGGGGCCCTCCCCGGTGGATACGCCAAACGCGGAGCAGGCGGGGAAAATAATCAGCCCCGCCACAAAGGCCACACAGGTGTCCAGCACGCCGATGCGCAGGGCCTCCCCGGCCAGCCGGTGCTCCTTGCCAATGTAGCTGCCGAAAATGGCGATGGCCCCAATGCCAAGCGACAGGGTAAAAAACGCCTGTCCCATGGCGGCAAAGACCGCTTCGCCCAAAATCCAATTGCCGCCGGCGTCATAGGTCAGGTTGTGGAAATTGGGCTGGAGGTAGAATCGCAGGCCCTCGCCCGCTCCCTCCAGCAGAACGGAGTTCACTGCCAGCACCACCATAAGGGCCAGCAGGCAGAGCATCATTACCTTGTTCACCCGCTCCACGCCGTTGCGCAGGCCCTGGGCGCATACCAGCATCCCGATACACACCACAACCACCATGTAGGCCGTCATGGTCCCGGGCCGGCTGAGCAGATCGCCAAATTTCCCGGCCACGCCTTCCGCGTCCAGCCCCGCAAAGCTGCCCCGGAGTATCTCCACAAAGTAGTACAGCAGCCACCCGGCAATTACGGTATAGAACATCATCAGCAGATAGTTGCCCGCAAAGCCCATATAGCTGTACCAGTGCCATTTTGAGCCCTTGGGCTCCAAGCGCTGGAAAGACAGGGCGATGCTCCGCTGGCTGGCCCGGCCCACGGCCAGCTCCATCACCATAACAGGCAGGCCCAGAATGACCAGAAACAGCAGATACAGCAGCACAAAAGCCGCTCCGCCGTACTTTCCCGTGATATAGGGAAACCGCCACACATTGCCCAATCCAATGGCGCACCCCGCCGAGATGAGCACAAAGCCCAGGCGAGAGGAAAATGTTTCTCTTTTCTCCATAATTTTTGCCTCCAATCAAATACAACGCTCTTATTTTACATACTTGTTCTCTGCGGGTCAAGACTTTCTTTTATTCCCCTTCATTTTCCTCTTGACAACTGGAATTTTTGCGCTATAATAACAGTACATTAGTTCTATAGAACGTATTTTCGTCAAGGAGGGCCCGCCCATGGAATTGCTGGACAAACTGAATATCCTAGCTGACGCCGCCAAATACGACGCGGCCTGCACCTCCAGCGGCCTGGACCGTTCCGGAAGGCCGGGAGCCATCGGCAGCACCACTCTGGCCGGATGCTGCCACTCTTTCTCCGCAGACGGGCGGTGCGTCACGCTGCTGAAGGTGCTGCAAACCAACGTGTGCGTCTACGACTGCCAGTACTGCGTCAACCGGCGGTCCAACGATGTGCCCAGGGCGGCGTTCACCCCGGAGGAGCTGTGCGAGCTGACCATCGGCTTTTACCGGCGCAACTACATTGAGGGGCTGTTTCTGTCCTCGGCGGTGGTGCGCAGCCCGGATTACACCACCGAACTGATGATCCGCACCCTGCGCATTCTCCGGGAGACACACCGGTTTGGCGGCTACATCCACGCCAAGGCCATCCCGGGCGCGGACCCGCTGCTCACCCGGCAGCTGGGCCTGCTGGCTGACCGGCTGTCGGTAAACATTGAACTGCCCAGCTCCTCCAGCCTGGCCCTGCTGGCCCCAGACAAGAAAAAGGAGGCCATCCTCACCCCCATGGGCCAGATCCGGGACGGGATCTCCGCTTCCAAGCAGGAAATCGCAGTGTACCGCCATGCCCCCCGGTTTGCTCCGGCGGGGCAGTCCACCCAAATGATTGTAGGGGCCACCCCGGAGAGCGACCGCCACATCCTCACCCTCACCCAGGCGCTCTACGACCGCTACCAGCTCAAGCGGGTGTTCTACTCCGCCTATATGCCGGTGTCCTCCAGCCCGCTGCTTCCCGTGGCGGAGGGCTTTCGTCCGCCGCTGCTCCGGGAGCACCGGCTGTACCAGGCGGATTGGCTGCTCCGGTACTACCACTTCCGGGCGGAGGAAATTCTGGACGAGTCCCAGCCCGACCTGGACCCCCGGATGGATCCCAAGTGCTGCTGGGCTCTGCGCCACCTGGATTTCTTCCCTATAGAGGTCAACCGGGCCGACTACGAAGCCCTGCTCCGCGTGCCGGGGCTGGGGGTGCAGTCGGCCAAGCGCATTTTAAGGGCAAGGCGGGTAGGCGCCCTTAATTTTGAGGGGCTGAAACGGCTGGGCGTGGTGCTGAAGCGGGCCCAGTATTTCCTCACCTGCTCCGGCCGGATGATGGCCGGACTGCGGGTCAATGAGGACGGCCTGCTCCGCCATCTGGTTTCTCTGGAGGCTCCCGCCCTGGCGGAACCCGCGCCCGAGCAGCTGTCGCTGTTTGACAGCGCCGTTTAGGGAGGTGTTTTTATGCCTTGGACTCAAATTTCCTGCCAATATGACGGCACTTATTCCGGCTTTCTCTCCTGTCTATTTGACTGCTACGTCGCCCAGGAGGAACCGGTGGAGTTCCGCACGCCTGGCGACATGTGCTGCTCCCTCTATCCCCTGCGGGCTGTAGAAACCAACGTGGACCACGCCCGGCGGGTATACAAGTCTTTCGCCAAGTTCGGGGCCGAGGGCCGGCGGCTGGCAGTGCGGTGTTTCCTCACCTGCCTCCCCGACAAGGAACTGTGGCTGTGGCGGCTGATCCGTCTGGGCTACGCGTTAGGGCCCGCGATCGGCCGCTGCCTTACCGACCCCACGGTGGACAGGGTGCGCAAGGCGGTATGGCATCTGGAGCATGAAACTCACCAGTACAAGGGCTTTACCCGCTTCTCCCAGCTGGACGGAGTGCTGGTGGGGGAAATCGAACCGAAAAACCGGGTCCTTCCACTGCTGCGCCCCCACTTTTGCGGAAGGTTTCCCCAGGAGAATTTTGTCCTCCACGACCGCACCCATTCCGAGGCCCTATTCCACCAGCCGGGCGCCAACGGCTGGGCCATCCTTCCGGTGGAGGACTTCCAAATAGGCCCTGCCGGGGAAGCCGAACTGGCCTACCGGAGGCTGTGGCGGGCCTTCTACGACACCATTGCCATTGAGGGCCGGTACAACCCCAAATGCCGCATGACCCATATGCCCAAGCGCTACTGGGCCATGATGACCGAGTTTCAAAAGGACTGGGACACCGCCCTGCCAGAGGTGCACACCTCGCCCTCCGCACCCAAATAGGGTATCATTCTCCCGATGTAAACCGCCAGTTGACAAAAAAAATGTCATCACTGGACGAGTGGAGAGTATTTTAAAGAGTCAAAGCGGCCTGACGGCGGAGTGGAACACCGAATTGGTCTCCACTGACATAAAGGCCGGAGCCGCCCGCTGCCATTCGAGTGGGCCTGTTCCGAGATCAAAAGCTGGTTATTTGGTATGAGGAGCGGATGATAGATACCATTCGCAATGGCACGCCCGCCACGATACCTGCCTGGTTCCGCACCCAGGAAATTGAACTGGAGCTTGGCGTCTACTGTGAGGCGGCGGTGTACACCGGCGAATATGGCCGCCAGCGGATCTACCCGGACCTCTCCCCCAAAGCTACCCCCACGCGGAGGGAAGCAGCCCTTCCAGCGCCGCATACACAGGCAGCTGCGCCCCCTCCGGCTGGGAATTCTAAGAAAATTCCTCTCTCAAAAACCGGCAAAGGGGCTTGTATATTTCCCGTATTATATGGTATAATGTGGTACTAAATCGATCCCAAACACAATAGGAGGTATGCGCCATGAAATGTCCCTACTGCGGCTTCCTGGAGAGCAAGGTTGTGGATTCCCGTCCCGCTGACGAGGGTGCCAGCATCCGCCGCCGCCGCGAGTGCCTGTCCTGCCACAAGCGGTTCACCACCTATGAGACCATGGAGAGCCTGCCCCTGATGGTTATCAAGAAAGATGGCAGCCGCCAGAGCTTCGACCGGGGAAAGGTGATGGGCGGATTGATCCGGGCCTGCGAAAAGCGGCCTGTCTCCTACCAGGCCCTGGAGGGAACCGTGGCCGAAATCGAACAGGTCCTGCAAAATCAAATGGACCGGGAAATCAGCTCCGCCAAAATCGGTGAACTGGTCATGGAGCGGCTGAAAACGCTGGACGAGGTGGCCTATGTCCGCTTTGCCTCCGTCTACCGGGAGTTTAAGGACATCGATACCTTTATGGCCGAACTGCACAAGCTGTTGAAGGATAAATGAGGGCAGAAATTTACTTATATTATAACAAATTCCTCACATCTCCCAAACGGGGGCTGTGAGGAATTTGCCGTCTATAGAAAAAGCACGATTCTGCAATCGTGCTTTTCGGTGCCGCGGCCCGGATGCCCAGCCGGCAGAGCCGCTTTTTATTTCGCGCCCAACTTGAAGGAGGCACACTCAGTGCCCTCACATTTGGTGGGGGCGCAGTCGCAGCAGCCCACCTTGATGGAGTCCAGGGAGCAGCAGTTCTGGGCGCCGGAGTGGTAGGCGCAGGTGTCCACAGAGCAGCGGATACTGGTGTTGCAGGACCGTTTGTCGTTCATATTCATAGCTAAAAACCCTCCTTGTTTGGATGGCTCTAGTATGCGGCGCCAGGAAACGCTCTATTCCCTCGGAGTACTGGATTTTTTTCCCTTTTTAAAAAATTTGGGCTGGCGCGGGTCCAGATCCTCCGGCTGGACATCCACCACCTGAGGGATAAACCGGCCGGCAAACTTGCCCTGTCCCCGGTTCTTCACATAAAAATAGCCGATGACAGAGAAGACCACAGCCCCGATGAAGTTGACAAACAGGTCCTTCATGGTATCCAGGATGCCCACATCCAGATAGCCGCCCAGGCCCAGAGAAATCTGCTGTCCGCCGGCAGTGACAACGATGGTGTCTACAATGTCCTCAATCAGCACCCGGTTGGTCCCTCCGGCAGGGTCCAGCATGACGGATGAGATCGTGTGGATTACCGTGTCCTTCTGCATGTCCAGAAACATAAGCTGGTCCATGGCACACTCAAAAAACTCCCACAGCACACCGATGGTCATGGAAAAGCAGAACGCCACAATGGACATAAATACCGGCGACAGAGACAGGGAGAACTTCTCTGTCCGGTTCAGCATATCTACCAGGGCAAAGCCGATGGCGGCGCACAGAAAACCGTTCAACGTATGGAGGATGGTGTCCCAGTGCTTGAATGTGGTGTAGAAGGAACTGATTTCCCCTAAAATTTCCGCGGCAAAAATGAAGAGCATGATAATGATCTCCAGCGTATTGGGCAGATCAATCATCAGCGCCCGCTCGAACACCGTAGGCAGCAGGAACAGCACCAGGGTCAGGCCGCATAAAAAGACGCTCTCAAAGTCCTTGTTAAAAAACTGGGCTGCCATCATCACAATAACCAAAATGCGCAGGGTAAAATAGACCACAGCTACCGTCTTCTTTTGCCGCAGCGCGTTGTGGGCGGCAGACAGCGCAGCCCGCAATCCTTTTTTCTTTTTCATCACAAAAGGCGCCCCCTTCTTAATGAAATCTTAATAAATGAGTATAGTCCCTTCCTTCCGGAAAGTCAAGCCGCGAACCCCCTTGTCAAGCCGCAAGCCGCCGCCGCATAGACTGTTTCGGAGGTGATTTTACATGGACTTACGCAACAGGCAGATTACGGTAGGCGAGCTGCTGGACAACCCAAAATCAAAGGCTGTGTTTCAACGCCGCTTCGGAAAATTCATGCGGCACCCCATGGTGGGCGCGGCCCGCTCCCTTTCCCTGGCTCAGCTGCAGGAGATGGCGTCGGTATATCTCCCTCAGAAAACCATCCAAGAAACCCTGAGAGAGCTGGAACAGCTTTAAGCAGTTTGCCCCGCTTCCGATAGAAAAACCTGTCTCAATTCTCCTTTGTTATGGGTTGCTATCTGATAGGTTTTAGGCTAAAATAGGATAAAGTTGGTTTTCCGCCCCTACGGGGCGGGAAACCCTCAAATCATAAAATTTGGGAGGAACCCCGCCATAGAGATGATACGACAGGAGCGCCATGGCGTTTCTTTTTATGCCTGCCCGAACTTCGCCTGGACAGGCGCAGCCCACGGCTTCTCCACCCGGCTGGGAGGCGTGTCCCCCGCGCCCATGGACAGCCTGAACCTGGGGGCCAACCGGGGGGACAACCCGGCTAATGTCCGGGAAAATTTTTCCCGGTTCTGTGCCGCCATCGGAACAGATGTTAATGCCCTGGTGAAAAACCATCAGATCCACAGCGACATCATCCGCCCCGTCACCCGGGACGACATTTTAGACGACCCCGCCACCCCCGGCGTTTTCCAGGCGGACGGCCTGGTCACCGATGTCCCCGGCGTGTGCCTGACCATTTTCTCCGGAGACTGCATCCCCATCTTGTTTTACGACCCGGCCCGCCGCTGCATCGCCGCCGCCCATGCAGGCTGGCGGGGCACGGCCATCGGAATTGCCGCCCGGGCCGCGGAGGCCATGGTCCGTGACTACGGCTGTAAAGCGGAACATCTCCTGGCCGCTATCGGCCCAGGCATCGCCCCCTGCTGCTTCGAAACCCACGCCGACGTTCCCGATGGACTGAGGGCCGGGCTGGGCGCGGACGCGGAGCCCTTCATCCGCCCTCTCCCCAAGCCGGGCAAGTTTTCCGTGGACCTGAAGGGGGCTAACGCCCGCTGGCTGGAACGGTCCGGCCTGAAGAGGGAGCATATCGCCATCTGTCCCGCTTGTACCGCTTGCAATTTAGACGTGTTTTGGTCCCATCGGGTCCAGGGGGGCCTGCGGGGCAGCATGGCCGCTATGATCCAACTGCTGTAACGAGGAAATACCCATGAAAAAATGGTTTGCAATCCTTCTTTCCGCCGCTTTGCTGCTGTCCCTTTCCGGCTGCAGCGGAGAATCTCCCCCTGATTTCTCCAGTTCCGCCTCTTCAGCGGATGTCAGCCAGGAGGAGATGCCGCCCTCACAGCCCCAGCCTTTTACCCTGGCCTTTTATCCGGAATTCAGCCTCCACCCCGCCCTGGCGGGCAGCCGGGCCAACCTCACCCTGGCCCCCCTGCTCTATGAGAGCCTGTTTACAGTGGATTCCTCTTTTCAAGCCCAGCCCCTGCTGTGCCGCAGCTTTGCCGTCAGCGAGGACAAGCTGGTATGGACGTTCACGCTCCGCTCCGGCATTACCTTCTCCGACGGCGCCCCCCTCACCGGGCAGGTCGTGGCCGACGCCCTGAACCTGGCCCGAGCCTCCGGGAGCCGGTATCAGGAGCGTTTAGTTGACATAACTTCTATCGCCGTGCTTGAGGAGGCGCCCGACCAGGTGGTCGTCACCCTCTCCCGTCCCAACGGCTCCCTGCCCCTGTTGCTGGACATCCCCATTGCCCTGGGCCGGAGCGACCGCCCTGCCGGCACAGGCCCCTACGTCCTCTCTGAGGACGAGCTGTCCCTCACCGCCCGGTCGGGCTGGTGGCAGGCGGACAAAACCCTCCCCACCGCCTCCATTAGCCTGTTGGCCGTGAGCCGCAGCGACGACCTGATCTATGGCTTCGACTCCGGAGACATCTCCCTGGTGGATGTAGATCTGACCGCTACCAACGCCGCCGGCTACGGGGGCAACTATCAGACTTGGGACTACCCTACCACCGACTTCCTCTACCTGGGCCTCAACGCCAACAAGGGGGTTTTCCGCTCTGCCGACGTCCGGCGGGCCGTCTGCCTGGCTGTAAACCGGGACGCCATCGCCACTACCATCTACTCCAATCATGCCATCGCCACCCTTTGCCCTGTCCACCCCGCCAGCAAGCTGTATCAGCCGGGGGAAACACCCCTCACCTATAACCCGGAGGAGCTGGCAGCTCAGGTGGAACGGCTTCGGCTGAAAGACTGCAAGCTGGTGTTTCTGGTAAACAGCGAAAACGTGGCCAAAGCCGCCGCCGCCCAGCGCATCGCCTACCATCTGGAAGCGGCGGGCTTCGCCGTGGAGCTGAAGCAGCTGCCCTTTGAGGACTACACGGCCGCCCTGGCCTGGGGAGAGTTCGACCTATATCTGGGAGAGACGGTCCTCACCGCTGACTTCGACCTATCCCCGCTGCTGTCCTCCGCCGGCACGCTCAACTATGGCGGCTGGACCGCAGAGGGCGCGGATGCGCTCCTTGCCGCCCTGCAGGGGGCCGGCGAGGACAAAGCCGCCTGTGCAGCAGAGCTGTTCGCCCTGCTGGACGAACAGGCCCCCATCGTTCCCATCCTGTTTAAAAGCTGCTCCGTCCTCACCCAGTGGGGACAACTGTCCGGACTGTCTCCCGTGCGGGGAAACGCGTTTTACCAGATAGAAAATTGGAACCTGGAAGCCGCCCCATGATACACATCCGCGCAAATGCCACATCATTAACGGAGGAGAAAAGAGTATGAGTGTTTACCGCTGCTATTCCAAAAAGAAAGAGGGCTTCGACGTAGAGGCCCAGGGCCTGTGCAGACAGCTGCGGGAGCAGCTGGGAATCGACACCCTCCATTCCGTGGAAATCCTGAACCGATACGATGCCGACCAAATTGACCGGGATGTCTACGAGCGGGCCAAGGACATCGTTTTCTCCGAGCCCCAGGTGGACGTGGTCTACGATGAGGACTTCCCCATGCCCCGGATGGCGGGGACGTTCTTCGCAGTGGAGGCCCTGCCCGGACAGTTCGACCAGCGGGCGGACTCAGCGGCCCAGTGTATCCAGCTCATGGCCGGAGTGGACCGCCCCCTCATTGCCTACGCCAAGATGTATCTGCTGTGGGGCGGGCTGACCCAGGAGGATGTGGACAAAATCAAAGCGTTCCTCATCAACCCGGTAGAAAGCCGGGAGGCCAGCCTGGACAAGCCCGAGACGCTGGCGCGGGAGCATCCCATTCCCGACCATGTGGACACAGTGGCCGGCTTTACCGCCATGGATGAAACAGCCCTGTCCGCCCTGCTGGACTCCCTGGGCCTGGCCATGGACCTGGACGACCTGAAGTTCCTCCAGGACTACTTCCGGAACGAGGAAAAGCGGGACCCCACCATCACCGAGGTGCGGGTAGTGGACACCTACTGGTCCGACCACTGCCGCCACACCACCTTCTCCACCCATCTGGACCAGATCCAGATTGACGACCCCGCCGTAAAGGCCGCCTACGAGCGGTACTTAGCCGCCCGGGTGGAGGTATATGGGGAGAAAAAAGCCGCCCAGCGTCCCCAGACCTTGATGGATATCGCCACCATCGGCACAAAGGTGCTGAAAAAGCGGGGCCTGCTCCCCGAGCTGGACGAGAGTGAGGAGATCAACGCCTGCTCCATCCATGTCCCCGCTGAGGTGGACGGCGAAACCCAGGACTGGCTGCTCATGTTCAAAAACGAGACCCACAACCACCCCACCGAGATCGAACCCTTCGGCGGCGCGGCCACCTGCATCGGCGGCTGCATCCGAGACCCCCTGTCTGGACGGGTGTACGTCCATCAGGCCATGCGCTTCACTGGCGCAGGGGATCCCCGGGCTCCCTTCAGCCAGACCTTGGAGGGCAAGCTGCCCCAGCGCAAGCTGTGCCAGACGGCGGCTGCGGGCTACTCCTCCTACGGCAACCAGATCGGCCTGGCCACCGGCCATGTGGCCGAGGTGTACCACGAGGGCTACATCGCCAAGCGGCTGGAATGCGGCGCTGTGGTGGGCGCGGCCCCGGCAGAGAATGTGCGCCGGGAGCGGCCCGCCCCCGGAGACGTGGTTATCCTCCTGGGGGGGCGCACCGGCCGGGACGGCATCGGCGGGGCTACCGGCTCCTCCAAGAGCCACAACAAAAAATCTCTCACCACCATGGCCTCCGAGGTCCAGAAGGGCAACGCTCCAGAGGAGCGGAAAATCCAACGGCTGTTCCGGGACGGGGAGGTTACCCGGCTGATTAAGCGGTGCAACGACTTCGGTGCGGGGGGCGTGTCTGTTGCCATCGGCGAGCTGGCCGACGGGCTGGAGATCGACCTGGATGCCGTGCGCAAGAAGTACGACGGCCTGGACGGCACCGAGCTGGCTATTTCCGAGAGCCAGGAGCGGATGGCGGTGGTGGTCGCCCCCGAGGACGAGGCCCAGTTCATCGCCGCCGCAGAGCGGGAGAATCTGGAGGCCTACCGGGTGGCTACCGTCACCGAGAGCCCCCGGATGGTGATGCACTGGAAGGGACAGAAAATCGCTGACCTGTCCCGGGAATTCCTGAACACCAACGGCGCGGTAAAACACGCCAAGGTCTCTGTGACCGTCAACAGCGGCACGGGCCGCGAGGTCCCCGCCAATCTGAGGGACATGGCGTCCAGCCTGAAAAGCGCCTCCCGGCGTGGGCTGGTGGAACGGTTCGACGGCTCCATCGGAGCGGGATCCGTCCTGATGCCCTTCGGCGGCAAGCACCAGGCCACCCCCGCCCAGGCCATGGCGGCCCTGCTGCCCGTCCTACCTGGACAGGAGACCGATCAGGCCAGCGTCATGGCCTGGGGCTGTGACCCGGACGCCCTGTCCGCCAACCCCTACCGGGGGGCCTACGACGCTGTGACTACCTCCATTGCCAAGCTGGTGGCCGCAGGGGCAGACTACAAGAAAGCTTATCTGACTTTGCAGGAGTTCTTCGAGAAGCTGCGGGACGAACCCAACCGTTGGGGCAAGCCCGCCGCCGCCCTGCTGGGGGCGCTGGACGCCCAGTTGGACTACGCCGCTGCCGCTATCGGCGGGAAGGACTCCATGTCCGGCTCCTTCCTGGAAAAAGACGTACCCCCCACCCTCATCTCCTTCGCTATCGCCCCCATCAAGGCTGAGGAAATGATTACCCCCGAATTCAAGGAGGCGGGGCGCCCCGTTTATAAGTTCGCCCCTGTTGATGACTCGGCGGAGAGCCAGAGGGCCGCATGGAATTCATTCCATATGCTCTGCCAGGCCGGGAAGGTCAAAGCAGCCTGGGCGGTGGAAAACAGCATCGCCGAAGGGATCATGAAGATGTCCTTCGGCAACCACGTGGGCTTCCGAACAGATAACGATACCGTCAACTGGTTTGGCATTGGCAATGCCGTAATTGTGGCCGAACTGACCGAGGACGTTGATTCCCCTTACGCCAAGTGCATCGGTGTCACGACAGCCGAGGAAGCGATCACGATCGGTACTGATTCGGCAAAAATCGACGAATTGCTGTCATTGAACGAGGGCGTGCTGGAGGAGGTCTACCCCACCAAGGCGGGAGCGGCGGAAGAAGTGCAGGCAATTTCCTGGGACAAGCGGTCCCCCGCCGTCTGTCAGCACAAGGCTGCCCACCCCAAGGCAGTAATTCCCGTCTTCCCCGGCACCAACTGCGAATACGACACGGCCAAAGCCTGCATTCGGGCGGGCATCGACCCAGAGATCGTGGTCATCCGCAACCTGACCACCGACTTCCTGGCCCAGTCCGCCCAGGCCTTGGAGCAGGCTATTCGGGAGGCGCAGATGGTGGTCCTACCCGGCGGCTTCTCCGGCGGGGACGAGCCTGAGGGTTCGGGCAAGTTCATCGCCTCCTTCCTCCGCAGCCCCGCCCTCAGCGACGCGATTATGGACCTTCTCAAGCACCGGGACGGCCTGATGCTTGGCATTTGCAACGGCTTCCAGGCTCTGGTGAAGTTGGGTCTGGTCCCTTACGGCGAGATCCGCCCCATGGACGAGAACTGTCCCACCCTGACCTACAACCTCATCGGCCGCCACCAAAGCCGGTACGTCACCACCCGGGTGGCATCGGTTCAGTCCCCCTGGATGCTGAAATGCAATGTGGGCGACCTCCACACCATCCCCATCTCCCACGGTGAGGGCCGCTTTGTGGCCCCGGCAGAGGTCATTGGGGACCTGATTGGTCGAGGCCAAGCGGCTACCCAGTATGTGGGTCCGGACGGCAAGCCTACTATGGACATCCTGGCCAATCCCAACGGCTCCATAGCGGCCATTGAGGGCATCTTCTCCCCGGACGGCCGGGTATTCGGCAAAATGGGCCATCTGGAGCGCCGCGGCCCCCATGTGGCGGTCAATATCCCTGGAAACAAACATCAGCCCCTGTTTGAAAGCGGTGCGGCGTACTTTAAGTAAGACAGCATCCCGGGCACGGTAGTGATACCGTGCCCGGGATGTTTCCAAGTATTGGCCGAATCAAAAGCCGAAGCCTCCCGCCGCGCAGCGGGCTCATTAGGGGACGGGCCGCTCTGACGCAGGCGTACCGCTCATCCTTGACGCCTCATCCTTCAGAATGCTCTCCGCCTCCTCCCGGCTGTAACAGCCATTGAGAACCTCCAGCAGGGCGTTGGCGGACATATGTTCGGGCAGATCCAGCCGTTTCAGCAGCGCCTGACGCCGCGCCGCGCTCTCCGTCCCTCCGGACAGACCGGCGGCAGCCAGATCGCCCTTGGTCAGGCAGGGTCCTGCCGGCAGCGCCCGGCCGTCCTCCTCCAGAAAGGTGGCGCCCGCCCGGCGGAGGATCTGTTCCAGCACATGGGGAGGCATTCCCTCCACCCCCAGCTTCCCCTCCTTCCCGGGCTGGCGCTTGCGGCGCTCCTTCCCATAGACATCCGGGGCATAGGCGTGCTTCAGAAAACAGGCGGGAATCGCTCCCTTGATCCGGTTCCGGATGACGAAGCCCGCCCCGTCGGAGTCAGTGAGCACCACCAGCCCCCGATGACGGGCGGCGCGGTCCAGCAGGGCCATTTTCTCCGGATCCTTGAAGATTCGAAAGCCTCCCGTTTCCAGAATAAGGGTGTCTACCACCTGGGACAGAGTATTTTTGTCGTACCGGCCCTCAACTACGATGGCCTCTTTAATACAAAGCATATCCTCCCTCCCTATACTGTGTTGGCCAGCTCCAGCAGGAGGGCCGTCAGCAGCTCGTTGGCGTCCTGGCCGGTGGACTTCATAGCCAGATCAGTCTGGGCGCAGCGGACCACCGCCCGGCGGCACCAGGGCAGCGAGAAATGCCGGGCGCTGTTCATCAGACGGGTGGCTGGGAACTTCATCCCCCACAGCCGGCCCACATAAGACGCGTCCCGCCGCCGGTCCAGGGCCAGCCGGGCGGAGTACAGCTTACGCATCTGCTGGCCAAAAGCGCCCATGATCTCGTAGGGGGTCACCTGCATCCGATACAGCTCTCCCAGGGTAGCGGCTGCTTTGTCAAAGTTTTTCTCTCCGATGGCGTCAGCAATGCCGAACACTACGGCGCTGAGCTGGGGGGTTGCCACCGCCTCAATGTCCGCCCGGGTTACAGAGGCCCCTTTGGCGTAAGCGGCGATCTTTTCCACCTCCTGCTGGAGGTTCTGCATCAGATCCCCGCACAGCTCCACCAGCTCGCCGCACAGACGGGGATCAATTTCCTTGCCTAAGGCCCGGAAGTGACGGCGAATCCAGTCCCGCAGCTCCACCGGCCCCTGGCGGACGAAATTTACCACCGTGCCATGCTCCTTAATCGCCGCTGCCAGCCTGGTCCGGGCATCCGGCTTGTACTCCAGCACATCGTAGAGGAACACCAGGCAGCAGTAGCCAGGCAGGTTAGACAGGATACGGACGTACTCCTCCTCCCCCGCTTTGAACAGATCAAAGTCGGTAATCTGAACCAGGGTCCGCTCCGCCATCATGGGCAGGCAGTCCACCGCCTCCTCCAGGGCGTGGGGAGACATCTCCCTGGCGCTCAAATCGTGCCGGTTGAACTCCCCCAGCCCTCCGGTCAGCACCTGTTCCCGCAGGCGATCCAGATAGTGGTCCCGCAGATAAGTCTCCTCCCCGTGGAGGATGTACAGCTGCCCCGGCCTGCCCGCAGCCAGATCCTGTTTCAGCTTGTTTAACCCGGATGTGTCCGGCCTGTTTTTCGACGCCATAGGGCAGTCCTCCTTTTTCAAACGGCGCCTAACCGCTCAGCTGCACCTCAATTGTGCCATAGAGGTCGGTGCGGTAAATTTTGGCGCCGGCTTCATCCAGCTTATATAGGGTATCCACACCCGGATGCCCATATTTATTGTTCAGGCCCACAGAGATAAGGGCCAGATCGGGCCTCGCCGCTGCCAGCAGCTCGGGCGTAGTGGAGGTATCCGATCCATGGTGGCCCGCCACCAGCACCTCCACATCGGGTAGGGCGGCCTTCTCCACCAGGCGCTGTTCCCCCTCCCACTCCATATCGCCAGTGATGAGGACATCGGCGTTTCCGGCACAGGCCAAGACCGTGAGTCCCAGCTCATTGGTGCTTCCCTCCTCGGACATGGGAGCAAAAACGGACACAAAGCACCTCTCTGACGACTCGAAGCGGGTATCCTCCCGGATAAACTGGACAGGAATTCTCCTTTCCTCCGCGATGGAGAGGATCTCCTCCCGGAGCAGGTCCCCTTCCTCCACATCAGGCAGGGCAATCTTCCCCACACCCACCCGGTTCAGCAACTGGGGAATACCATTGGCGTGGTCGGCGTGGTAGTGGGACACCACCAGCAGGTCGATGCTGCTGATGCCCAGGGACTGGAGGTAGTTGGCGGCCACATCTCCAGGGTCGTCCCGGCTATCCCCGCCGCAGTCCGCCAGCGTAAGGAAACGCCCTGTCCGCACCAGGACGCTCTGCCCCTGACCCACATCCAACACCGTCACCGACATATCCCCCAGGTAGAAGGAGGTCCGCGTAAACAGGACGGCCACTGCCAACGCGGCCATCCCGGCGGTCAGGGGCACCCACACCGGACGCCGCCCTTTCTCCCGCACAAAGGCCAGCAGCAGGATGCAGGCCAGCACCAGCCAGGCCCGGTAGTACACTGACTCCAGAGGCAGCGCCGCCAGGGCGGGCCTTGCCACCCATTCGATGACCCATTGGAGGTACCGCGCCAGCCCTATAAAGGGAACCGCCAGCACAGCCGCCGCACCGGGCAGGAAAACGGCCAGTGTCCCCGCCGCTAATCCGCCTATGAAAAGGAACCCGACAGCCCACAGGGTGAGCAGATTGGAGACAGGCGCAATCAGGGAGACCATGTTGAAGTGCAGGGCCACCAGCGGAATGGTAAGCATCGAGGCTCCCAACGTGGCCGAGAGGGTGGAGACGGCAAAACGCGGCCCGGCCCGCAGCAGCCTTACCCACCAGTGTTTGGGCCTCCCATCCATACGGAACTTTTTCAGCAGCCAATCCTGAATCCGGTCAGATACCAGCAGGATACCGGCCACAGCTGCAAAGGACAATTGCAGCCCGATATGAGCCGCGGAGAAGGGGTTGAGCCACAGCAGGAACAGCAGCGCCAAGGCCAGAGAGGTGGGGCCGTCCCGCTCCCGATCCAGCAGGGGCGCAAGCTGGAGCATCAGAATCATCACAGCCGCTCGGAGCACCGACGGCGTGTTGCCCGCGATCCCGCAGAACAACACCACCCAAAGGATGGTAAGGAGCGCGGTACTCCGCTTGCCCCGCCCCAGCAGGGCTGTGAGCATACTGGCCAGAAAGGCCAAGTGCATTCCGGAAACCGCCACCGTGTGGCTCAGCCCCGCCCGTTCCAGGGAGGTGGTAAACTCGTCTGTCAGATTATCCCGGTTTCCTGTTACTAAGGCCCGGGCGAATCCGGCCACATTCTCCGGAAATGTAGCGTCAATCCCCTGTTTCAGGGCCTTGGAGGCCCAGGCCGCCCAATACTGGGGCATGACCATCTCCGGACGCTCTACCTCCAGCCGCCCGTAAGCCGTCCCCCGCAGAAAAATGCCCTTGGCAGTATAGTAGGTAATCTTCTCCCCGGCGAAGGTGCGGTCCCCCAAGGTGCAGTGGGCAATAGTTCTGATCCGGTCGCCGGGCCGCAGCCCTCCGCCCTGATCGTCCGTATAGAGGATAGCGGAGACCTTCACCCCGGACTCCATCTCCGCCTTGACCAAAACCGTATACCCGCCGTAGATCCCCTCCTGGGGCCAGTCGGCCACCGCGGCCGTCAGGCGGACGGTACAGTCATCCAGTTCCTGTGCGGGCCGAAAGAATACAGTTATGTAAACCGCCGTCCACAAAAAGCCCGCTGCTAATCCGGAAAAAATCAGCAGAACCCGAGTCCGAGCGTGGCACTTCTTTCGGAGCAGCAGCGCCAAAATCAGCGTTATGACCACCAGCGCCCCGCCCAGCGGCAGCAGGAGCGCATCCAGCCCGCCGTAGATGGTGAGGAAAACCGCCGCCGCAAAGGAGAACGCAAAGGCAGCCAGTTTGCGCACAGCTCTCCCCCCTCCCGGCTTTTTCTAAAGGTTACCATGTTTGGATGGAAATTGCAAGCCTTGCCAACCTTACAGAACTGTGGTAAAATTGTCCCACTTTTCTAAAAGGAGTGCCCGCCATGACCGACTACTTTCATCTGAATGTGGACCGCGACACCCTGCTGTCCCTGTCCACCCTGGGGCTGGCCCATCTGGGAGACGGCGTGTATGAGCTGATGGTCCGCTCCTGGCTGGTGCTCCACGGCAAGGCCAGAGCCAACGACCTGCACCGAGCCACAGTCCGCTATGTGTCCGCCCCCGCCCAGGCGGAACGCTTTGCACGCATACAGCCCTTGCTTGCCGAGGAGGAACACGACGTTTTCCGGCGGGGCCGCAACACAGCTCCCCACTCCGTCCCCAAAGCCGCCAGCCGGGCCGAGTACCAGACCGCCACCGGCCTGGAGGCTCTCTTCGGCTGGCTGTACCTTCAGGGGAAAACGGAACGGCTGAACGAATTATTTGCCGCTATGATGGAGGAATAAACCATGCCTTTCGATGCGCTCTGCCTATCCGGTGTCATCCACGAATTGAATCTGTCTCTGACCGGGGCCCGGGTGGACAAAATTTACCAGCCCGGGCGGGATGAGGTCATTCTCGCCATGCGGACCCAGAACGTGGGCAATGTACGCCTGCTGCTGTCCGCCAACCCGGCCCATCCCCGTCTCCACCTGACCACCCTGCCCCTGGAAAACCCGGAAAAGCCCCCCATGTTCTGTATGCTGCTGCGCAAGCACATGTCCGGGGCCCGGCTGCTGGAAATCGCCCAGCCCCCCCTGGAGCGGGTGGCCGTCCTCCGCTTTGAGGCTCTGAATGAGCTGGGCGACCGGGTGGAGCGCCGGCTTATTCTCGAAGCCATCAGCCACAAAACCAACCTTATCCTCCTGGACGGCGAGGGCCGCATTTTGGACTGCATCCGCCACACAGGAGCCGACCTCGCCTCCGCCCAGCGCGTCCTCCAGCCGGGAATGTTCTACCGGCTCCCCCCAAGTGTTGGCAAAGAAAATCCCTTGACTGTGGACCGAAACCGGCTGGAAGAGCTGTTGTCCGCCGCCCCCCAGGAGGCCCAGGCGGACCAATGGCTGCTGGACACTTTCGGCGGGCTGTCCCCTCTGATCTGCCGGGAACTGGCGCACCGGGCCGGTGGAACCACCGATGCGCGGCTGAACGCGCTGGGGCCCGCAGGCCGGACACGCCTGCTGGATGAGATGGAGCGGCTTCGGGACTCTGTAGCGAAACACAGCGCCACGCCAGTCATGGTCTCCATCGGCGGCCGCCCCCGGGACTTTACCTTCCTCCCTGTGGGCCAATACGAAGGAAGCGCCCAGGTAGACCCCTGGCCCGCTTTCTCCCCTATGTTGGACTCTTTTTTCGAACAGAGGGAGCGGCAGGACCGGGTGAAGCAGAGGGGCCAGGACCTGATTAAATCGGTGACTAACGCCCGGGACCGCACTGCCCGGAAGCTGGGCAACCAGGAAAAGGAGTTGGCCGCCACCAAAGACCGGGACCGGCTCCGAAAACTGGGGGATATTCTCACCAGCAACTTTTATCAGATGGAAAAGGGCATGGCCCGGCTGCGGGCTGTGGACTTCTACGATCCGGAGGGTAAAGAGATCGAAATCAAACTAGACCCCCTCCTCACGCCCCAGCAGAACGCCGCGAAATTCTATAAGGACTACAACCGGGCCAAAAAAGCGGAGGAAATGCTGACCATTCAGCTGGAGAAGGGCCAAAAGGAGCTGGACTACCTGAACAGCGTCCTGGAGGCCATCTCCCTGGCGGAAGGGGAACGGGATCTGGCGGAGATCCGTCAGGAGCTGATGGACACCGGCTACCTCCGTTGCCCCGCCAAGGCCAAGGACCGGGGAAGGCGGGTGGCCTCCAAACCCATGGAATTTGTTTCAACCTCCGGTCTGCGCATCTCCGTGGGTAAAAACAACAGCCAGAACGACCGGCTCACCTGCAAGCTGGCGGGCAAGGACGATATCTGGTTCCACACCCAAAAAATTCACGGCTCCCACGTCATTTTGTGGACCGAGGGCAGGCAGCCTGACCTCCAGAGCCTGAACGAGGCCGCCGCTTTAGCCGCCTGGTTTTCCCAGGCCCGGGACAGCAGCAAGGTCCCGGTGGACTACACGCCCGTCCGGTATGTAAAAAAGCCGGGCGGCGCCCGGCCCGGCATGGTGGTCTACACCACCTATGAGACCGCCCAGGTCACCCCCGACGGCGAGCTTGCTAGGAGGCTGCGGGTCAAATGACGCCGCTTTATCTTCTGGTCCAGTGCACCTGGGGGCTGCTCCAGACGGTGGCGGGAGCGGCGGTCTATCTGCGCTACCGGCGGCGCCCCCACTTCCGCTTCCATGGCGCGGTGGTCACGCAGTACCCGCTGTACTCCAGCCTGTCCCTGGGACCGTTTATCTTTCTCACCGACAAACCGCCCCAGGACCGCAGCGGCAAGATTTCTTACCCGGACATCCCCCGGCGGATGCTGGTCCACGAGTATGGCCACACCATCCAGTCCCTCTTGTTGGGCCCGCTGTATCTGCCCGCGGCCGGCCTGCCCTCCGCCTTGTGGAACCACTTGCCCTGCTTTCAAAAAAAGTGGCGGCTGACTTTATATCAGCCGCCGCTTTCTCAGCCTCCACGCAATTACAAAATGATGCAAATCAGTCCCCCTGACCCCTCGTTGATAATGCGCTGGAGCGTCTCCCGCAGCTTGGTGCGGGCGTCCTCAGGCATACGGTTGATTTTGGAGTTTAGGTCCTCGTTTACCAGCTCGTGGAGGGATTTTCCAAAAATATTAGCCTCCCAGATGCGGCTGGAGTCCCCTTCATACTCCTGAAGCAGATAATGGATCATATCCTCGCTCTGCTTTTCGCCGCCCACAATGGGGGACACCTCGGTCTCAATATCCGCACGGATCATATGGATGGAGGGGGCGCTGGCTTTTAGGCGGACGCCGTAGCGTCCTCCCTGCTTCATAATTTCGGGCTCCTCCAGCACCAGGGAGTCGATGGGGGGCACTACAATTCCGTAGCCCGTCTCCTCCACCTGCTGGAGGGCATCGGCTACCTTGTCGTAAGCCTTTTTTACCCCGGCCAGCTCGGTGAGCAGGGCCATCAGGTCGCCGTCGTCCCCAATCTCGAACCCGGACATCTGGGACAAGGTATTGTAGAACAGCCCTCTGGGCAGCTCCAGGCAAGCTGACGACACCCCGGTACCCAGATCAATGTTGGAGATGCGGGCATCGCTGACCACCTCGCAGTCCCGGAAGGAGGATACGGCGCTGTCCACGTCCCGCACCCGGCGCAGCTGGGCGGTCCCCTCCCGGATAGCCCCGTACAACGCCGCCTTGATGGGGTGTTCCTGGGGCAGGGCATCCACCCAGGGGGGTAGAAACAGGTCCAGTTCCTTTACTGGGAACTCATAAAGCACACTTTTCAGAACGGCGTTAATCTCCTCTTGATCCAACTCCAGGCAGTTGGCCGCCACACAGGTCACGTCGTAGCGCTGAGCAATGTCCGAACGGATCGCCCTCGCCCGCTCAGATCCCGGATTGGCCGAGTTGAGCAGCACCACAAAGGGTTTGCCCAGCTCCTTCAGTTCGGAGATTACCCGCTCCTCAGCCTCCAAGTAGTCTTCCCGGGGAATGTCGGTGATAGTACCGTCGGTGGTGACCACCACGCCGATGGTAGAGTGCTCTGAAATCACCTTCCGGGTGCCGATTTCCGCTGCCTCCGCCATGGGAATCTCGTGATCAAACCAGGGAGTGGTCACCATCCGCTCCGTCTCCCCCTCCAGCTGCCCCACCGCACCGGGGACCAGATAGCCTACACAGTCGATCATCCGCATCTGGAACGCCGCGCCGCCGTCCACCTGGACCGCCACCGCGTCCTCCGGGACAAACTTGGGTTCCGCCGTCATGATGGTCCGCCCCGAGCCGCTCTGGGGCAGCTCATCCCGGGCCCGTTCCCGGCGGTAGACATTCTCAATGTTGGGGATAACCAACGTCTCCATAAACCGCTTAATAAAGGTGGATTTTCCTGTCCGGACCGGCCCTACCACGCCGATGTAGATATCGCCCTCGGTACGGAGCGCAATATCCTCATAGATTTTGCGATCTTCCACTGCAATTCCTCCTTCGGCTGTCTGAGCCGGTATTTGTTCCTTACAGTGTATGAGACAGGCCAGGGATTATGACTGAAATAATGAAAGAGGCAGGCCCAGCCGGGCCCGCCTCCTCGCTTATCGGGTGCTTGGGATCAGGAGCATCCGGCCCGTAGGCAGGGTCTCCTCCTCCAGCTCATTCGCCTGGAGAATCTGCTCCATGGTAGTGCCGTGCGCTTTGGCAATATCCCACAGCGCCTCACCGGGAGCGGGCATACGCAGCACTACAGAGGGCCGCTGCCCCTCCCCAGCACTCCGGGCCTCTCCTAACTGGGCGTTGGTCACTGCCGGGACAGCGGCGGTCTCGGTGGCCAGGCAGTGGAATTCCACGGTGAAGCGCACCTCCGCCCCGCCCGCGGCAGGAGCGGCAAAAACCTCTCCCGGGCATACGCAGTAACAGCTGCACTTGGCCCCCTCGGGGCACTCCAGGCGGCAGGCCACCGGGATGGACCGGCTGACACATTGAACCAGCTCATTCTCATCCAGATAGAGCACGGTGACCCAGCCTTCGGCGGTAAGGACCAGTTCCTTACCCTCCCGGCTCTGGCGTACCTGGCCCAGAGACAGCCGGGCATCCACAATGGACCGGACCATCTCCCCTGTCTCCAGCAGCTCCCGCACGGCCTGGGGCCGCACCGACTGCTCGGCGAGGCTGCACAGCATCTGATTTTCCCGCTCCACCTCCATGAGGTGTCCGGTGCTGTACAAGTCCTGAAGCAGGGTCACCGGCCGGCGGCAGCGCACCTGGGCCTGGGCCAGCAGCTCCAGCGTCACATCCACTTCCCGGCCATCCCCCGGGAGTATGTCCGCCTGGACGGAAGCTACCTCCACCCCGACCTGGCAGTCTCCCTCCTCCCCGGCGCCTGACACCTCAATAATCTGGGAGAAGGGCATGGACTCATGCGCGGAGGACAGCACGCCCCCCGCCTCCTGGAGCAGGAGGTAGAGCTCCACCATTCCTTTAAAAATAAGCTTGGAACCGATGAGCTTGCTCTCGGTACACACCGGCTGGACCCGGACCGCAAGCAAGATAGGGGCCTCTCCAGTCCCCTGGAGCCGCACTTGGTCAGAGAAGGTAAAGGGCTTTTCTTGGACGGCGCACAGCTGATAGTGTTCCCCCTGGTACTGGCGCTGGCATAGTCCCTCCGCCTCATCTCCGATCACGCCGCTGCAAATAGGCCGTTCTACCGGCTGGCATGCGGTAATATCCACAGCCAGATCCACCCGCAGCAGAACCTTCCGCGGGTTGAGGGCCCGGGCCTCGGCGCTGCGGAGCCGGGGGCTTGCCAACACCGTCCCACGCTCTGTGAGTCCGGGCGCCTCCGCCTGGCAGGTAAAGGGCAGGCTTGCCTCCATCCGCCGCAAGCCGCCTCCGCCCTCCGGCTGGTACAAAATAGAGGCCCGCACCACGCCGGCAACCTGGACCGCCCCCTCCCTAGCCTGCTTACCGCTGAGCATCGCCTGCCCGCAGACGTCCACAATGCGCAGAATATCCGGGCAGGCGTCGGGCACGATGCTCTCCAGCGTTTCCTCCTGGCACAGGGTTACCTCCGCCACTGTATCACAGCTGATGATGGTATCACGTTCAAATTCCATGGTGTCCTCTCCCTTGTCATAGTATCAGCCTGGCTTTGTTGACACTATATGCGCGGGAGTTCCTATGTATGCCCGCCTTTCAAGGCTATTTCACCTTAAAAATCCTGCGCAGCAGCCCCCGCAGACACCGGGGGGAACGTACCACCACGATACCCATGAAAACGCCTCCCCTCCCTTTAAGACTGACCGTTGCCGGCTGTTTCATCCTATGCGAATCTGGAAAAAGTGTGCCTCCCAAGACACGGACAACCGTTCTTTTCCCGCCGGCAGTCCTAACAAAAAGACGCTCCAGACCGGCCCCGCCACAAATGTGCGCAGCCCGATCTGAACACGTCTTAAATCTGCAACATTCCAACACTGTGAAGGCACTTTAACGACGGCCAAAGCCGCCGCCCCGAGAGCCGCCACCGGAAAATCCTCCACCACGGGAACCGCCGCCGAAGCCGCCTCCCCTGCCGCCGAAGGAACCCCCAGAGAAGCCTCCGCCGAACCCGCCGCCTCGCGAGCCGCCGGAAAAGCCCCCGCCCCGAGAGCCGCCGGAAAACCCGCCGCCCCTTGGGCCGCTGGAAAAGCCTCCCCCGCGGGAGGAGCCTCCTCCGGGACCGCTGAAGCCGGTAAAGCTGCCGCCGCCGGGACGGCTGCCCGGTCCCGGGCCTCGAGGCCCTCTGGGGGGCGGAGGCGGGGGCGGCTGATGCCAATGCCGGCGATACCAATAGGTCCCGGGCCCGTGCCAGAAGAAAATGGGGCGGAATATCACCGGAGGGTTGAGCACGCCATAGTAGCGCTGCCGGTACGTATTGTAGCGCATCTGGTCAATGGCGTTGAGCACCACAACAACAGCGATCAGCAGGAACAGAAGCATCACAAACCCGGCAAGCTGCCGGCCCTCGCTGCCGTAGCCCTGAACGGACCCGGCGTTATCCAGATACCCCAGACCGTAGCCGCTCACATAGTAGTCATTCAGTTGGCCGAACAGGGCCAGAATACCTGCGCCATAGCCGCCCTCCTGGACATAGGCGTAGAGGGCGTTGTCCAGATAGGAGGTCACCTGACTGTCCGTCAGAGGATAGTCAGGGCCAACGGCCAGATAGGCGTCTCTGGCGGAGGTATCAATAACCAGAATGCCGTCCGCCGACGCCAGTTCGATCTCCTCGCCCAGATCGTAGGCGAAATCGTCCAGGCGTCCCTCCGCCGACTTCACCACTGCCACAGCGATGATGCTGTCGTACCGCTGAGCCCAGTTGGCATTGTAGAGGCAGATCTGTTCCTCCTGCTTGGAGGACAACACATTTGCTTCGTCCCAAATATAGCCGGCGAACTGCTCGGTGGACAGGCCCTCGTCCAAACCCAGGGCGGGCGCCGGGCCGGGCGTGTTGGACGCGGGGCTCTTGGACAGCCCAATCCCAACGGCTCCCGCAATCATCACGGCGGTAAGCAGCCAGGCCACCCAGCTTTTCTGCAAAAATTTCATGATATTCTCCTACAATCAGCCTCTCAGCTCCAACAGCTTTTGCTTCAGCTCGCCCTCAATCCGCCCCAGCTCCTTCTCCGCCTCTCTGCGTTTCTGGGCGCCCTCCGTCTGAATCTTCATCACCTCGTCCAGGGTGGTGATGAGCTGCTGGTTGGTGTGCTGGAGGGTCTCGATGGAGACCACGCAGCGCTCGGCCTCCCGGGCGGTCTCGATGGTGCCCATCTTCAGCATATCGGCGTTTTGCTGGAGGAGCTTGTTGGTCATATCGGTGACGGCGGCCTGGGCGGCGGTGGCCTGACGGCCGTGCTCCAGCCCCAGGGCCAGCACCATCTGGCTCTTCCACAGGGGGATGGTGTTCACCAGGGAGGACTGGATTTTCTCCAGCATCTGGGTGTCGTTGTTTTGCAGCAGGCGGGTCTGGGGGCCCATCTGGATGGAGATCATCCGGGTGAGCTCCAGGTCGTGGAGCTTCTTTTCAAAGCGGTTGCACAGGTTGGCAAAGTCGTTGTAGGCCTGGGCGTCCTCCTGGGCGCCGGTGGTTTCCGCCCTCTTCTTCAGGTCCGCCAGATCATGGGCGCGCAGATACTCCAGCCGCTTCTTGCCGGCCAGGATATACATGGTCAGCTCCTTGTAGTACTTGGTGTTCAGCTCATACATCTGGTCAAACATGGCCACGTCCTTCATCAGGGTAACCTGATGGTTTTCCAGCACCTTGACGATCTTGTCCACATTGGTCTCTGCCTTGGAGTAGCTGGCCTTCATGGCCTCCAGCTCGTTTTTCTTCTTCTGGAAAAAGCCGCCGATCCCCTTTTTCTCCGGCTGGCCGAAGGTCTTCAGCTCTACTACCAGGGAGCTGAGGGCCTCCCCCACCTCCCCCAGATCCTTGGTCTTTACGTTGTTCAGGGCGCTCTCTGAGAAAGCGGCAATGTTCTTTTGCGCCGCCGCGCCGTAGTTAAGCACCAGGTTGGAGTCGGTAACGTCGATTTTTTGGGAGAAGTCCTCCACCATCTTCTTCTCCGCCTCGCTGAGCATAGACTCATCCAGCCTGACGGCGTTGGCGTCCCGGGCGGCCTGGGCCGCCTCATCCACCTGGGGAGCCGCCGGGGCGGAGGGCTCCAAGGTCAGCGCCGGGGCCTCCACGGCCTGGGCCGCAGAGGGCTCAAAGGTCAGCGCCGGGGTGGTGTTCAGGTTCAGTTCGTCACTCATGGTTTTATTCCTCCTGTTTTATTGTTAGAGTTCCAGGGTGGGGCCGCCCGTCCCGCCGGCAGGCTTGGAGGGGCCGGACAGCCCCTCCTGGGCCAGCAGGTTTTCCATAACGGTGATATCGGTGGAGATATCCAAGGCTTCGTCGCCAAAAAGGGCGTCCAGCTGCTTGTCAAAGGCGGAGCATAAGGTATCCAGCATCTGCTCTACCTTGGCCTTAGTGGCATCGATATTGCTGCCCGAGACGCCTGCGGAGTCCATCCGGTCATAGGCATTGAGCAGCTTGATGGTGGTAGGCAGGAAGTAGTCCAAAAAGCGGGAAATCTGGGGCTGCTTAGCCGGATTGGCAATCACATAGTCGATAATCTTCCCCGTGATCTCCTCCAGATGGTCGATTTGGGCAGAGATCGTTTCGTCCGGGATCGCGTCGTTCAGGCGGCGCAGCTCGGAGATGGCCCGCTCCTTCTCCTTCCGCAGGGCGGCAATTTTCGGGTCCTCCGGTTTCTCTTTTTTTGTCTCAGGCTTTTTGGCCTCCTCCTTGGGGGCGCCGGGAGTCTGGTAAACTTTATCTGGAAAAACAGCCTTGCCCACCACAAAAGCAACAAAGGACAACCCAGCGCACAGCGCATAGTGCAGCGGGGCGCGCAGGGGAAATAGGAGGGCATAGCCCAGCCATACAAATCCCACCAGGTAGATGGGCAGGACAGATACTTTTTTGTGAGTGGTCATAGCACGCCTCCGCATAGTTGAGGTATGTTCCCGCCCTCTACGGGGACGGGAACAAAAAAATTTGTTTTTATATTGTACCCCCAAAAGCCTGGGAGTGTCAAGGAAATTGGAACAGTTTGCAAAATCGGCGGCGACGGGGTATAATAAGAAAACGCCCCAACACAGGGCGCGGGAGGTTTCTATGAAAACAGGACTTGTACTGGAGGGCGGGGCCCTCCGGGCGATTTTTTCCAGCGGCGTATGTGATGGCCTGCTGGACGGCAGAGTGATGACTGACTATGTCATTGGCGTGTCGGCAGGCATTGCCTACGGGGTTAGTTATGTGTCTCAACAGCCCAGGCGGAACCTGAAGGTGGTCACCCGCTTCGCACCCGACAAGCGGTATATGGGTTTTCGCAACTTGGCGGACAAGGACAATCGCAGCTATTTTGGGCTGAAATTCGCCTACGGCACCATCCCAAACAAGCTGGTTCCCTTCGATTATGACACCTTCGAGTCGTTTCCCGGTGAAGTCGAGGCGGTAGTTACCAACTTGATTACCGGCAAAGCCGACTATCTGCCCGTCCCGCGGCGGGATAAGGAGTCCATTGTCCTCCAGGCCAGCTGCGCCATGCCCCTGCTGTTCCCCATTTTTGAAATCAACGGCCAGCCCTATCTGGACGGCGGCATCGGCGATGCGATCCCCTGGCGGAGAGCCCTGGACAAGTGCGGCCGGGTCATTGTGGTCCTCACCCATCCCAGAAACTACCGCCGCAGGCCCGACCGTATGATGAAACTGATCCGCAAACGGTATCGGGACTACCCCAATTTCGTGGCCGCTATGGAGCATCGGGCTGAGGTCTATAATCGAGATCGAGAGGCTCTGTTCCAAGCGGAGCGGGAGGGACAGCTGCTAGTCATCGCCCCCAAATCCACCCTGGGCGTGGCCCGGACGGAACGTGACACGGAAAAGCTACGCCTGCTATGGGCGGAAGGCTATCAGGCAGCTGTAGACCGAATGGAGGAAATCAGGCATTATCTGCAAGGCTGAGGGCGGTGGACGTACGATTTGCTTGATTGGGCTGGAGGGCATAGAGGTTTAGCGTATCCCCCACTATGGTAAAAAAAGCCCCCAGCTTGGCCAACTGTGCCTGACTTTGCCCCTGCGCCAGCGCAGCCGAAAAGGCTACCGCCATGGTAAGCAGTTCGCCGCTGTTGGCATTGTAAATTGAAGACATTATAGCCACCCCCTGGACTATCCTATGATAGACAAGGCAGGCTGGGTGCGGAAATGAGGAGCTTTTTATGAAAGTCGTTATTATTGACGGGCAGGGCGGCCGTTTGGGCCGTCTGCTGGTGGAGAAGGTAAAAACGCGGCTGCCTCAGGCCAAAATCTATGCGCTGGGCACCAATACAGTGGCCACCGCCGCTATGCTGAAGGCTGGGGCGGACTTCGGCGCTACGGGAGAGAATCCAGTGGTCCGGAATGTCATGGATGCGGATGGGGTGTTGGGTCCGGTGGGGATTGTGGTAGCTGATTCCATTCTGGGAGAAATTACTCCTGCTATGGCCGAGTCTGTGGGGAGCTGCCGGGCTAAAAAATTTCTGGTTCCCATGAACAGCTGCGGCGTTGTGGTGGCCGGTGTGGAAGAGCTTCCTCTTCCGGTCTATGTGTCACAGGCTGTGGATGCCTTAGCAAGTGAACTGGAAAAGTAACGATTTTTTCTTCTATACGATTGACTTTTCCCGCTTATTCTTGTATGATAGATTCTGTTACCAGTATAGAAATTCCGTCTCCCATGTGAGCGCCCGTGGCGAAATTGGTATACGCAGTAGATTTAGGTTCTGCCTCTTTTACGGAATAGGGGTTCGACTCCCCTCGGGCGCACCAGAAAAAGAGGTCAAAAAAGATTTTGGTGAAAAAACTGAGAGATTTCAAGACC
>CANDCW010000027.1 GCA_947383275.1 uncultured Bacillota bacterium
CCAGGTTGCCGTAGCTGCCCTTGTAGCCGGCGAAGGTGACGGTGCCGCCGTCAGCGGCGTGGACGGCCTCGCCGTAGCTGGCGTGGATATCCAGCCCGGAGTGGTAGCTATAGCTGCCGAAGATGCGCCGCCCGCCGAAGTAGGAATTGATGCGATGGCTGCTGACGGGCCACTTGTAAGTTCCCTTGGAGGCGGTCTTGGGCTTCTCCTTGGTGCCCACGGCCTTCACGGTTGTGGTGGGTTCGCGGAGGGTGACGGTATCGGTCACGGTGCGTTCCCGCTCGTAGCCGTTGACGTAGACAACATCGGCCTGAATCTGGGCCTCCCCCTCCTCACCCTGAGTGATAATTTTGGAGTCCCCTTTGTACATGGAGTCGTCTGGCCGTTCCTCCACCGGGCAAGGGATGGCCTCATTATAAGTTACGTGCTCAGTAGTGCGGACGGACAGGGCGGGGATGATCTCCTTGACGTTAAGGACATCGCCCACCATCAGCCGGTTAATGCTGGCCTGGGGGTTAAGCTCCATCAGGTCGCTGAGGGACATGTCGTTGCGGTAGGCGATTCCGTTGTAGGTATCGCCTTTTACCACAGTGTAGGTGGTCTCCCCGGTGGTGTTGGCCTTCAGGGCCTCCTCAATCTGGCTGGCGCTCATCAAGGCGTCCGCAGCATAGACGGGGGTAATGGATACGTCCTCCACAAATTCGGCGGAAGTGGTGGCGTCGGTTACAAATTCGCCCTTGATGCCGTCCAGCACGGCGTTCAGGGCGGCCTCGTCTTTGATGACGCCTATGGTACGCCCGTCCAGCGTGATCTGGTAAGCCCTGAGCTGGTCACTGAGCTCGTTAAGCTGGCCGTAAAAGTAGTTGCTGATGTCCTGCTCCCGGCTCAAATCGCTTTTCAGGGTGAGGGTAAAGCTGTAGTCAATGTGGCTGTCCACTTTATAGTCGTAGCCCAGCAGCTGGCTGCCTCGGCTTTCCACGGTTTGAATGGCGCGGTCCACCACGCTCTGGTCAGCCACCACGCCCAGCTCCTGGCCGTTTACAACAACGGAGTAGCTGGTGGAGTAGAGGGTGGTCAGGGTGAGGGCGGCGCCCAGAGCTCCTGCCACCAGCAGGAAGGATACGGGCCCGACCGCCAGGGTCTCGGCGGCGGCTCCGTGAAACAGGTGGGCCCAGCGGCGCAGGTGGATTCGAGCCCACTCCTGAGCGCCCTTGAGGTAGAGCTTGAATTCCTCCTGGCGGCTCAGGGCGGCGGGAGCCTGGGCCGGCGCCTGTTCCGGAGGACGGAACTGCCGGGGAATGCGCCCTGTGTCCTGCCCGGCGATGGGCAGGCGGGCGGTCCAGCCCTGGTCTTGGATTTGATCCATGGAAATCACCTCTGTTTCGAGGGAAAAATGACAATCTTGAAATAAGAGTTACAAAACGGTAACAATAATATACATGTTTTTCTGCCGTCAGTCAACCCCCTTTTCCTTGTCGAAACAAAAAATTTACAAAAAAAGTGCACAAAAAAAGAACGCCACAGAAAAAATTGCGGCGTTCTTTTCCCTCATTGTGTATGGTTTGACAAATAACCCTAGATATTGTGGTTATATAAGCATCCGCAGGGCAAAGAGGACCGTTACAACAATAACCGCCAAGCTGGCGCAGGCATCCAGCCTCCAAGCCCGGCGTTCCCGGCGGGCGCGGCGGCGCTCTTCAGGGGTGGCAGTCAGCACCACCGGGTGGAAGGCAGGGCCCTCCTCCAAGGCCCACTGGCCCCCTTGAGGCTGACGGGCCAGACTGTCCTGCTGGGCAAGGGAGTGGCAGCGGCGGAGCTCATCCAGGTCGATGATGTTCCCGGAAAGGTGAATCGTTTTATGATGTATGGCCTTCATGGGCGTCCCCTCCATATTTTTGAAGATAGGGTAAGTATGGACCAAAAGGTGTCCCAAAAACCGGACTATTCGAAAAAACATCCGTTCCAATATAAATATACAACGCCCGTTCGAAAACGTCAAGGGGAAAACGAAATTTTGTTCGATTTTTTGCCGGAGACCGCGGCCTTCCCAACATAAAATACAGACGTGGAACAGGAAAAAAGGTTCCCTTTGTACGTGTTTTTTTATGTGCTGTGTTGCATTTTTTGTAAAATGGGGGTATAATACACTGCCATATTCGGAAAATACAGATTTGAGGTGCAGGTTCTATGCAGAATCAGAATTTGAGGAATATTGCCATTATTGCCCACGTTGACCACGGAAAAACCACTCTGGTGGACGAAATGCTGAAACAATCCGGCGTCTACCGGGAGAACCAGGCGGTTGTGGAGCGGGTTATGGACTCCAACGACTTAGAGCGTGAGCGAGGCATTACCATCACGGCCAAGAACACCGCCGTACAGTACGGGGACGTAAAGATCAACATTGTGGATACGCCGGGCCATGCCGACTTTGGCGGCGAGGTAGAACGTATTTTGAAGATGGTCAACGGCGTTATCCTTCTGGTGGATGCAGCCGAGGGCCCCATGCCCCAGACCCGGTTTGTGCTGTCTAAGGCTCTGGAGCTGGGCCACAGGGTGATTGTGGTGGTGAACAAGATTGACCGCCCCGACCAGCGGGTCTACGAGGTAGTGGACGAGTGCCTGGAGCTGCTGCTGGACCTGGACGCCACCGACGAGCAGCTGGACTCCCCCATGCTCTTCTGCTCCGGGCGGCAGGGTACCGCCTCCGTCCAGCCCGACGTGGCGGGCAGCGACTTGAAGCCCCTCTTCGACACCATTATCGACTATATCCCCGCCCCCGAGGTGGACCTGGAGGCCCCCTTCCAGATGCTGGTGTCCTCCATCGACTACAATGAGTTTGTGGGCCGCATTGCCATCGGCCGCATTGAGCGGGGCGTAATCGAGCAAAATCAGGAGATCGCGGTGTGCAATTATCACGACGCGGACGCCGCGCCTCAGAAGGCCAAGGCCACCGCCCTATACGAGTTTGACGGGCTGGCCAAGGTCCCCGTTCAGGAGGCGGAGGCGGGCAACATCATCGCGCTGAGCGGCATCGGCGACGTCACCATCGGCGACACCATCTGTGCCCCCGAGAAGGTGGAGCCCATTGAGTTTGTCCAGATTTCCGCCCCCACCATTGAGATGACCTTTTCCGTCAACGACTCCCCCTTTGCCGGCCGGGAAGGCAAGTTTGTTACCAGCCGCCAGCTCCGGGAACGACTGTTCCGGGAGACCCTCAAGGACGTCTCCCTGAAGGTCTCCGAGGTGGAGGGGTCTACCGACTCCTTTAACGTGGCGGGCCGGGGCGAGATGTCCCTGTCCATCCTCATCGAGACCATGCGCCGGGAGGGCTATGAGCTGCAGGTGTCCCCGCCCAGGGTGCTCTACCAGGAGGTTGATGGGGTGAAGTGCGAGCCCATTGAGCGGGTGGTCATCGACGTGCCCACCGACTATGTGGGCGCCGTGATGGAGAAGCTGGGCTCCCGCAAGGGGGAATTTGTCACCATGAACCCGGTGGGCAGCCGCACCAAGCTGGAGTTCCTGGTTCCCGCCCGGGGCCTATTCGGCTACCGCAGCGAGTTCCTCACCGATACCAAGGGCGAGGGTATCATGGCCTCCGTTTTTGACTCCTACGCCCCGGTCAAAGGGGAGATCAGCCGCCGGTCCACCGGCTCCCTGGTGGCCTTCGAGACGGGCGAGGCGGTGACCTACGGCCTGTTCAACGCCCAGGAGCGGGGCTCCCTGTTCATCGGGGCGGGCACCCCCGTCTACGGCGGCATGATTGTGGGTGAGTGCCCCAAGCAGGAGGACATCTCCGTCAACGTGTGTAAGAAAAAGCAGCTGACCAACATGCGGGCCTCCGGCTCCGACGAGGCCCTGCGGCTGGTTACCCCCCGCACCCTCTCCCTGGAGCAGTGCCTGGAGTTCCTGGCCGATGACGAGTTGCTGGAGTGCACCCCGGAAAATCTCCGCCTGCGCAAACGTCTGCTGGACCACAGCGCCCGTATGAGGGAAGCTTCTAAGAAAAAAGGTTAATTGTAAAAACGTCTCGTATTTTACATTGTGTAAAATACGAGACGTTTTCTTTTTAGCTCCAAGGCGAAAGCTCCACCCGGACAAAGTACCCCTGGGGGTGGCGGCAGACGGGGCAGTGGGCGGGGGCTGCGGTGGCCTCCACCACGAAGCCGCAGTGGAGGCAGGTCCACTGTACCTCTACGTCGGAGAAAAACAGCTGGTCCTTCTCCATCAGGCCGGCAAAGCGGCCGAAACGGTCGCCGTGGGTCTGCTCCACCCGGGCGATGTTTTCAAAGAGCTTGCCTACCAGGGGGAAGCCCTCGGACATGGCGGTTTTGGCGAAGTGGTCATAGTCGTGCTGCCACTCCTGGTACTCGTTGTGCTGGGCGGCTCGGAGGTAGTCCAACAGGCCGGAGTAGATGTCCACCGGGTAGGTACCATCCACCTTGATGGTCTGCCCCGCGCAGTCCTCCAACGCGCTGTAAAACTGCTTGGCGTGGACCCGCTCTTGGTCGGCGGTGAAGAGGAATACCCCCTGAAGTACCGCCAGCCCGGCTTTGTTGGCCACCCCGGCGGCGATGGTGTAGCGGTTTCGGGCCTGGCTCTCCCCGGCGAAAGCCCGCATCAGGTTTTCTCTGGTCTGGCTGTGGAGAAAGGCGTCAGTTTTGTCGGACATAATGAACCCTCCTTAACGATGGAAAATGTAAGTTCAGTATTCCTCAAAAACTGCGAAATGATTCTTAAAAACAGATGGTTACAATTTTGCGCTTTTCTTGCTCTTTGGGTGGAACAGCTCTTCTACCGAAACATCCAGCGCATCAGCTATCGCAACCAGTTCTTTGTCGGAAACCTTTCGGTTCTGCCCTTCAAGGGCAGACAGCGCAGACTGCCCGATGTCAATGCCCCGTACTTGTAACTGTGAGAGTAACGTAGTTTGCCGCATCCCTCTGCGTCTGCGAAGCAGCACGACATTTTGCCCAACCAAATTTTCTGTGCCGACAGTTTTCCTCTTTGGCATAGGCGCTCCTCCCCGCAAATTATCCTGTCAGCAGATTATATTTGCAAAAAGGGTTGATTTTATCTGAAAATCAGATAAAATAGGAATTGAGGAGGAACTGCAATGGAAGATGATTTTTATAAAAAACTCTACTATCATGCATTCAATCGGTTGACTGATCTGAACAAAGAAATCGAACAGATCCAGCAAGAGCTGGAAGAGATGTACCTGGAGCAAAGCGAGCTCCCCAAAGAACCGCAATAACCTGAGATCCCCGCCGCTCCTTTCACATAAAGTGGGCGTCGGGGATTTCCGTGTTCTTAGCCTTGCTTTTTTTTTTCAAGGGAGTATAATAAGGTCTAACAAAGGGGTGTCTTGTCACCCCGACACAAGGAGGCTTTCCCAATGAAAGCAAAGACGAACCTGACCATGCTCTGCGACTTCTACGAGCTGACTATGGCCAACGGCTACTTCCAGACCGGCCTGCAGGACCGCATCTGCTATTTTGATGTGTTTTACCGTTCCGTCCCTGATAAGGGGGGCTTTGCCATTGCGGCGGGGCTGGCCCAGGTGGTGGAATATATCCAGGAGCTGTGCTTTGACGAGGAGGACGTGGCTTATCTGCGTGCCAAGGGCTGCTTCAGCGAGGAATTTTTGGCGTTTTTGAAGCAGTTTAAATTCACCGGCGACATTTGGGCCGTTCCGGAGGGCACCCCGGTTTTCCCCAATGAACCGATTCTTACCGTCCGGGCCCCGGCCATTCAGGCCCAGTTTGTAGAGACCTTTATCCTGCTTACCCTGAACCACCAGTCCCTCATTGCCACCAAGTCCAACCGCATTGTCCGGGCCGCCGAGGGCCGGCCGGTGGCGGAGTTCGGCTCCCGCCGGGCCCAGGGGGCGGACGGCGCCCTGCTGGGGGCCCGGGCCAGTTATATTGCCGGCTGTTCCGCCACCGCCTGCACCATGGCCGACCAGCGCTACGGCTCCCCCGCTACCGGTACCATGGCCCACTCCTGGGTTCAGATGTTCCCCGATGAGTATACCGCCTTTAAAACCTACTGTGAGCTCTACCCTAACAACGCCACCCTGCTGGTAGACACCTACAACGTGCTCCATTCCGGCGTACCCAACGCGATCCGGGCGTTCAATGAAGTGCTGGTCCCAAGGGGCATTACGAAGTGCGGCATCCGCCTGGATTCCGGCGATTTGACCTATTTGTCTCAGAAAGCGCGGGAAATGCTGGATGAGGCGGGCTTTCAGGAGTGCAAGATTGTGGCCTCCAACGCCTTGGACGAGTATATCATCCGGGACCTGGTCCGCCAGGGGGCCAGGATCGACTCCTTCGGTGTGGGCGAGCGGCTCATTACCTCCCGGTCCGAGCCGGTGTTCGGCGGCGTGTACAAGCTGGCCGCCATTGAGGACGACGATGGTACCATCATCCCCAAGATCAAGATTAGTGAGAACGCCGCCAAGATCACGACCCCCCATTTTAAGAAGATCTACCGTATTTTTTCCAAGGACACCGGCAAGGCGGAGGCTGACCTGATCTGCCTCCAGGACGAGACCTTCGATTTCAACCAGCCCCTGGAGCTCTTTGATCCGGACGCCACCTGGAAGCGGAAGGTGTACACCGGCATCGAAGCCAGGGAGCTGATGGTTCCCGTCTTCCAAGGGGGCAAGCTGGTGTACGAGGTTCCGGACCTCCAGACCAGCCGGGCCTACTGCCAGCGTCAGGTGGACTCCCTTTGGGACGAGGTCAAACGCTTTGAGAACCCCCATAATTACTATGTGGACCTGTCTCAGAAGCTGTGGGACATCAAGCATTCCCTGCTCAATAGCCATGAGATGAAATAAAAAATCAGCCCCGCCGGCCGGCGGGGCTGATTTTTTACATTTAGATCAGGTTCAGCGCCAGGGTAATGACAATCCAGAGAATGGCCACCCACTTGGTCATTTTGGCCAGCTTGGCGTCCAGGCTCTTAGCCTTATTCTTGGACAGAAACGTGTCGGCACCGCCAGCAATGGCGCCCGACAAGCCGGCGCTCTTGCCGGACTGGAGCATGACCACGGCAATAACGGCCAGACCGCACAGGACCTGGATAATGGTGAGGACTAAATTCAGTGCATTCATGTTTACTCATTCCTTTCAAGGCCCTGAGGCCGCAAATTTACGTTTTAAACCGGGAAAACCCGAGATTACCCAGTAGCATACCACAATTTAAGTTCAATTGCAAGGGCTTTCCTCAAATTTTATATCATTTATGTTTTGCTGTAATAGGTAGCGCCGTTTTGGCAGTGCTCCGCCAGCCTGCCCGTATCCACCAAATACTCGATGAAGAAGCGGACGTTGCGTTCAAACCGCAGGGAGCGGCGGGGCTTGTGGGTAAACAGCTGGTAAAGGGTGCAGGCCTTTTCGTCAATCTGGCTGGCGGTCATGGGCCCGTCTACCAGTGAGAGGATTTCTTCCGCGCGGCGGCGGACGAGGTTCTGGTTGGCGTCGATCAGACGGTCGATTTCCTCGCGGGGGCAAATGCCCCGGTGGGCCATGACATACTGGCGGCAGTCCAATTTGCGCAGCTTTTCCCGGCTCTCCAGGGCCATCTGCTGGCTCAGGTTGTAGGGCAGCTTGGCATTTAAGAGCGCCCGGCTGAGGAGGGTGTCTGCGGTGTAGCAGACATTGTCTGGGGTGATGGTGCAGATATGCCCAGCGGAGTGGCCCGGTGTGTGGATAATTCGAAATTCCGCCCCGCAGAAGGAGAAGGGCCCGTCCTGGGGGGGAAGGATGACATCCGGCCGGTGGATCATGCAGGCGGACTCCCGTTCCACTGTCCCCGGCGAAAGGGTAAGAAAATAGCACTTTAAGGTGAGCAGCGAGGCGCACATCCCCGCCTCCGGGTAGGTGAGGGCAATTTGTGTCCCATACTTCTCCTGAAAATACCCGTTGTTGGCGCAGTGGTCCACGTGGGCGTGGGAGCACAGCACCCCCACCGGGGTCAGCCCGGCGGCGGCCAGGGTCTCCTCCAACTCCTCCCGCTCCTGAAGCAGGCCGGAGTCCAGCAAAACACACCGGCGGCTGTCCAGCCTGTAGAGGGGGATGAGCTGGTTGGCTTCAATGACCCATGTGTTTTCCTTTACCTGTGTCAGTTCCATATTTCCGCCTCCAGATTTTTTCAGAAGAAAAACGAAGTTTTTCGCAAAGTTTTCTTTTGGTTCTTTTCTTTTTAAATGAAAAGAACACTCATTCACGCTGCTTCAAATACACCATCAGCACCGCCACGTCCGCCGGGGAGACGCCGGACACCCGCCCCGCCTGGCCCAGGCTCCGGGGGCGAATCTCGGCCAGCTTCTGCCGGGCCTCCAGGCGCAGGCCGGCGATGGAGAGGTAGTCTATGTCAGGGGGCATGGGGCACGCCTCCAGCCGCCTGACCTCCTCCACCTGGCGCAGCTGCCGGTCGATGTACCCGGCGTATTTGATGGTGATCTCCGCCTCGCTGGTTACGGTGGAGGGCAGTTCGGGCCGGTTCGGGTCGAAGGGGGCCAGGCCGGCGTAGCTCAGTCTGGGGCGGCGGAGCAGGTCGGCCAGGCGGGCGCCGTCCTTCACAGGCGGCTCCCCCCGCTCCTCCAGCAGAGCGGCCAGCTCCGGCGTGGGCGGCGTGCCGGTGTGCTCCAGGCGGCGTACCTCCCGGTCTACGGCCCGGTACTTCTCCTGCACCTTTTCATATTGTTCCCGGGGGACCAGCCCCAATTCATAGCCGATGGGGGTGAGCCGCCGGTCAGCGTTGTCCTGGCGGTGGAGTAGCCGGTACTCAGTGCGGGAGGTCATCATCCGATAGGGCTCGTTGGTGCCCTTGGTGACCAGGTCGTCGATAAGTACTCCGATGTACCCCTGGTCCCGGCGGAGGATGAAGGGGGGCCTCCCCTGAATTTTCAAGGCCGCATTCACCCCGGCCGCGAAGCCTTGGACTGCGGCCTCCTCATAGCCGGAGGAGCCGTTGAACTGCCCTGCCCCGTACAGTCCGGGGACGGCCTTGGCCTCCAGGGTGGCCTCCAGCTGGGTGGGATCCACGCAGTCGTACTCAATGGCATAGGCGCAGCGGGTCATCTCGGCGTGTTCCAGGCCGGGAATGGTGTGGAGCATCTCGATCTGCACCTCCTCCGGGAGGGAGGAGGAAAAGCCCTGGATATACAGCTCCTCCGTATCCAGCCCCATGGGCTCAATAAACAGCTGGTGGCGTTCCTTGCCGGGGAAGCGTTCCACCTTGGTCTCAATGGAGGGGCAGTAGCGGGGGCCGACGCCCTCAATGGTGCCGTCATAGAGGGGGGAGCGGGACAAATTGGCCCGGATAATCCGGTGAGTCTCCTCGTTGGTGTAGGTGAGCCAGCAGACGGCCCGGTTTTCCGGGGGCGCTTGTGTCTGAAAGGAGAAAGCCAGGCCGTCCCCGTCCCCGGATTGAAGCTCCATTTTGGAAAAATCCACGCTGCGGGCGTTTACCCGGGGGGGCGTGCCCGTCTTAAACCGGCGGATGGACAGCCCCAGCCGCTTCAGGCTTTCCGTCAGGGGCAGGGCGGCGGCCAGGCCGTCGGGGCCGGAATCCCGGACCACCTCCCCCACCACGATTCGCCCTCCCAGGTGGGTGCCGGTGGCAATGATGACGGCTTTCACGGCATAGACCGCCCCGGTGTGGGTGGCTATCCCGGACACCGCGCCATGTTTGGTGAGGATTTCCACCACCTCCGCCTGCTTCACCCACAGGTTTGCCTGCTGCTCCAGGGTGTGCTTCATGATTTTCTGGTACTCCCGCCGGTCGGCCTGGGCCCGGAGGGACCACACGGCGGGCCCCTTGCTCCGGTTGAGCAGCCGGTACTGGATGCAGGCCCGGTCGGCGGCCTTGGCCATCTCGCCCCCCAGGGCGTCCAGCTCCCGCACCAGATGGCCTTTCCCTGTGCCGCCGATGGCCGGATTGCAGGGCATATTGCCCACCGCGTCCAAGTTGACGGTAAAGCACAGGGTTTTCATCCCCATCCGGGCGGCGGCCAGCGCGGCCTCGATGCCCGCGTGGCCCGCCCCGATGACGGCGATATCAAATTGTCCGGCGTGATAAGTTTTCATAGAACGTGTCCCTCTGCAATGAATTCGACGGATATTGTATCACGGGATTCGCATTGCGGCAAGGGGCAACTTGTGATAGAATGGAAGAAAAGGAGGGGGACGGGTGGAAAAGAGTCATGAGTCCTTCATGGCCGAGGCACTGCGCCTGGCCCGAGAGGCCATCGCGGACGGCGATGTGCCGGTGGGCTGCGTCATTGTGAAGGACGGGGAAATCGTAGGCCGGGGGCGCAACCGCCGGGAGGCCCGCGGCGACGCCACCGCCCACGCGGAGGTGGAGGCCATCCGAGGGGCCTGCGCCCGGCTGGGCAGCTGGCGGCTCCACGGCTGTACCCTCTACGTCACCCTGGAGCCCTGCCCCATGTGCGCCGGGGCTATCATCAACGCCCGGGTGGAGGAGGTGCGCTATGGGGCGAAGGAGGCGAAATCCGGCTGCTGCGGCTCAGTGCTAAACCTGTTCGAGGAGCGGTTCAACCACCGCCCCCGCATCTACCGGGGCCCGCTGGAGCGGGAGTGTGAGGGTGTGCTCCAGGCATTTTTTCAAAGTTTGCGATAATATTTAAAGTTTTTGTAACAACTGGCGTGAACTTTTGTAAAATCTTTTGTCTATACTCATACTCGCAAGGCAAGAACATCTTTTCATTCTATCCTCCATTTTTTGAAAGGCTGACGGGTCGCTCCGTTGGCCTTTCTCTCTTTTTTACGGCGGTAGAATATGTCTAAAAATACCAAGAACTCCTCTGGCTCGAAAAAATTTTTTGGCGATTTAATCTTTTTGTAACAACTGACGTTGGATTTGTTAATAACTTTCCGATATCATAATATTTGCAAGAGACAGTTCGTTTCATTTTAATCCTCTTTTTCAACGGGAAGCCCCGGATGCCTTGGAGCAGGTATCCGGGGTTTTTCGTCGTTGCAAGCTTCATATCCCTCGCTTGCGGGGAAAGCCGCAAGCTCGCTTATTTCGCTGCTCCTCCTCTCCAAAGCGCAACCGCTGTGCTGGGTTGCGTTTTGGGGCCGCCTTCGGCGGCTAAAAACAAAAAACCGGCCCGGGGGTACCCCGGGCCGGCTGAGCGTTTAAGGCATTAGCACTTTTCGAAGATGGTGGCGACACCCATGCCGCCGCCGATGCATAGGGTGGCAAGTCCCTTCTTGGCGTCGTCCCGCTTGAGCATCTCGTGGAGCAGGGTGACAATGATCCGTGCGCCGGAGGCGCCCACGGGATGGCCCAGGGCGATGGCGCCGCCGTTGACGTTGACCTTACTCATGTCGAAGCCCAGCTCCCGGGCCACGGCGATGGACTGGGCGGCGAACGCCTCGTTGGCCTCTACCAGATCCATATCCTCAATCTTCAGGCCGGCCTTCTCCATGGCCTGGCGGGAGGCGGGTACGGGGCCCACACCCATGATCTTGGGATCCACGCCGCCCTGGCCCCAGCTGACCAGCTTGGCCATGGGCTTCAGGCCGTACTTCTCCACGGCCTCCTTGGAGGCCAGCACGATAGCGGCGGCGCCGTCGTTGATGCCGGAGGCCTGGCCGGCGGTTACCCGCTGGACGTGCTTCTTGGCATCGGCCTCGTGGATCTGGGTGGGCTCAAAGGTGTGGACAATCTCGTCCTCTACGCCCTCGGGGCCGCAGGGGAAAGCGCCGCGGAGCTTGGCCAGCTTATCCATGGGGGACAGGCGGGGGAACTCGTCCTTCTTGAACTCCACCATTTCTTTCTTGACCTTAATCATCACGGGGACAATCTCGTCGTCAAACTTGCCAGCGGCCTGGGCGTCGGCGGTCTTCTTCTGGGAATTGTAGCCGAACTCGTCCAGCTCCTCCCGGGTGATGCCCCACACGTCGCAGATGTTCTCGGCGGTGGTGCCCATGTGGTAGTTGTTATACACGTCCCACAGGCCGTCGGAAATCATGGTGTCCTTCATCTTGGAGTCGCCCATGCGGGCGCCCCAGCGGGCGGCGGGGATGGCGAAGGGGGCGGCGGACATATTCTCCATGCCGCCGGCCACGATGATCTCCGCGTCGCCGCAGCCGATGGTGCGGGCGCCCTCAATGACGGATTTCATGCCGGAGCCGCACACCATGCCCACGGTGTAGGCGGGCACGGAGGTGGGGATGCCGGCTTTCAAGCTGGCCTGGCGGGCGGGGTTCTGGCCCAGGCCGGCGGTGAGGATGCAGCCGAACATGACCTCGTCCACGTTCTCAGGCTTGACGTTGGCCCGGTTCAGGGCTTCCTTGATGACGACGGCGCCCAGGTCGGCGGCAGGGGTGTCCTTCAGGGAGCCTCCGAAGGAGCCGATGGCGGTACGGCAGCAGTTGACGACATAAACTTCTCTCATGATGGGTGTTACCTCCTGATTTTTGATAGGGCGTTTCGTCGAAACGCCCGGGATAACCGCTCTTGCTCTCCATTATACAGAAGGGGCGCACAAATTGCAATAAATTTTTCTGGGATTTTACCAGGCGGAGGTATGGGGGGCCCAGCCGCCGCTCTCGTCGCTGTCGCTGTGGAGGATCAGGGTGTAGCCCTCTTCAAAAATCCCAGCCTCCTCCAGGACGGCCAGGGTGTGCTTGGCGTTGGGAGTGAGGGTGATGGCCAGGGTCCGGTCAATTTTGGAGCCGCCGGGGGTGGCCTGGACGGAGTAGCCCTCCCGGCCGGCGTCTGGGAAACGGTTGCCGGTGACGTTGAAGGTCAGGTCGGTGAGGAAGGTGTTGGCCTGCCGGTCCTCGCCCATGTCGAAGAGGTAGCGCACGCCTATGGTCCCCTGGGCAAAGTCGGCCTGAACCGCGTCCCAAAGCTCCTGGGCGTAGTCGTCCACATAGACGCTGTACTCCATCTCGCCTTTGGCATTATAGAGGCGGTCCAGCCAGGCGCCGGTGAGGCGGCCGTCCTTCAGGAAGTCCGCAAAGCCGTAGGCATCGGCAGCCAGTGCCCGGTCCTCCAAAAACTTCTGGAACAGATTGGTCACAGAGCCCTCCCGGTCCAGGTCCTCCCGGTAGAGGGGGATACCGCCGTAGTCCCGGGCGAGGGTAGAGCCTCCCTTCAGGGTGTAGGAAAGGGTCAAATAGGCGTAGTCGTTGCCGCAGTCAAAGCTGGGGCTGTCCTGGTTCAGGCGGGCCCGGTCGCCCACGATAGCCTGGTGAAGCTCAATAAACCGCTGGATATTCTCCGGTTCGGTGAGGGTGGCAATGTAGTCCCGGCCGTCGTCGTCTGGGTAGCCCAGGTGGAGCTGAACGGACAGGCTGTCCACCTTGTCCGGGCTGGGCACCCGGGTGGCCACCCCCAGCAGGTCCATGGTGCACACCAGGCAGAGCGCCAGCATGACGGCGGTCATGACCGCAGCCCCCTTCCAGGCCTTGAATACCCGGAAGGACTTTTTCAGCAGCATTTCGGCGGCGAAGTAGCCCATCACCGTCCAGAACAGGATGCAGGGGATGAGGGCGGGGAGGGCGCGCCAGCCGAAGAATGCCGACGTGAATATGCCAAAGGCCAACCCGGAGCAGAAGGACACCCCGTATTTGAACAGGGGCCGCACCAGGGGGATGGTCACCACGTCCCCGGCGGTCTCGATGTGCCGGCGGCGGTAGACGGATAGGGAGATGAGGGTCAACACAATACCCACGGCGGCGTAGGCGGCGATGGTGGCCGGGGATTTAAGGCCGGAGCTCTCCAGCCAGCCGGAGGCCTCCCGCAGGGGAAGGAAGGGGGTGAGGTACTCCGCCGCCTTTTGGGCGCCCCGGGAGCCGTCGTAGCCGAAGAAGAACTGGTGGAACAAGCCGTCCAGCAGCTCATAGATCACCGCAGCCAGCACATTGAGGATGCAGTAAAAGGTAGGCAGGGCCAGGATGTGGCCGGTGAACATGGCGCAGAAAGCGGCGAAGGAGAAGAAGAACAGGCACAGGCCGGTGAGGGCAATCAACCAGGTCCCCAGAGCGGACAGGGCCCCGCCCCAGCTGCCCATGGGCAGAAAGGCCAGCTCGATCATGGCGGTGAGCACCGTCACCGCCCCCTGGGGAAGGAGGAGCATGGTCAGCCCCGCCAGGTATTGGGTGATGAACAGGGCCTCCCGCCGCAGGGGGAGGGCGTGGGTCCAACAGGCGGAGCGGTGGTTATATAGGTAGCCGAACACCGCCATGGCGTATAGGATGGCGAAAAAGGCCACAAAGAACAGCCCCGGCATGATATACTCGGGCAGGCGGGCGGCGTAGGACAACAGGCGGCGCACGGGGTCGGTGTTCAAGTAGCGATCGAAATAGCTGCTGAGCATGCTCAGCGGGATGAAAAACAGCCAGACAAGGCTGTACAGCCCCCACAGGGGCCAGAAGCGGGCTAAAGTTTTCCGGTAGAGGGTGCCGTTAAAGTACGATGTCGCGGACCGCATAGTCCTCACCTCCCAGTTCATAAATAAAGATTTCCTCCAGGGTCAGGGGCAGGGCCTCCATAAGAATGGGGGCGAAGCCCGCCATGCGGGTTTTGATCTCCGCCGGGCTGCCCCGGACGATGAGGGTGTACACCCGGCCGATCTGGGAGGTGTGGAGTACGTTCAGGTCCTTTGGCAGCTCCGGGAGGGCGCCATCGGCGAAGGCGATCTGCAGCTTGACCACGTTGTCCTGCAAATCGGTGAGGGACCGCTCCAGCAGCACCTTGCCGTGGGACAGGATGCCCACATGGTCGCACACGTCCTCCAGCTCCCGCAGGTTGTGGGAGGATACCAGCACGGTGGTCCCCCGCTGGGCCACATCGCCCATGAGCAGGGTCCACACCTGACGGCGCATCACTGGGTCCAGGCCGTCCACCGGCTCGTCCAGCACCAGCACCTCCGGGTTGCAGCACAGGGCCAGCCGGAAAGCGCTCTGCTTCTGCATCCCCTTGGACAGCCGGCGGATGGGTTGTTTCTCGTCCACCTCCGGGAAGGCCTCCTTTAACACCTCGTACCGCTTTGCGTCGAAATTGGGGTACATCCCCCGGTAGAAGCGCATCATGTCCTGAGTGGAGGCGGAGTTAAAGTAGTACAGCTCGTCGGGTATGGCGGCAATTTTGGCCTTGACCGCCGGGTTTTCATAGACCTGATCCCCGTCCACCAGCACCGAGCCGGAGTCCGGGCGATAGATGCCCATGATGTGACGCAGAATGGTGGATTTGCCCGCCCCGTTGGGGCCCACCAGCCCGTAGATGGAACCCCGCTGTACCGTCATGGTCAGGCCGTCCAGGGCCCGGAAGCCATCGAAGGTTTTTACCACATTAATAGCTTTAATCATACTGTTCCTCCCCCCTCCAGGGCCCGGATGCGGGCCCACAGCTCCTGGCCGCTGATTCCCAGAAACAGCAGCTCGCCCGCTGTCTGGTCAAAAGTCTGGAGCAGCTCGTGTTTGCGTCCCTCGTCCACCCCGGTGTTGGGTGCGGCGAAGGAGCCCTTGCCGGGCACTGAGTAGACGTATCCCTCCGACTCCAGGGCCTCGTAGGCCCGCTGGATGGTATTGGGGTTGATGGCCAGGGTCCCGGCCATGGTGCGCACCGAGGGCAGCTTTTCCCCCTCCTGAATCACCCCAGTGACCATAAGCCTCCGCAGGCCGTCCTTCACCTGTTCATAGATGGGACGGGCGTCCCGATAATCCAGGTTCAGCATAGCAGTTCCTCCTTTCCGGATACTGTACTAACTGTATTAGTACAGAGAGTATATCGCACCGGAGGGGAAAATACAATTAAGAACTTCTTAAGATTTCCCATTAAAATATTTTGCCGCCTTTTATAGACGGACGGTGAAAAACTCTGTACTATCCGCGGCTTCCGTGTTATAATCAGGCAAAACGCCAACGGCGGGGAGGATATATCGATGTATCAGACCATTGGATTTATCGGCACAGGCAATATGGGCGCGGCGATGGCCTGGGCGGCGGCAAAAAGCGGGCTGGCGGAGGTCATCCTGCTGTCAAACCGCACGCCCGCCAAGGCGGAGGCCCTGGCGGCGGAGCTGCCTGGGGCGGTTTTGTCCACCAATGAGGAGATCGCCCGCACTGCCGGGCTTATCTTCCTGGGCGTTAAGCCCCAGATGATGCAGCTGGTGCTGGATCCGTTGGAGGTGCTCCTGCGCAAGCGGGAGGACCGCTTTGTTCTGGCGACTATGGCGGCGGGCCTGTCCTGCGAGCGCATCCAGGATATATTGGACATGGACTGTCCCGTGATCCGGATGATGCCCAATACTCCCGCTGCGGTGGGCGCGGGCGTGGTACAGTATTGTGGCCGGCTGGTGACGGTGGAGGAGCTGGACGATTTTGCCGCCCTCATCGCCCCCGCCGGATTGGTGGACCCGGTGAGCGAGGGGCTGATTGACGCGGCCAGCGCCGTCTCCGGCTGCGGCCCGGCCTTTGCCTACCTGTTCCTCGAAGCCCTGGCCGATGGGGGCGTGGCTTGCGGCCTGCCTCGGGACAAGGCGGTGGCTTACGCCGCCCAAATGCTGGAGGGCTCCGCCCGCATGGTGCTGGAGAGCGGCAAGCACCCCGGCGCATTGAAGGACGCGGTCTGCTCCCCCGGCGGCACCACGATTCAGGGAGTCCGCGCCCTGGAGGAGCGGGGCTTTCGGGCTGCCGCCATGGACGCGGTGATTGCCGCCTATGAGAAAACCTTGAAGCTGGCCAGGAAATAGAGCCTCGGAAAAACGAAGGTTTTCCAGAAAATTTTCTTTTGCTTCTTTTCTTTATATATAAGGAAAGAAGAGAAAGGAGTAAGAAGTGCGCATTGTGGTAAAAGTTGGAACCTCCACCCTGGCCCACGCCACCGGGCGGCTGAACATCCGCCATGTGGAGGGGCTGGTGAAGGTGCTGTCCGACCTGAAAAACGCGGGGCACGAGGTAATTTTGGTGTCCTCGGGGGCCATTGGAATGGGGGTGGGCAAGCTGAATCTGCCCGGAAAGCCCGCCGATATGCCCACCAAGCAGGCAGCGGCAGCTGTGGGCCAGTGCGAGCTGATGTACACCTATGACAAGCTGTTTGCCCAGTACAACCACACGGTGGCCCAGATGCTTCTCACCAGCGAGGATATCGATCATGCCGACCGCCGGCGGAACTTTGAGAATACCATGGCCCGGCTGCTGGAGCTGGGGGCCCTGCCTGTCATCAACGAAAATGACACCGTGGCCACCGCTGAGATTAAGGTGGGCGATAACGACACCCTGGGAGCCATTGTGGCCTGTTCCATAGGGGCGGACCTGCTGGTTCTGCTCAGCGACATTGAGGGGCTGTATACCGCCGACCCCCGGAAGGACCCGGACGCCAGGCTGATTCCGGTTGTGGAGGCTGTGACGCCGGAGATTGCCGCCTTAGCCGGGGGCAAGGGCAGCGGCCTGGCCACCGGCGGCATGGAGACCAAGCTCCGGGCCGCCGGGATGGTGACGGCCGCAGGCTGCGACATGGTCATCACCAACGGGGAGCACCCGGAGCGCCTTTACGACATCTTGGAGGGCAAAGCCGTGGGCACCCGGTTCCTGGGGGAAAAAGGGACGCCCAGCTCCTCCTCCAGCTGCTGAATGTGGACTGTGACGGTGGACCGCGTACACCCCAGGTGCTCCGCCTTTAAAAATATTTGCTATTCAAACGTAAATTTCTCTGGTAGAATGAGAGCACCAGAGAAAGGACGGTGGCTGTCATGCCTGCTGCGCTGATTCCCAGTTTTTTGCTCTACTGCTTTGTGGGGGGCATTACCCCCGGACCGGCTAACCTCTGCTCCCTGGGGGCGGCCCTGCGCTATGGCCGGGGCCCGGCGCTGAGGCAGTGGCGGGGGCTGTTCTGCGGCTTTTTCCTGGACGCTATGGGGGCGGCGGCCCTCACCTGGCTGCTGGGCGCGGCGATGAACGAGTATGTGGGGATGCTTTCCTGGGTGGGGGCGGCATATCTGCTGTGGATGGCCTGGCACATGCTCCGCTCCAGCGGGCTTGATTTGGACCATGATCCGGCGGCGCCCTCCTTCCGTACGGGGCTGCTGGTCAACCTGACCAATGTGAAGGTGATCATCTTCTGCATCACCGCCCTGAGCGGCTATGTGCTGCCCTATAACAATTCCCTGTGGGCGTTGCTGCCGGTGGGGATTTTCCTTCCCTTCACCGGACCGGCGTGCAATTTGGTATGGCTGTTTGCCGGGGTGTCCCTTCAAAAGCTGTTCGCAAATCACCGCAGGACGGTGGATTTGGTCATGGCACTGTCTCTGGCGCTGTGCGCGGTGAGCTTGGTATGGCCGCATAAAATATAAGACAAGAGGTGTGATACAATGACGACACAGGAACTGCTGCGGCGGGCAAATGCCGCCAAGGGGGCCATGGCCCTGGCGGAGGCCGGGACAAAAAACAGGGCCCTGCTGGCCATGGCGGACGCCCTGCTGGCCCATACCGCCGATATTCTCTCCGCCAACGCGCTGGACCTGGAGGCGGCGCGAGGGACTATCACCGACGTGATGCTGGACCGGCTGGCCCTCAGCGGCGGTCGGATCGAGGGCATGGCCCAGGGCATCCGGGAGGTGGCCGCGCTGCCCGACCCGGTGGGGGCGGTGCTCAGCCGGGTGGAGCGGCCCAACGGGCTGATAATCGAGAAGACGGCGGTGCCTATGGGCGTGATTGCCATCATCTATGAGAGCCGGCCCAATGTCACCTCCGACGCGGCGGCGCTGGCCCTCAAGGCGGGCTCCGCCTGCGTCCTCCGGGGCGGAAAGGAGGCCCGCCGCTCCGCGGCCGCCATTGTGGCCGCGCTGAAGGAGGGCATGTCCGCCGCCGGGCTGCCTTCCGACGCCCTGCAGCTGGTGGAGGACTCCTCACGGGTCTCCGCCGGCGAACTGATGGCTGCCCGGGGGCTGGTGGATCTGCTGATTCCCCGGGGTGGGGCGGGGCTGATCCGGGCCTGTGTGGACAACGCCGCCGTCCCTGTGCTGGAGACGGGCACCGGCATCTGCCACATCTATGTGGACAGAGCTGCCGACCAGGAGATGGCCCTGAATATTGTGGAAAACGCCAAGTGCTCCCGGCCCAGCGTGTGCAACGCCGCCGAAGCCTGCCTGATACACAGGGACATTGCCGGGGAATTCCTGCCCAAATTAAAGGACCGGCTTGCCGGCCGGGCGGAGCACCCGGTGGAGCTGCGGCTGGACAGGGCCGCAGCCTCCGTCATCGACGGCGTGCCCGCCGGGGAGCGGGATTTTGACACCGAGTTTTTAGACTACGTTTTGGCGGTGAAAGTGGTGGATTCCCTGCAGGAGGCGCTGGCCCATATCGCCGCCCACTCTACCGGGCATTCCGACTGTATCGTCACCAGCGATGAAGCCGCCGCCCGCAGGTTTCTTGCCGCAGCGGACAGCGCCGCAGTGTACTGGAACGCCTCCACCCGCTTTACCGACGGCGGGGAGTTCGGCCTGGGCTGCGAGATGGGCATCTCCACCCAAAAGCTCCACGCCCGGGGCCCCCTGGGCCTGGCGGAGCTGTGTTCCTATAAATTTGTGGTAAAAGGGACAGGACAGACCCGCTAAAACCGGGCAAAAAATTGGCAATATTTTTCAGATGACATTTTCTCCGGAATCGTGTATGATGGGGGCAGAACACACAGCGCCCTTGTAAGGGCGGAAAGGAAGGATTCCAATGAACCATGTAAAGCGCGGGCTGCGGGAACGGGAGTTTGTAGAGCTGACCCGTGAGCTGCTGGACTCCGAGCAGGTTCGGATGATGGGCCGGTGGAAGCACCATGGCCCGGTGACCACGCTGGACCACTCCCTGTTTGTGGCGTTCAGCACCTACCGCGTTGCCAGGATGCTCCGCCTGGACGTGCGCTCCGCCGTCCGAGGGGCCCTGCTCCACGACTTGTACCTGTATGATTCCCGGGATAAAAGCGCCCATCCCGGCAACCAGTGCTTTGACCACCCCCGGTTTGCCGCCCGTAACGCCGCCGCCCTTACCCCCCTCACGCCCAAGGAGCGGAATATTATCCTCTCACATATGTGGCCCCTGGGAGGTGCGTTTCCCCGGTCTCTGGAGGCGTGGATGGTGGATCTGGTGGATACCGTCTGCGCCGGGCTGGAGGTCTCACGTATCTGCCGCCCCTCCCGCCTGCGGGAGCGGCTCGGCGTGCGGCCGCTGGTTCCCGTCTGCCAGTAAAAGACATATGACCGCCCTCCCTGGAATCAGGGGGGCGGTTTTTGTTCCGGCTTCTGGAGGGAGGCGGAGGCGTTCCCCATGCGCGAGAGGGGGTGCGGGCCGGGAAGGGCGTTTTCCCGGAGGGAAACGGAAGAAAAAATTTCCTAAATGGTGGAAAAACCGCAAAATATATGTTATAATGCCCTTGGCTTCCTTTCTTTCCAAGAAGAAGGGCAACGAGGAGGAAGAATATGAACAATTACCAGGCCAAGCGGGAGCAGCTTTTAGCGGCCGGGGTGCTGATGATGGATCCTGCCGCCGTCTATGTGGAGGACGGGGTTGAAGTGGGCACCGGAACGATGCTTCTGCCCGGCACCATCCTCCGGGGGGGGACTGTAATTGGGTCCGGCTGTACCATCGGCCCCCAGACGATGATCACCGGCTGCACAGTTGCGGACAACTGTACCGTCAACGCGTCCCAGTGCGAGGAGAGCACCCTGGAGCGAGACTGTCAGATCGGCCCCTATACCCACATCCGGCCCCACTGCGTGGTGGGGGCGGGCTCCAAGATCGGGGCCTTTGTCCAGCTGAAAAACTGCAATCTGGGTGCGGGGACCAAGATGGCCCATCTGACTTATGTGGGCGACAGCGATGTGGGCGACAACTGCAACTTTGGCTGCGGCACCGTTACCTGCAACTACGACGGCTTCCACAAGCACCGCACCACCATTGGCAGCAACGTGTTTGTGGGGTGCAACACCAACTTTGTCCCTCCGGTGGCGGTGGGCGACGGCGCCTTTATCGCCGCGGGAACCACGGTGACGGAGGACGTTCCGGAGGACGCCATGGCAATCGGGCGCTCCCGCCAGGAGGTCAAGCCCGGCTGGGCGGAGGAGAACCGGCGCAAAAAGGGGGAAACGTGAGGGAGCGGCCTCACAAAGAAAGAAGATTACGAGAGAAAAATTTGGGAGGATGTAATTCATGATTGCACATGGCAAGGACATCAAAGTCATCACGGGCAACTCCAACCCCGGGCTGGCCAAGGACATCTGCAAGGAGCTGGGTATCCCGCTGGGGAACTCGGAGGTGGGGGCGTTCTCTGATGGGGAGAATTACGTCTCCATCTACGAGACGGTCCGCGGCTCCGACGTCTTCGTGGTCCAGTCCACCTGTGCCTTTGTTAAGGATGGCAGGGCCAGCACCGTCAACGATGCGCTGATGGAGCTGCTCATTATGATCGACGCCCTGAAGCGGGCCTCCGCCGGGCGGATCACCGCTGTGATCCCCTACTTCGGCTATGCGCGCCAGGACCGGAAGACCAAGCCCCGCGATCCTATTTCCGCCAAGCTGGTGGCCAATCTGATTACCACGGCCGGAGCCGACCGGGTGCTGACCATGGACCTCCACGCCAACCAGATCCAGGGATTTTTTGACATTCCCGTGGATAACATGCTGGGCTCCCCTATTTTTGTGGACTACTTTAACCGCAAGTATAAAGACAGCCGGGATAACACCATGGTGGTCTCCCCTGACGTAGGTTCGGTGGCCCGGGCCCGGGCCTTTGCCCAGAAGCTGAATATGCCCCTGGCCATTGTGGACAAACGCCGTCAGAAGGCAAATTCCTCTGAGGTGATGAACATTATCGGCGACGTAAAGGGCAAGCGGGTCATTCTCCTGGACGACATGGTGGACACCGGCGGCTCCCTGTGCCACGCGGCCAAGGCCCTGGTGGAGATTGGCGGCGCGAAGGATGTCACGGCCTGTGCGTCCCACGGCGTGCTCTCCGGGCCCGCCATCCGCCGCATCCAGGAGAGTGTGCTGGACGAGGTGGTATTTCTGAACACCATCCCCCCCAAGCCCGATGTGCAGTGCGATAAGATCCGGTACATCTCCGTGGCCCACCTCTTTGCCGAGGCGATCAGCCACATCTACATGGAGACCTCTGTGTCTCCCTTGTTCCTATAAATAGTGCGGGGGGCGGGCGCGTGTCCGCCCCGCTTTTATGGAGTGACGGCCATGTTCTTTAAAAAAGATGCCGGGGGTGTGGGCTGGCTGCTGGTCTGCCTGGGCAACCCCGGGGACAAGTACGAAAATACCCGGCACAATGTGGGCTTTATGGTGGCCGACGAGGTGGCCGGGCGGCAGGGCAAGCCCATCCAGAAGCTGAAATTCAAGGCGCTGACTAACATCCTTACCGTCTCCGGGGAAAAGGTGTTGGTGATGAAGCCCATCACCTACATGAACCTGTCCGGAGAGGCGGTGCGCCCGGCGGTGGACTTTTACAAAATCCCTCCCTCCCGCGTGCTGGTGGTATCCGATGACACGGCCCTGCCGGTAGGCCGGCTGCGCATCCGGGTGAAGGGCTCGGCCGGCGGGCACAACGGGCTGAAGAGCGTCATCCAGCACCTGGGGACCGACCAGTTTCCCCGCCTGCGGGTGGGCGTGGGGGAAAAGCCCCACCCCGACTACGACTTGGCCGACTGGGTGCTGGGGAAATTTGCGGGCGAGGACAAAAAAGCCATCGCTGCGGCCGTCAAGCGGGCCGCAGACGCCATTGAGTGCATCCTGGCCGAGGGCATCGACCGGGGAATGGGAAAATTTAACGGATGATAAAAGCGGCGGGAGTCACCCCGCCGTTGTTTTTTCCACATGCTCCCGTATAACAACCTGGATGTAGTTGGGAAGTGACCGGCAATCCGCTTCTGCCAGTTTTTTCAGCGTGTCGTAAAGCTCCTGAGGTATTCTAACAGAAACCCGTTTATCATATTTTTTCATTTGTATCACCCTATATTAATAATGCTATATAACAACTATTCAGTCAATATATAGCGACTAGTTGTCCCGGGAAACTTTTCTGTTATAATAAATACCGTTGAGTGACTATATATAGGGTGGTGTTCCAATTGGCTGAACCGGTATATGTGAATCGGGCGAGGTTTTCGTCTTCGCTTGCAAAAGAATTGGTAGAGCCTTTTAATGAGTTATCAAAGAAAACGAGAATTAACAAGAGCAGATTACTGGATGAAGCAATCGAAGATTTGCTGAAGAAATATGAAAAAAGGATGGCGGAATGAGCCATCCTTTCTTTTTCGTTTCACTTCTTTTTCTTTCAAGAAAAAGGAGAAAAATATTATCCCGTAATGGTCGTTCCCGAGGCCCGCTGGCCCAGCATGTGGAGCAGCAGGGCGTGTTCCACCCGGCCGTCCAAAATGGAGACCTCCCCCACCCCGGCGCGGATGGCGTGGGTGCAGCCCCGGACCTTGGGAACCATGCCTCCCGCGATGAGGCCGGTTTCAATGAGCTCCTCCGCCCGCTTGACATCCATGCGGTCTACCGCGGTTTTGCTGTTATGGCTGTCGATAAGGATACCGCCGATGTCGGTGAGGAACACCAGGCTTTCGGCGCCCAGGGCCTCGGCCACGGCGCGGGCGGCGTCATCGGCGTTGCAGTTCAGGCCTGCCCCGTCCTCCCCCAGGGCGATGGGGGATACCACCGGGACGAAATCGGCGTCCAGGAGGGTGTCCAGGAGCTTTGTGTTCACCTTTGTAACAGTCCCTACCCGGCCCAGAGCCGGGTCCCTCACCGCAGCGGTGATAAGCCCGCCGTCCTTGCCCGAAACGCCCACGGCGGACACCTCCAGCCGGGCCAGGTCGGCCACAATGGCCTTGTTTACCTGGGCGGACAGGGCCAGCTCGGCGGCGGATAGGGCGGCTTCATCGGTGACCCGGTAGCCGTTTTCGAACCGGGTGGGCACCTGGAGTTTTTCCAGCAGCGCGGTGATGTGCTTGCCGCCGCCGTGGACCAGCACCACCCGCATCCCCACCATGCGCAGGGCGGCGACATCCTGGAGGGTGGTGTCCTGGCAGGAAGCCGCCCCGATGGCGGAGCCGCCGTACTTAACCACCACGGTCCTCCCCTCGTGCCGCTTCAGGATGGGCAGAATGGACAGCAGGCTGCGCACCTTTTCCATGCCGTCCAGGCCGTGGGCCACGTCGTATTCCTGGAGGAAGGCGTGGACGTAATCCACGTCGGAGGGCGTCTCCACGTACTCCCGCCCCCGCTTCTGGCGGGTCTCGGCTCCCTTTCCGGTAATCAGCAGCACCGAGGGCTGCCGGCAGCCCAGCACGGCCTGACGGATGGCCTCCCCCCGGTTGGGCTCGATGGAGTATTCGCAGTCCTGCTCCGCAACGTGGGCGGCAATCTCCCGGCAGATGGAAATGGTGTCCTCCTCGCCGCTGTCCTCCTCGGTGAGGACCACCAGGTCGGAATATTTTCCAGAGATTTCCCCCAGATCCTTCCGCCGGTCCAGGGCCTTCAGGCCGGGACAGCCAAAGACTGTTACAATCCTCCGCCCGGGGTACTCCGCCCGGACGGAACGAAACAGGGTTTCAAAGCTCATTCGGTTGTGGGCGTAGTCCACAATGGCGGTAACGGCGCCGTCGGCGTTGGTGTACACCTCCATCCGCCCCGGGACCCGGGCCTTCATCAGCCCCACATAGATGCACCGCTCGGGGATGCCCAACCCCTCGCACACCGCGATGGCGGCCAGGGCATTTTCCACATTGAACAGCCCCGGCATGGTGAGGCGGAATTCCCGGAGGTAGCGCCGGGTGCGCACCCGGAACAGGATATCGTCCCCCCGCTTGCGCACCTGGGAGGCGTAGACGTCGGCCTCCTCGTCCCTTTGGGAGAAGGTGTATAGGGGCCTGCCCGCCTCTTTGGCGGCGGCCAGGACGCGGCTGGCGTGGTCGCAGTCCAGGTTGACGCAATTGACCGCCCCCTGCCGGAAAATTTTCAGTTTTGCGGAGAAGTAATCCTCAAAATCCGGATGCTCGATGGGCGAGATGTGATCGTACCCGATGTTGAGAAAACAGGCGGCGGCAAAGTCGGTGCACAGGGACCGGTGGTACTTCAGCGCCTGGCTGGATACCTCCATGGTCAGGTACTCCATTCCCGCCTCCGCCCCATGGGCGAAGTGCCGCTGGAGCTCCAGCGGCTCAGGAGTGGTGAGATGGGACTCGAAGCGCTCCACCCCGTCGTAGGTGTCGATGGAAGAGATGATGCCGCTGGCGGGTTTGCCCTGCTCCGCCATGTATTCGTCCAGAATGTACTTCAGGTAGTAGGCAGTGGAGGACTTGCCCTTGGTGCCCGTCAGCCCGATGACCTTCAGCTTGCCCGAGGGGTGGTCGTAGAACCGGTCGGCCAGGGGAGCGATGGCCAGGCGCATGTCGTTTACCAGAATGCAGGGCAGGGATGACGCAGGGTAGGGCCGCTCGCTCACATAGGCGATGGCCCCCTTATCTTGGGCCATTTTTAAGAATTCCGCCTTGAAGTGGGCCCCCTTGCAGAGAAACAGCGTGCCGGGGACCACCTCCCGGGAGTCGTAGGCCACCAGCTCCACCGGGGCCGCCCGGTCCAGCTCTTCCGGGACCGGCGCGGCCAGCAGGGAGCGCTGCTCCAACAGGGCGATATAGTCGCTGAGGGTGTGTTTCACGTTAAACACCTCGCTTGTACAGTGTGGGGGTCAGCAGCAGTCCCAGGTGTAGAAGACCTTGGAGAAGTCCCGCCGCTTCAGGTCCTCCAGGGTGGTCTGGGGACCCTTTGAAACGGCGCGGATGACCGCATTCAGGGCCAGGGAATCGGCCTTAATTTTTTCCATTACAACCACTCCTATCAGGATTATTTGATAAAAATATGCCGCAGGGGCTTATGGCAGGCCTCCACCGACCGCTGGGCCAGCACGGCCATGGCGTCGGTATAGAAGTGGGGTAGGTGGTGCTTGTCGGCGAAGACGGACAGCTCGGTGCAGGCCAATACGCCGCAGTCGCAGCCCTGGGAGAGCAAATCCCGGTGGATTTCGGCGAACTTCTGGGGGTCGCCGTCCCGCCCGGCCTTTATGTCGTCGTAAATCAAGGACATAACCAGCTGCTGAGCCCGAGGGGCGGGAATTACAGCTTGGATTCCAGCATCTGAAAATTCCTTTTGGTATAGCCCGGTTTGTATGGTGCCGTCGGTAGCCAGGATTCCGGGCCGCCTCATTCCCTGGGAGGCCAGCAGCCGGGCCGTCTCCCGGATCATGTGGATAATGGGGATGCCGATCTCCGCCTGAACCCGGTCCAGGAAGAAGTGAGAGGTGTTGCAGGGGACGGCGATGCAGGTGCAGCCCGCCCCCTCCAGCAGCCGGGCATCGGCCAGCAGGCGCCGGTAGACCGCCTCCCTCCCCTCTCCCCCGCCCAGGATGGCGCGGGTGCGGTCGGGCATGCCGCTGTCGGACAGAATCAGGGCGCTGACGTGCTCCTGGTCGGTCCGGGCATCGGTGCGGTCAATGACAAATTGATAAAAGGTGTTGGTAGCCTGGGGGCCCATGCCGCCCAGGACGCCGAGACGATACTGTGCCATGCGTTACTCCTCAGTGGGGACCTTGTTGTACTGGTCGAACCGTTTGATGTTGCCCAGGTGGTTTTTGCACACCCGCAGGCGGCGCTTCAGGGAGGCGTCTTTGGAATAGACCAGGGAGTGGCTGTCTGCGCCGGCCTTGATGAGCGCGTGCATCTCCTGGTGGTACTGCTTGGGCGTGAATTTGAAGGCCACCTGTTTGGGCACCATCCGCCACAGGGAGCGGTTTTTGGTCATTTGGAAGGGCAGATCCTTCCCCTCGATCCGGTCCTCCACCACCATCTTGGCGATGTTGTGCCCCGCGCCGGTGACGTAGTAGTTGCTCCGTCCCTGGCGGCAGTTGATTTCAAAGGCCTTGTATTTGCCGTCCCGCCGGTCGTATTTGATGTCGAAGTTGGAGAAGCCCACGAAGCGCAGCGCCTCCAGCAGGCCCTTAATCTTCCGCTCCAAGTCCTCGTCGCACTCCGTCAGGATGACAGCGTGGTTGCCGATGCCGTGGGGGGAGTGCTCCTCCAGCAGGACATGGCCCAGGCACATGGTGGTTACTTGGGCGTTTCGGTCGGAGTAGCTGGTGAGCACCCGCATGTAGCTGTCGTCCCCGGGGATGAACTCCTGGAGGACCATGTGGTCCTGATAGCCGGCGGCGTAGATGTGGTCCAGGCTTTCCAGCAGCTCCTCCCAGCTCTGGCAGATGTACACCTTGGCCAGGGAGTGGTCGCCGCAGGCCCAGTAAGCCACGCTGTCGGCGGGCTTGGCGATGTAGGGCGGGCCCCAGGGGAGGGTGAAGTGATGGCCCATGGATTTGTCATAGATAAAGGTGGCCGGGTGGTCGATGCCGTGTTGGTCGCACAGCTGGTAGAATTTTTCCTTGTTGATGAGGGTATCCAGCAGCTCCCCGCTGATATAGGGGGCGATTACGTTTTCCGGCAGGGAGTCCCGGCAGTGGGCGGCCAGCTGGACATAGCTGTCTCCGCAGCCCAGGACAAGGATTGTTTTGCCGGGAAATTCCCCCGATACGGCCTGAACATTGCGGCGGAAAGCTTCCTCCGCCTCGTTGTCTGAGCACACCCGGTAGTCCAGGATGGCGCTGCCGTGGCAGGGAAAGGAGGGGTACTTGCCGTAAGCGACAGATCGCACCCCGTAGGCCTCGTGAAAGGCCCGAGCCACGCTGTATACGTTGATGTCGCCGCCGAAGAGCAGCGGCTGGAAGGATAATTCAGACATAGTTGAAACCTCGCTTTTTATCGGAACTCCCGTTCAAATCCACGGGCAAAGATGGGGTCGATATCAAAGACGGCCCGGTCGCCGGCGGAGCACTTCAGACTGGTGACATTGAGCAGCGTCTCGGTGGCGCCGATAGGGCCGAGGACCCTCGCCTTCTGGTCCCCCAACCAGACGGTGCGCTTTTTTGCCCTGCGCCACCGGGCCCAGAGGGCCCAGAAGCCGGCCTCCCGGGGACGGGCCACGCCAAAGCCGTTCTGGTAGCCCACAGGCAGTACCGCCACCCGGGTGGGCTTTTTCAGGATGATGGGTTTGTCGGTCCCCACCGAGTGGCCCTTGGGCAGCCAGCGGACCTCGGACAGGGGCGCTTCGCCGTAGCCCACGGTTTTCAGCCGGTCGTCCCGGGTGCGGCGGCACCGGCCTAGAATGGCCGAACCGGCCCGGACGCCGTCCAGGCGGGCGCTGTCGTTATGGAGCAGGGCGAAGGAGCCGGCGGCGTGGACGGTGCCTGTCTCGAACCCGGCGGAATGTATGGTGTCCATCACCTGGCGGAACTGGTCCAGCTGGCGGGCGGACTCCGGGTCCCCCGCCCTCATGGCGTGAAGCTGGGTGTAGATGCCCTCCAGCGCCACATTGGGCAGGGAGCGGTAGGCCAGCAGGATTTTTTCCGGTTCACTGACCAGAAACCCGCCAAAGCCCATCCCCGTGTCCACCTGGATGTGGGCGCAGGCTACGGTGGACCGGTTTTCCGCCAGGGCGTTGAGGGCCAGGCCGGTATCCACCGAGGAGATGGTGCACACCA
>CANDCW010000028.1 GCA_947383275.1 uncultured Bacillota bacterium
GGAGAATCCTTCCTGAGCGTTTTATAAACGCTAAAGCTGGAGCGGTCAAAGACCCCGGGCCCGAAAGGGCCCGGGGCCCTTTTGTCAGGCTTCCTGATCGTAGAGGGTAATCATCTGGTAGGTGATGCCGCTGCGGTTGGCAATGTGCTTGGAGTAGTCGGGCGAGGCGCTGTTCATTGAGAACGTAACGCTGTTTCCGGACCATGCGGTGCGTATTTCGTAATCGCTGATCCCGTGGTTCTTGGCCCAGGTGGAGCCGTAGCCCACAAACATGATGCACTCACCGATGATGAAGAACATCACCGGTTTTTTCGGGAAGGTGTGGGTGCGGGAGTTTTTGCCGTCGCCAGTGTAGGTAGATACCACCACCTGGCAGTTCCCCTTTTTTTCCAGAGTGTTCCCCTGCCCGGCGATCGTGGTGGACAGGCTGTTTACCGTGTTCTTCAGGCTGTTCAGCGCCGAGTTGGAGGCTTTGCCGTCCACGCGGCTGTCCACGGCCTTGATGGCCGCGTCAAGTTTGGCGTTGTCCCCGTTGAATTCGCTGCGCAGGACCTTGTCCCCGGGCTCCCACTGGCACAGCCCGTAGTTGGATGTGTAATTGCTTGCCATAAAGATTCCTCCTTGTATTATCGGGCCTTTTGGGCCTCTACCCATACAAAAAAACGCCCCGGAGTGGGACGTTTTCATACATTTATTGGAAATGAGGGCGCAGTGCGCCCTTTTTGAATGCCCCCGCCTTTCGGCGGGGGCTGGCAGATTTTCTATTCGCTCCAAACCGGCAGGAGGGCCAAATACTCCTCGTAAGAGACGCCCTGTTCCATAATGGCTGCGGCAGCCTCCGCGCCCACATAGCGGTAGTGCCAGGGCTCAAAGCGGTAGCCGGTGACGTCCTCCTTGCCTTTGTCGTAGCGGAGGATAAAGCCGTACTCGGCGCAGTGCTCTTTCAGCCAGGCAAAGGCGGGGGTGTTCTCGAAGTGGGCCCGGGTGCTGGCCACGTTGATGTCCAGCGCCAGGCCGGTCTGGTGCTCCGAGTGGCCGGGCCGGGCGGAAAAGGTATCCACAGTGGCCTGCTTGTACTGCTTCAGATACCGGTTGTAGGTGTTCTTCTGGGTGTTGTAGGACCGGTAGGCCGACACGCTGCGCAGGGAAATCCCGTCCTTTTTCGCCGCGTCCGCCATAGTCCGGAAGGCCTCCGCCGCCTCCGGCCGCAAAGACCCGGTCCCGTAGCCCTTGCCCAGCGCCTCAAGCTCAGGGACGTATTCGGCGGGAAGGGCGTAGTGCTTGTTGACCAGTACCGCCAATCCGGACGGCTCCTCCACCTCCTGCACGCAGGCGTAGAAGTCCCGGTCCCGGTTCATGTTAACCTGAAGGACCGCCTCCTCAGCCGTCAGCTCCGGATTTGCCACAGCCCAGATGCTGTAGCGGTCCAGCAGGCCGGCCCGGCCGTTGGGCAGCGCCAGGTAGGTCAGGTAGACGCGGGTCAGCTCCCCCCGCTCCAGCATGGAAAAGAGGAATTCGTCCTGCCCCATACGAACAGACAGGGCGTCCCGCTGCTGTTTGTTTACGCCCCGGCGTGCCAGCAGCTCCACTGCCCGCCGTGTCCGGGCGGCTGCTTCCGCCGGCTCTACCGCCCGCTCCTCCGTTTTCAGCGCCTCCGCCGGCTGGGGGAGCGCTCCATCCGCTCCGCCCGCAGCCCCCACCGAGGCCAGAGTCCCCAAACAGATCCCCGCTGCCAGCAGCAGTCGGAGTCCGCGCCCTGTGATTAATCTGCGCATCGCTTAGATCCTTTCTTATGTATATTCCTTGTTTGAATCCGCCGCCCCGCCGCCCTGGCATAGAGCCAGAAACCAGCTGAAGATTGGGGCGCCGTCTACGGTGTCCGGGCGGCGGCGTCCAAAGGACATCCGTTCCGGGTGAAACTGGACCCCTAACAGGGGGTATCCGGGCAGCTCCACCGCCTCCGGGAACCCGCTTTCCGACCAGGCGGTGGCCCGCAAACCCCGTCCCAGCCGCCCCAGCGCCTGGTGGTGGGAGCTGTTCACGGGGAAAACAGGGCCGTAAAGCCGGCGGAGGACAGAACCCTCCTCCGCCCGGACCGGGTGGACGGCATCCCCCTCTCCGGTGTGGAACACCCGTTGGCCGGGGGGGAGGTCCTGGATCAAGGCGCCCCCCAGGGCGACATTGATTAGCTGTACCCCCCGGCAGATCCCCAGAATGGGCTTTCCCGCCTGATAAAAGGCCCGGAAGAGTTCCAGCTCCGCACGGTCCCGCTCCCGGTCTGGGGGCTGGGACCCCCGATCTTCCCGGTCATAATGGATGTATTCAATATCTCCTCCCCCGCACAGCACCAGCCCGCTGCAAGCCAAGTCCGGGCGGGGGCAGCAGCCGGCCGAGGGCTCTCCCCCCGCGCCCCGGATGGCGGCGCAGTAATTGTCCAGGTGCCCCGCCTCGCCGGAAAGCTGTATGGTCAGTTTGTCCATGGCGTCACTGCCCGTCCTGGGCGGCCCGGGCCCTGACCAGGGCCACAATCAGGTTGACCGCGCCCTCCACCCCGATCATGCCGGAGTTCAGCGTCAGGTCGTACCGCCTCATGTCGCCCCAGATGTGGCCGGTATAGTAGTTGTAGTAGTTGGCACGGCCCTTATCCATCCGGATAATGCGCCGCTCCATATCCTCAGAGGGAATATGGTACTCCTCCACGCACCGTTCCACCCGGCTGGCCATGTCGGCGTGAATGAATACCTTTATACATTCGGGCCGTTCCCCCAGCACATAATCAGAGCACCGGCCCACAATGACGCAGGGCCCCTCGTCCGCCAGCTCCCGGATCACCTCCGCCTGGGCGAAAAACGCCTGATGGCTCACGGGCACCCCCTGGTGGGCCAGGGCGGAAGCCCCAATCCCGGCGGGGGCGACGGACAGGTGGAAGCGGCTGCGGGCCCGTTCCTCCGCCCGGGCAATAAAGTCGGGGGACAGTCCGCTCTTTTCCGACGTCTTTTGGATAATGGTCCGGTCGTAGCACGGGATGCCCAGCTCTGCGGCCAGCCGCTTTCCGATCAGGCGCCCGCCGCTGCCAAACTCCCGGCTGATGGAGATCACATAATTGCTCATCATTACACCTCCCTGTGAGATGGGGCGGGCCATGTATCAGGATGGGCCCGCCTAGAAACACTTTTCCTATATATAGTATAATACGTTTCCAAAAAAAAGACAACGGCAATCTGCCCGCAGCCCGGAAAAAAACAGGGCGCGGCAAGGGCATTCCTAAAACCCGGCGTCCCCGGGCCTCAAATTTCCCTTGCAATTTCAGCGGAATATGGTATCATACTAGTCAAGTTCACGGGAAACATTACCGTTTTCTGCCTCCCTTTCCGCTGGAAAAGGCTCCCAAATGTTTCCCGCTGTCTCTAAACAAATAAGAAAGGGGATCCCAACCTTGAGAAACGCGGGAATCCTGATGCCCATCTTCTCCCTTCCCTCCCCCTGGGGCATTGGCGCCTTGGGGGCGGAAGCAAAGCGATTTGTGGACTTTCTGTCGGCAGGGGGGCAGTCCTGCTGGCAGGTCCTGCCCCTGGGCCCCACCAGCTACGGCGACTCCCCTTACCAGTCCTTCTCCTCCTTCGCGGGCAACCCCTACCTGATTGACCTGGACCTGCTGGCCGGGGACGGCCTGCTGGAACCGGCGGAGTATCAAGCCCTAGACTGGGGGAGCGACCCGGAGCGGGTGGACTACGGGCTGCTGTACTCCACCCGTTACCCGGTGCTCCGCATCGCCTGCAGCCGTCTGGCAGCTCAGAACCCTCCCGGCTTGGCAGATTTCTGTGCGGAGCAGGCGGACTGGCTGGAGGATTACGCCCTGTTCATGGCTCTGAAGGAGGACAACGGCGGGCTCTCCTGGCTGGAGTGGCCCGAGGAGCTGCGCCTGCGCAGGGCCGGCGCTTTGAAACAGGCCCGGGAAGAACACGACGGGGAGATTGCATTCTGGAAGCAGGTGCAGTATCTTTTCTTCCGGCAGTGGTGGGGGTTGAAGGAGTACGCCAACAAAAAAGGCGTGTCCATTATCGGAGACCTGCCCATCTATGTGGCGCTGGACAGCGCCGACGTGTGGGCCAACCCGGGGCAGTTCCAGCTGGACGAAAACGGCCTGCCCATTGAGGTGGCGGGCTGCCCCCCCGACGCCTTCACCGCCGACGGCCAGCTGTGGGGCAACCCTCTGTTCCGTTGGGAAGCAATGAAGCAGGACGGCTACGCCTGGTGGCTGCGGCGCATCGCCTTCCAGTTCCGGCTGTACGACACCCTGCGCATTGACCACTTCCGGGGCTTTGACGAGTATTACGCCATCCTCTACGGGGACAAAACCGCCCGCAATGGGCGTTGGAAGCCCGGTCCCGGCATCGACTTCTTTAAAACAGTGAACAAAACCCTGGGCAGGAAGGACATCATCGCAGAGGATCTGGGCTTTCTCACCCCCTCGGTGAAAAAGTTGCTGAAGGATTCGGGCTATCCTGGCATGAAGGTGCTGGAGTTCGCTTTCGGCAGCCGGGACGCCGGCAGCGACTACCTCCCGCACTGCTTCCCCACCCGCTGCGTGGTATACACCGGCACCCACGACAACGACACCATCCAGGGCTGGATGGCCTCCGCCCCCCGGAAGGAGGTCTCTTTCGCCAAGGCCTACCTGCGCCTGTCCAAACGGGAGGGCTACCACTGGGGCATGATGCGCGCGGCCTGGGCCTCCGCCGCGGATCTGGCGGTGATGCAGTTCCAGGACCTGCTGGGCCTGGGCGGCGGGGCCAGAATTAACGTCCCCTCCACCCTTGGGTCCAACTGGCAATGGAGGGCGCTGCCCGGCACCTTTAACGAAAAACTAGCTCAGCGGCTGTACCGGGAGATGCGGACGTACCAGCGTCTGCCGGCCCCTTCTCATCAAACCAAAAATAAGGAGAAACATCGAAATGCAGCTCAATGAACAACTTTGGCAGATGACCCAGGCGCGCTTTGGCCGCGCCCCGGACCAGTGCGATGAGCATCAGCTCTATGAGGCGCTGCTCCTTCTCACCAACCGCATGGCTCAGGACCGCACCGCCCCCGAGGGCGAGAGAAAGCTGTACTACTTCTCCGCCGAATTCCTCATGGGCAAGCTGCTGAGCAACAACCTGCTGGCCCTCGGCATCCACAACGAGGTGAAGCAGCTGCTGTCCGACCTGGGCCGCGACTTGGGCGTTATTGAGTCCATGGAGCCCGAGCCCTCCCTGGGCAACGGCGGGCTGGGCCGCCTGGCCGCCTGCTTCCTGGACTCCATCGCCGCCCTGGGCCTGCCCGGCGACGGGGTGGGCCTGAACTACCACTACGGCCTGTTCCGCCAAAAATTCGAGCAAGGCCGCCAGACCGAGGTCCCCGACCCCTGGATCGAGGCTGACAGCTGGCTCATCCCCACCGGAGTCAGCTTTACCGTCCCCTTTGGCGGCTTTGAGCTGAAGGCGGTGCTCTACGACATCGCTATCCCTGGGGCAAACAACCAGTACGCCAACCGGCTCCACCTCTTCGATGTGGCCGAGCCCGCCGCTCAGCCCTGGGTGGGAATCGATTTCGACAAGGGCGACATTGCCCACCGGCTCACCTCCTTCCTCTATCCTGACGACAGCGACGAGGCCGGCCGGCTGCTGCGCGTCTATCAGCAGTATTTTATGGTGTCCGCCGGCGCCCAGCTCATCCTGTCCGAACTGGAGTCCAAGGGTTATGCGCTGAGCACCCTGGCCGACCATGTGGTGGTCCAGATCAACGACACCCATCCCTCCATGGTTATCCCAGAGCTGATCCGCCTGCTGACGGAAAAAGGCATGTCCTTTGACGCCGCCCTGGACCAGGTGCGCCGCACCTGCGCTTATACCAACCACACCATCCTGGCCGAGGCCCTGGAGAAGTGGCCCCTGTCCTTTATCGAAAAGGTGGCCCCCCAGCTGGTGCCCGTCATCCGGGAGTTGGACCGCCGGATGAAGGAGGCCCATCCCGACCCCAAGGTGGCTATTTTGGATGGTCAGAACCGGGTCCATATGGCCCATATGGACATCCACTGCGGCTTTTCCGTCAACGGCGTAGCCGCCCTCCACACGGAGATCTTGAAGAACTCCGAGCTCAAGCCCTTCTACGACTTGTACCCGGAGAAGTTCAACAACAAGACCAACGGCGTCACCTTCCGCCGCTGGCTGGAGGCCTGCGACCCCCGGCTCACCGGGCTCATTGACGAGTGCATCGGCAGCGGCTGGCGGCAGGATGCCGCCCAGCTGGAAAAGCTGCTGGACTTCCAAAACGATGAAACGGTCCTGGACCGCCTGCTGGAGGTCAAGCAGCGCAACAAAAATCATCTGTGCCGGGTTCTCTGGGCCACCCAGCACATTGAGCTGGACCCCAAGTCCGTTTTCGACATCCAGGTGAAGCGCCTCCACGAGTACAAGCGGCAGCAAATGAACGCCCTCTATATTATCCGCAAGTACCTGGAGATCAAGAGCGGCAAACTGCCCGAACGGCCGGTGACCGTCCTGTTCGGGGCAAAGGCCGCTCCCGCCTATGTCATGGCCAAGCGGATCATCCACCTGATCCTCTGCCTGCAAAAGCTCATCGACCAGGACCCCCAGGTCCGGCCCTGGCTGCGGGTCGCTATGGTGGAAAACTACAACGTCACCTGGGCCGAACGGCTCATTCCCGCCTGCGACATCTCCGAACAGATCTCCCTGGCCTCCAAGGAGGCCAGCGGCACCGGCAACATGAAGTTCATGGCAAACGGCGCCGTCACCCTGGGCACCTTGGACGGGGCAAATGTGGAAATTGCCCAGCTGGTGGGAGAGGAGAACATCTACACCTTTGGCCGGCACAGCGATGAGGTAATCCGCATGTACGCCGGCGAGGGCGACCGCGCCCCCGATGGCCGCAGCTACCATCCCCTGGAGTTCTACCACCGCCCGGGCGTGGAGCCGCTGGTGGACTTTATCGTCTCCCCCGAGCTTTTGTCCATCGGCGATCCGGTGGAGCTGTCCGCCCTCTGGAAGGACATGAAGAGTAAAGACTGGTTTATGGCCCTGCTGGACGTGGAGGACTATATCGCCGCCAAAGACCGGGCCGTCCGGGACTACGGCGACCGCCGCGCCTGGGCCAAAAAGATGCTGGTTAACATCGCGAAATCCGGCTATTTCTCCTCCGACCGGACCATTGCTCAGTACAATCAGGATATTTGGAAGCTGAAATAACAGTTCGTATTATAAAAGCGCGTCCCGACAGCCCGGGACGCGCTTTTGTCAGTTATCCAGCAGTTCTGGAGATCCCCAGCACTTTTTTACGTTCCTCCCGCAGATGTTGTTTCTTCCATCCTCCGCTCGATTCTTGTACATATTTTTATCTCCGAAACGACATTTACTACTTGTCCATTTTGGAGATTAAAGGGGCGCTGCAGCGCCTCCCTTTTTCACTCCAAACAACTCAAGACAGCCCAGGCCGCGCCCTCTTCCCCATTGGAAGGAGCGATCCGGGTGGCTTCTGCTTTCACGCGCTGGGGCGCGTTGCCCATAGCAACCGGCAGGCCCACCACGCCAAAGGCGCTCAGGTCGTTCTCGCTGTCCCCCACGGCGGCGCACTGTTCCAGGGGGATGCCATACCTGTCCGCAATCACCGCCAGCGCCCGCCCCTTGTCCGCCCCGCCGGCGGTCAGCTCGAAGTCGTGGTCGGTGGAGGTGGTAATGGTCACATCGGGCAGGGCGGCCAGCTCCTCCACTGGACAGAGTCCGGGCCCCTTGTCCCCGTGGATTTTCACCAACGGCAGGCCGTGCTCCGCCATGTAGCCCAGGAAGTCCTCCGTCACCACAGCGGACTCATGGAAGGCCGGGAAGGGATACCGGGTTTCCAGGTACTTTTTATATGCGGCGTTTACCAAAATCTCGCGGCTGGTAAACAGCATAAGCCGTGCATCCCAGCCTAGGCACAGCTCAATTGCCCGGCGGGCGGAGGGCTCGGGCACGTCCCAGCGGCGGAGGGTTCGGCCAGTTTCGGCATCCGCCACCGCGCCTCCTCCCGCGCCGGACACCAGCCCGTCACACCCGGCCTCCCGGACAAAGAACACCCCTTCCTGAATTGGGCGCCCCGTGTTGATTACCACCCGCAGCCCGGCGGCCCGCGCCTTGGCAATAGCCGCTTTGGACGCCTCTGTAATCCGGCCTTTAGGGTCCAGCAAGGTCCCATCCAGGTCCAGGGAAATTAATTTTATCATAAAATCAGTCCGTTTCTGTCTTTCTTTTCCCGTTTTTGTCAAAGTTCTTTCTCAGGGCTCGCTCGGTAGCTGCAATGGAGCCCAGCATAACCACCAGCTGTACCCCGCAGGCAATCATGCCTGCCATGCCTACAGTCCCAACGTCCTGTCCCAACACAGACAGCAGGGCCACGGCGGTGGGAACCACCAGCACCCGGCCCGCCTGATACCAGGCCTCCCCCATGCGCTTCTGGGCGAAATTCCAGGTGTCCTGGTTCTTCGAGGACATAGAAGTGCGATAGCCGTAGCCCGGGTTAATTTCGCTAGGAGGATTCTTCATAAACTCCCTGCCGAAAAAAATCATGACCCCGGGCACCAGCAGAGTAAAGGCCGATACGAAAATCCAAAACAGAATGTTCACCATCATAGGATCAGACCTCCGACCTGATACACCAGCAGGGATATAACATAGGCGCAGCCGATCTGCCATGCGATGGAAAACCAGGCCCACTTCCGGCTGTTCATCTCCTTAAACAGGGTGGACACTGCCGCCACGCAGGGGACATACAGCAGGATAAAGGTCAGCATGGCAAAGGCGGACAGGGGGGTAAAGCCGGTCATAGCTGCGGCTACCTCGGTGCTGGCCGCAGTGAGGGAGAAGCCGTAAAACATGGACAGGGAGGACACCACCATCTCCTTGGCAATCAGCCCGGTGAGCAGGGCCACGGCGGCCTGCCAGTGCCCGAAGCCGCAGGGCGCGAAAACAGGGGCTATGATGCCGCCCAGGGTTCCCAGCATACTCTGGGAGGCGTCCTCCACCATGCGCAGGGAGAAGTCGAAGGACTGGAGCAGCCACAGCACCATAGACATAAGGAGGATCAGCGTCCCGGCCTTGACCAGAAATCCCTTCACCTTCTGCCACACATGAGTGAGTATGTTGCCCAGGGAGGGCAGGCGGTAGGGGGGCAGCTCCAGCACAAAGGGGGCGGGCTCGCCGGCAAAAAGGGTCTTTTTGAAGAACAGCCCGGAGGCAATGCCCGCCAGCATCCCGATGATGTACAGCCCGAACACCACCAGCCCCGCCCATGGGCCGAAAAAGGCGGCGGAGAGCAGCCCGTACACCGGCAGCTTGGCGGAACAGGACATGAAAGGAATCAGCAGAATGGTCATCCGCCGGTCCTTCTCGTTTTCCATGGTCCGCGCCCCCATAATGGCGGGAACCGAGCAGCCGAAGCCCATGAGCATGGGGATAAACGCCTTCCCGCTCAGCCCGAAGCGGCGGAGCAGCCGGTCCATGATAAAGGCGGCGCGGGACATGTAGCCTGAGTCCTCCAGAAAGGACAGGAAGAAAAACAGCAGGGCAATCTGGGGCAGGAAGATAATCACGCCGCCCACTCCAGCGATGATGCCGTCGCACACCAGGGAAATCAGCACATGGGACACGCCCGCCCCCTCCAGCGCGGGGGCAAGCCAACGGGACAGGGCGTCCATCCCCGCCCCCACCCCGTCAGACAGCCAGGAGCCGAAGGGGCCGAAGGTGACGACAAACATAATAAGCATGGTGCACAGGAACAGGGGAATGGCAAATATCCGGTGGGTGACTACTTGATCGATTTTTTCGCTGAAGGTCAGCTCCCCGGGGGCGCCCCCCTTGACCACCGAGGCGGAGACCACCTTCTGGATATACTGGTAGCGGCTGTCGGCAATCAGCGTCTCCCGGTCGCCCAGGCCGCCGGCGTTCTCATACTCCGCCACCAGGGCGTCCAACTTTTGCTTCACATCCGCCGGCAGGCTTAACGCCTTTTCCACAATGGCGTCCCCCTCCAGCAGCTTGATGGAGGCCCAGTGGGCGGGGAGGTTGGCGGCATAGGCGTAGTCGTGGAGCAGCTCGCCCATGCGGTGGTGGATGTCGTGGGTGTAGTCGTCGTAGAGGTCGTCAGGCTCCACCGTAACCCCCAGGTGCATCTTCCGGTGGGCGGTGTGCATCAGCTCCTCCAGCCCCTCGCCGGTGCGGGCTGTGATTGGAACCACCGGAACGCCCAGCTCCTTGGACAGCCGGCCCACATCGATTTTGTCCCCCCGCTTGGCCACCTCGTCCATAAAGTTCAGGGCCACCACCGTGGGCCGCTCCAGCTCCAGCAGCTGCGCGGTGAGGTAGAGGTTGCGCTCCAGGTTGGTGGCGTCCACAATGTCGATGACGCAGTCCGGCCCCTCGCCGATGATGAAGTCCCGGGCCACGATCTCCTCCATGGAGTAGGGGGAAAGGGAGTAGATGCCGGGCAGATCCACCACGGTTACCGCCTTTTCCCCGATGCGGGCGGTGCCTTCCTTCTTCTCCACCGTGACGCCGGGCCAGTTGCCCACGTACTGGTTGGAGCCGGTGAGGGCATTGAACAGGGTGGTCTTACCACAGTTGGGGTTGCCGGCCAGGGCGACGCGCATTGTGCGCCTATCGTGCGCGGCAGGGTCGTACCGGCCCGCGTGCTCGGCCAGCTCGTGTTCATGGTCGTGGAGCTGGCGGCGGGCGGTCTCCGGGTCGAGGGCATGACGGGTCATGGCCCCCCGGGCCGCGCCGGAACTCCCGGGCCGCGCCGGGCCCATGACAATCTGGGCGGCGTCCTCCTTCCGCAGGGACAGCTCATACCCCCGCAGGGTCACCTCAATGGGGTCGCCCAGGGGGGCGATTTTGGTTACCTTCACCTCGGTGCCCGGGGTGAGGCCCATGTCTACCAGGCGGCGCTTTACCGCCCCCGATTTGTTGCCCACCGACACAATCGTCCCGCTCTGGCCCGGGACCAGGTCTTCCAGTGTTTTGCGACGCTCCTCCATATCAACATCTCCCGCTCAAAAGTTAGCGCCTGCTTACTCTTCCCAGATATTGTATCCCATGAACCTGACATTTTCAAGGGCTTTATCCCCTTCCGGACAAGAAAAATTCCCCGGCCCGGGCCGGGCTATCGAACGCGGCCTTCGCGGAGAAGACGACGAAACTTTGAATTTTCTGTTTTCATTTTTAGAGGCGTACTCTGATCTGCTGACGAGGGAAGCGATATGGTGTCAATAAAGAATCCCGCCGGGGTAACCCGGCGGGATTTTTTAGCCCTCCAGCTGGCCGGCCAGCCGGGCCATGGCGCCGGAGGGGAAGTCCTCAATCTTCCCGGCGTCGAAGGCGGCGGCCCAGGCGGGGTCGATGGGCAGCTTGGCTAGCACGGGAAGTTCCAGCTCCGCAGCCACCTTGTCGATGTGGCTCTCGCCGAAAATGTTGTGCTGCTGGCCGCAGCCGGGGCACTGGAAATAGCTGTAGTTTTCCACCAGCCCCAGCACGGGGATATCCATCATCTTGGCCATGTTTACCGCCTTGGCCACGATCATGGACACCAGGTCCTGGGGAGAGGTGACCACGATCACCCCGTCCACCGGGAGCGACTGGAACACGGTAAGAGGCACGTCGCCGGTGCCGGGGGGCATATCGACGAACATATAATCAATGTCACCCCAAATGACCTCCTGCCAGAACTGGGTAACCACCCCGGCGATCACCGGGCCCCGCCAGATGACCGGGTCGGTCTCGTTGGCGGAGAGAAGATTCAGGGACATAAGCTTGATCCCCCCAGCTGTGACGGCGGGGTCAATGCCAGCGTCGGATCCGGTGGCCCGCTGGTGGATGCCAAACGCGGTCGGGATGGAGGGGCCGGTAATGTCGGCGTCCAAAACGGCCACCTTGCGCCCTTTTTTCGCCATCGCCGCCGCCAGGGAGGCGGTAACCGTGCTCTTGCCCACGCCGCCCTTGCCGCTTACCACAGCAATGACCCGCTTGATGCTGGACATGGCGTTGACCGGGACCCGCAGGTCTCGGGAAGCGCAGTCAGCCGAGCAGCTGGAACAGTCGTGGGTACAATTTTCTGCCATAGTTGATACATCTCCTTATTTGGTTATCGAATCAAGGTATTCTCCGTGGGAATCTCCTCCCAGGTCTCCTTAGAAGAGAAATAGTAGCTCAGCACCTCGGCGGCCATTCCGGCCAGCTCGCTTCCGCTGCCGCCGTGCTCCACCGCCATGGCTACGACCACCTCCGGGTCGTCATAGGGGGCGAAGCAGACGAAAACAGCGTTGGACTCCGTCTGGGCGCTGATCTGGGCGGAGCCTGTTTTGGCCCCCGCCTGGAAGGGCAGGCTCTGAAACGCCCGGGTGCTCTGGGCCATCTTCAGCATTCCCTCCTTCACCGCCGTTAAATTTTCGTCCTTAATGTTAATCTCGTCCAGGATCTGGGGCTCGTACCGCCGGGTCACCTGGGAGAAGTCGCCGGACTTGGTCTCCTTCAGAAAGTGGGCGGCGTGGCGGGTGCCGCCGTTAATCAGGGTGGCAATATAATTGGCCAGCTGAAGCGGGGTGACCTGGGTGCTCTCCTGGCCGATGGCCACCGACGTAATGCTGCCCTCATACCAGGTGTCCCCCCGGGACTCGGTGTAGGCGCGGCCGGCCACCACGCCGGTTTTTTCCCCCAGCTCAATCCCCGTCTTTTCGCCCAGGCCGAAACGGGCGGCATATTCGTCCAGCTTGTCGATGCCCAGCTGGCGGCCTACGTCAAAAAAGAAGTAGTTGCAGGACACCTCAATGGCCCGGGTCACGTCAATCAGGCCGTGGGTGCCCCGGCGGGTGCGGTAGATCCAGCACTGGGGGGCATTGGTATCGCTCCAGTAGGTATAGCGGCCCTCGTCCTTAATCTTGGTCTTGGGGGTGATGATCTCCTCCTCCAGCCCGGCGACGGCGGTAATCATCTTGAAGGTGGAGCCGGGGGGGTAGAGGCCGTTGAGCGCCCGGTTCAGGAAGGGGTGGAGGGGGTCCTCCTCCTTCTCCTTCAGCTCCGTGGCGTAGTTGGACAGGTCGAAGGTGGGGTAGTTGGCCGCCACCAGCACCTCGGCGGTGTCCACGTCCAGCACCACGCAGGCGGCGCCCTCGGTCTCCTCGCTCTCCAGCTTGGGGACGGCGTCGGCCAGCAGGTTTTCCACGTAGGCCTGAAGGCCGATGTCCAAGGTGAGGATCACGTTTTCCCCTGGCTCCGGCTCCTTCCGCCAGTCCTCCGCCACAATTTTCCCTTTGGTGTTCCGCTCCACCGTCCGGGTGCCCGGCCGGCCCCGAAGGAGGCTTTCAAAGGCCAGCTCCGCCCCCTCCTTGCCCACGACGTCGTTCATCTGGTAGTCCCGCACGCCGTCGCCGTCCTCGTCCAGCGTCTTGTAGTACTGCCACTCATCCGGGTCCATGGGGCCGGTCCGGCCCAGCAGGTGGGCGGCGTAGCGGGTGTGGTACTGCCGCACGGTAACAGCCTCAATCTCCACTCCGGGCAGGTCCAGCTCCTTTACCCGGGAAATAAAGTCGATGTCCACATCGGAGGCAAATACATACTCCGTGGCAATATAGACCTCCCGAGAGCGCAGGTACAGCTCGTAGAGCACCCCGGCCACCGCCCGGGCATCGGAGCGGGGCATGGTTCCGATGTTCAGGTCGGGGGCGGTCTCACCGTTTTTCTCCGCCGTCTTTTTGTCCACCGCCCCCTCTCCCTTTACGTCGAAGCTGGCGCACATCCTGCCCAGCAGCTTCTCCGCGCCGGGCAGCGGCTCAGGCCCCTCCGGTCCCTTGGGCGCCTCCTCCTTCTGCTTTCCCATCCCGAAAAACGCCTTAATCCGCTCAGTCAGGCTGGGCTCCTTGGGCGCCTCCGGTTCCTCCTCCTCTTCCGGGTCTTTGGTGGGATCATCGATCCACTTCATATTTACCGCCAGCCGGCCCAGGCGGGTGAGGGTCTTTTCCACATTCCCGTCCTCATCCAGGCCGGTGGTAAAATAGGGCTCGTCAGTGGTAAAGGAGAAGGGCGCGACCTTCGTAATGGGCAGGTTGTCGGTCCACTCCACATTTTCCGCCCGGGCGGCCTGGATCAGGGACAGCAGAACCTGATTGCGCTCGCCTTGGGTCTTGCCCATCCGCTTGGTGTCCAGGACGACCTGGTAGACGATCTTGTTGGACACCAGAACCTGGCCGTTCCGGTCGTAGAGATTCCCCCGGACGGCGGAAACGGTCTGCGTCTCGGCGACTTTTTTCTGTGTCAGCTGGTAGTAGCTTTCGCCGTTGTTGATCTGCAAATCATACAAGGCTGCGCCCATGCTGACGACCATCAGGGCCAGCAGCAGCACCATAGCCCACACCCGGCGGTGAAACTGTTTGGAATCCATATGTTCTCCTCTATGCTAATTTTGTCCCGCCCACCCGGTTGTATACGGCCCGGAACAGCAGCCAGACCAGAGGGGTCCAAGCCAGGGACCACAAAAACTCCGGAACGGCCACCTGGAGCAGATCGGGCAGGTCCGCGGCATTGATAAACAGCATCCGCGCCACCCGCAGGCCGTCCAGCAGGCCCAGCACGCCGGCGGAGCAGATCAGGCACCCCGGGAAGGACTGGCTCAGGGCATACTGGGACACCGCGCCCATGGCCATCCCGGCCAGAGCCAGATAAAACACCTGGCCGCCGAAGCCGCCTGGGTAGGCCAGCTCCCAGAACAGGCCCACCGCCATGCCGAAGCCGGTGCCCGCGTAGGCCCCCTCCAGCACCGCCACCGCTGCCACCGCCAGGGGCAGCAGCATGGGCGAGGTCCCCCACAGGGGATAGCGGGGCAGGATATAGGCGTCCAGCACCCACACGGGCAGCAGCCCCAGGGCGTAGGCAAACCATTTGTGGAACAAATCACGGCGGGTCACGCAAACGCCCCCCTACTCGGCAATCTCGAAATCTTTAATCACAAACACCTCAATGAGGGAGTCCAGGGCGGCGGAGGGCACAACCACCGCGTAGCGGGTTTTGCCTGAGGGTTCGGTAAAAACCTCCTCCACCCGGCCTACCGGAAGCCCGGAGGGGAACATATCCCCCCGACCGGAGGTGAGCACCTCGTCCCCGGACACCAGCTGGGCCCCCTCGGGCAGGTAGTTCAGCTTCAGCTTGCCCTGATTCATCAGGGAAAAGTCCCCCTCCAGCACGCCGGCGGAGTAGGTACGGGTGATAATGCCGCCAATTTCGGTGTCCGTGTTGATAATGGTGGATACCGTAGACCAGTTGACCCCCGTCTCAGAGACAATTCCCACCAGCACGCCGGTTTCGGTGATGACGCAGTCCCCCGCCTCAATTCCGGCGGAGGCCCCCTTGCTTAGGGTGAGGGTGGACTCCCAGTTGGAGCTGGAGTTGGACCGGGCGGTGACGCGGACGTCCTCCAGGTCGAAGCTGCGCCGCCGGGCGGTAAGCTCCAGCAGGCTGCGCAGCTGTTCGTTTTCCCGGAGGGCCTCCTCGCCCTGGCGCACCTCCTCCTCCAGCCTGCCCACCTGGGCCCGCAGCTCCTTCAGCTCCTGCTCCATCTCCCCATAATGGAAGACATAAGCGTACACCCCCTCCAGCCAGTCGGCAGCGGCGGACACGCCGGTGCGCACCGGCGCGGTGACAGCGCCCACAAGGTTAGACAGGGGGTCGGCCTGGCCCCCCATTACAAAGGAGAGCACCCCGATGAGCACAGTCAGCAGAAAGGCGATCACCAGCAGCAGTATTCCGTTTTGGCGCAAAAAATCCTTCACTTGGCCTGCTCCTTCTCCACTGCCAGGGCCAGGGAATTCACCCCGAACCGGGCCAGCAACCGGGCCACCCGGCACACCGGCAGGCCCATCACATTGTAGTAGTCCCCGGAGATGCCCTCCACCAGCACGCTGCCGTAGCCCTGAATTCCATAGGCCCCGGCCTTGTCCATGGGCTCACCCGTGGCAATGTAGTGGATGATATCCGCCTGGGACAGGGTGCAGAAGCGGACGAAGGTCATTTCGTGCTCCGTTATGGACTTCACCCCCTGGGCAATCGTCACGCCGGTATATACCATGTGCAGCCGCCCGGACAGGGCGGCCAGCATCCTGGCGGCGTCCTTCTCGCTGTGGGGCTTGCCCAGGACCCGGTTGTTGACGGCCACCATAGTATCGGCGGCAATGACCAGGGCGTCCGGGTGGGCCGCAGACACCTCGGCGCACTTGCGCCGGGACAGCTCCTCCACCAGCTGGTCGGGGGTGAGGGTGCGGGTGAGCAGCGCGGACTCCTCCGCCTTGGCAGGGATGACCTCAAACTCGGAAATTCCCATCCGCTCCAGCAGCTCCCTGCGCCGGGGGGACTGGGAGGCCAATATAATTCTCATGGCAGCACCTCATTTTTGGGGACCGGGTCGTCGGTCAGGCCCAGCAGATAGTCGGCGGAGACGCGGTAGTGTTCGCAGATCAGGGCGATGCGCTCGGCGGAGGTGGTCCGGTTGCCCCGCTCAATCTCGCTGATGTGATTGCTTTTTACGCCTAGCAGCTGCGCAAGAACCGCCTGTGTCTCATTGCGCTCCTTGCGCTGTTCCAGAATCCGCTGGCCAAATAGTACTTTGGAAAACATCTCTGCACCCCTTGACGGCTTCTCTTTAAGATGGCACAATCTCTTTTAGAGGGCTTCTCTTAAAGAGATGATTGGGAGGTTGTCAAATATGGAAAACATCATAGAAGCATTATACCTCAATCTGCCCAGACCGCAAGCCGCAGACAGCCCGGAACAGGAAGAGGCCAAACGGGAAGATGGAGGCTTAACCCTCCATCGACGCCCTCTCCGGGCCCTTTTCCAGGCTGCCGGTGACCAAAATCGAATGGCCGCAAAACAGCCCGCCGTCTCCGAACCAGAACTGGAAGCAGCCCGCTTTGTCCATCTGAATGGCCTCCGGCTCCATCCGCTCCATGAACTGCTCCCGGGTAACCGGCTTCGCCCCGCCGTCCTCGTCCTCAATCTCCTGGCTCCAGTCGTTGGCCAGCTCCAGCAGCTCATCGGCGGCGCGCTCCCGCACCCGCCTGTCCCAGTCCGCTGCGCCGGCCAGCAGCGCCTTGGCCTGGGCCTGGGCGGCTTTCATGTCCTCCTCCGGGCCCTGGTCGTACTCCAGCCGGACGTCCTGCCCCAGCCAGTCCACCTCCGCTTCAAACCACTTCACCCGGCGGTCCAGGGTGAAGGTGCCCAGGCCGTCCACCCACTGGGTGACCGGCTTTTTCTGTTCCTCCAAAATCGCTTTTAGGTCGGGGTCAAACCCCGGCTCGGGCAGATCCAGCAGCAGAATGCGCCTGCCGTCCTGGGACACCCGGCCCCGGAACTTGAGGATGAAGTCGGGCCGCGCCCGCTGGCACAGGAATTCCAGCAGCCGCCCGTCTCCCAGAGTTGTCAGCTCGGTCTCCTCCCGGTGGATGTCGGGGCCGTCCTCCTCCATCCAGGCGGTCAGGCCGGTGGACAGCCGCCACAGGTCCTCCCCGCCCATCCTGGCCCCGCTGAAGCCGTTGGCCCCGGTAACGGCCAGGATGGACAGCTCCTCCGGGCCGAATTGGGCGGCGAACTCCTGGAACGCCCCGCTCCGGGCGTCCTTCCCCCGCGCCTTCTCCTCTGGCTTTTCTTCTTTTCTCTTCAAAAATCCAAACATTCCAAACGCTCCTTATGCCCCCGTGGATCCAAAGCCCCCCGCCCCGCGATCAGTCTCGTCCAGCTCCTCCACCACGCAGAGGCTGGCCCGCACCACCGGGGCAATCATCAGCTGGGCGATGCGGTCGCCGGGCCGAACAGTGAAATCTGATTCCCCGGAGTTTTGAAGCCCCACCATGATTTCACCCCTATAATCACTGTCAATGACCCCCACGCAGTTGGCGGGAGCCACGCCGTGCTTGATACCCAGCCCGCTGCGGGCATAGACCAGGGCCACATAGTCGGGAGAGGGCAGGGCGATGGCCAGCCCGGTGGGAACCACCTTCCGCCCCCCGGCGGGTATGGACACCGCCTCGTCGATGCAGGCGTGGAGGTCCATCGCCGCCGAGCCGGGCGTGGCGTAAAAGGGCAGCGGGATGTCTTTTCCGATTTTAGGGGATACCGCCTTTATTTTCAAGTCCATATTGTAAACTCCTCAAAATTTTATTCTATATCCACGATCCGCACATACCGCCGCAGGGGATACTCCCCATCGTGGGCCTCGCAGGGCAGAGCGTCCGACATATGGGCGGGGCCGGTGACGCGGTTCACCCCCGCCCGGGCCAGCAGGGCGGCCAGCTCCTCCCGCTCCCCGGGCGGGCACAACAGGCCCGCTGTCTGAAGCCGGCCCCTCTGCCGCCGCAAAGCAGCCAGAACTTCCTTCCGGGGCAGGCGCTTCACCAGCACATTGCCGTGGAGGTGGGACAGCTCCAGCTCCATGTCCCGACGCAGCGTCAAAGAGCAGCACTGTCCGGAAAAGACCAGGTCCCCGGAACCGGAGCGGTCCACAATCTGTTCCAGCGCCGCCTCCCGGGCGTAGAGGGCCCCCTGCGCCGCCTGGCCGGGGGTTTGATAGTATTCCGCGGCGGCCGTTTCCAGGACCGGGAGAAATTGCTTGCAAAACCGCTCCGCCTCAGACAGGAGCTCCGTATCAAGGTAAACCACCTGGCAGGAGGAGCACAGCAGCCCGCCGGTGCGGAGGATGTGCTCCGCCAGCCCGGGCAGCTCCCCCTGGGTCCAATGAGACAGGTAGGCAAAGCTGAGCCGGTGCCCCCACTCGATCAGCCTGCACCCCGGGGGCGCCATGGACCGCATGGCGGAAATCGCCCCATCCCCGCCCCAGGTGACGATCCCGTCCGCCAAAGCGGCCAGGGCCTGAATGGCGCCGGATGATTTGGAGGACAGATCGAAGGCGTAGAGCCAGGGGGCCAGCTTCGGTTCCAGCTTCGTCAGCTTCTGGAAAATGGCCAGGGATAGGCCCTTGTCCCCATGAGGGAGCTTGACCAGGTTCACATTGCCGGTGAGCAGGCCCTCCACCGCCGTAAAGACAGGCAGTCCCGCCATATTTCCCGGGGCCGCGTGGAGCAGCACCCCCAGAGGCCGAACCTCCGCCCGTCCAAAGGGCCGGGGGCCGGCAAGCCCCCCCAGTTCCAGATAAAGGCGCTCCTCCAGCGCGGCCCGGCTGAGCTGGGGCCGGACCCGTTCCAGCTCCTCCCGTGCCCCGGGCGGGGCGTATCGGGCAATGAGGGGGTCCAGCGCCCCGCCGTCCAGCTCCTTTTCCAGCGCATCCAGGGCAGCCAGAACGGTTTCCGCCTCCAGCTGCGGGCCGCTGAGGGTTTGGAGCAGCTCCACCTCCAGCTGCCCCAGGACAAAGTTCAGTTCAGAGTCCGGGAGAAGGGTTCCACCGGCGAAAATCATGGCATTTCTCCTAACAGCTCCGCCGCCCCGGCGGCGCAGGTGGTGATGTCATTCAGCCCCGCCCGGCCCAGGATTGTGAGATAGGGGGTCTTGAGCCCGCAGCCGCAGTCCTCCCCGGGGGTGAGAAAGCCCAGGTCGTCGGTCATAACGCTGGTTACCGGGGTGGCATTGACGAGAGGGGTAATCAGGTTTACCAGCCCCACCTCCCCCATGGGCAGGGGCGCCAGCGTGCGCACGTCTCGGATGATGACCCGGGAGTAGGCCGGAATGTGGAAGCGGTGGTTTTTGCAGGTGTTAAAGAACACCGGGTGCTCCACCGCGCCGAAGAATTCGTGGATATCCCCCTCCTCCACCCCCAGCACCCGCTTGGCCTGGGCGTAGAGGCGGGGCTTGTCCACCTCCTGGGCATAGTGCTGCTTCCAGCCCCCGGCCAGCAGCAGCTTGGACCCCTTGGGCAGCCGCAGGGACAGCCCCAGCTTCTCCAGCCGCTCCATCCCGAACCAGAGGTAGGACGGGAACGCCACTACCCGCACCGGGAAGGGGGACCGGGCGCACCGGGCCAGCCGTTCCACCGCCCTGTCCAGGTCGGGGACATATGCGCCATCCTTCCACCGCAGGGCGTAAAACCGGCTGAGGGGCGGGGCGAAGTGGGTCACGCCGAACATAGTGCGGGCCACCCCCATTTGGTCCTGCTTTCCCAGTTTGTAGCCCAGGATCACGTAGTGGGCGGGCTTGGGGGAGACCAATCTATGATAGAATCCCAGGCGCAGCACCATGGGAATCTCCGCGAAAACGCAGCCCCAATCGAAGCCCACCCGGCTGAAGCTGCCGCTGGTACCCGATGAGGTCACCTTCATAGCCAGCCGCCGCTCTGGGATGGATAAGACGTGGTGCCGCTTGAAAAACAGGGTGGGCAGGACGGGAAGGGCTTTCAGGTCGTCCACCGTCCGCACCCGCTCCGGGGAAAAGCCCTCCGCTGCGCATATGGCCCGGTACTGAGGGCAGTGCTTGATATGGTAGGCGCAGTTGTCCCGGACGGCTTGAAGGAACCGGGCGTCGGAGCCGGGCAGGTCGTACGCCCGGCTGAGCCAAAAAAGTTTTTGCCGGCTGAACATGGCGCTACTCCACATCCCGGTAGTACAGCCCCCGGGTAAAGTCGTTTGGCTGGTATTTGCCCCTGCCCAAATACCGCTCCAGAACCTGGGCGCACTCCAGGGCATTCTCGGTGGTGAACATCAGCCGCGCCCCCCAAAGGCCCAGGCGCTGCCAGTCCCTCTGCTTATCCGCCAGGAACACCTTTTTGGAATTGAGAATTTCATTCCGGCACCCCCACGCCTTCACCACGGGGAAGCGCTCTCCCTTGCGGTCGGTGAGCAGGTTCACGTTGCCGCAGGTATGCCGGCCGCAGTGGTTATGGATGATGCAGTTCTCGGTAATCATCAGCGGCAGGCGCCCGTAGGCGATAAACTCGGTGGGGACGGTCTTGGACAGGTCCCGGATTTGGGGAAATTTCATCTCAAAGGAGACGGTGGCCCCCACCAGCCCCAGTCGTTTCAGCTCCTTCATGGCCTGGCTGTTGTATACCCCCAGACCGTAGTCCCCCCGGACCTGAAACCCCAGCTGCTGGGCCCGGCGCACGGCCCCCCAGGTGCCGGCCAGGGCCTCGGCCACCCCCAGCGCCTTCACTGCGGCCAGCTCCTGTTCCAGCCGGGGCAGCTCCCTGTCTGTACAGATGCGGGGCAGCACAGCCGCCACCGCCACCCCCGCCTGCTGGCAGCGCGTTACGGCCTCCGGGTGGGCCGCGCCCTCGCCGGCGGGGAGGTAAATCAGGGCGGGCCTGAGCTTGAGCAGCTCCTTGCTCAGCTGGGAGGCCGCCCTCAAGGAGACGGTAAGCACCGGGGGCTGGGGCTGGTTCTCATACCGGACGCCGGGCTGGTATTTGTCCTGCCTGCGCCGGGGCGGCTTCTGCCGCTCCTCCGCCAACGCCTCCAATACCTGGCGGCGCAGGCCGTTGAGGGCAGACAGGGGAAGGGCCAGGTTCTCTCCCACCCTGGCCGTGGCCTTTTCGCATTGAAAGGGTGTGCCTCCGGTGCGCTCCAGCTGGAGCTCCACCTTCTCCCGGGTGAGGGGGGCGTTCCGGGCCTCCTCGGGGACGGGCCCCTCCACCCGGGCCACCCGGCCCTCCCGGTCCTCCGCCGCGGCCTGGGCGGGCTGGCCGGGCTGGATCAGGGCATACATACGCACCGGCTCCTTCCGGTTTTCCACGCCGTTGGCGTAGGTGGACCGGGCCTGGGCGTACAACTCCTTGGGCTCCTTCTCCTCCTGGCGGGTGCCAAACATGCCGGGGCCCATCCGCCCCATAAAGTAGCCGTCTGTAAACCCCTGGCGGGAAAACGCCTGCCGCAGCGTGTCCAGCTCCTCCGGGGCCGGTTCCCGCTGTTCCTTCAGCGCCCGGGCGAATATCCCGGTAACGGTGGCTACATATTCCGGCCGCTTCATGCGGCCCTCCAACTTGAGGCAGGCCACCCCCATGTCCTGCAATTCCCTCAAGTGCCCGGCCAGGGACAGGTCCTTCAGGGAGAGGGGGTACTCATTGGCCTTGTTGCCCCAGCCGTAATTCAGCCGGCAGGGCTGGGCGCACATTCCCCGGTTGCCGCTGCGCCCGCCGATGACCGAGGAGAAAAAGCACTGCCCCGACCAGCACATGCACAGGGCCCCGTGGCCGAACACCTCAATTTCAATGGGGGATTCCTTGCAGAGATACGCGATCTGGTCCCGGCTCAGCTCTCGGCCCAGCACCACCCTTGTCATCCCCAAATCGGCGCACAGCTTCACCCCGTCCAGGGAGTGGACGGTCATCTGGGTGGACCCGTGAACGGGCAGGTCGGGGACAGACTGGCGCAGCATCCGCGCCGCCCCCAGGTCCTGAACGATCACCGCGTCCACGCCGATGCCGCTGGCGTGGGCGGCCACTTCCGCTGCAGCCGGCAGCTCCCGGTCGGTAAGCAGGGTATTTAGCGTAAGATTGACCTTGCAGCCCCGGAGATGGCAGTAAGAAACCGCCGCCGCAGCCTCCTCCCGAGTAAAATTCCGTGCCCCGCGGCGGGCGTTAAAGTCTCCATATCCGAAATAGACGGCGTCCGCCCCGTTTTGGACCGCGGCCGCCACCGCCTCCATGGACCCGGCGGGGGCGAGCAGCTCCATCATAGCCTCCGACCTCCCGTCTACTTTCTGGTTCCCAGCTTGAAGATTTCCCGTTTGGCCTCAGACAGTTCCAGCTTCAGGGCGTTGGCCTCCTCCAGGTTTTCCTTTACTTGGCGGCGCAGATTCTCCGCCGCCTCCTGTTCCTTCATCAGCAGGTCCGCGATGTTCATGGCGGCCAGCACCGCCGCGTCGGCCTGGGACAGCTTCCCCCCGGAGGACACTTCCCCCAGCTGCCTGTCCACCAGCGCGGCGCACTTGCGGACGTAGCCCTCGTCCTCCGAGGCCACCATGGTGTACTCCTTCCCGCCAATGGAAACTGTCACTTTATTTCTCATACCGATTTCCTCCCCACACAATTTCCGGGTGCGCATTTCTTGGTTTCCATTTGCGTCCATTATATCACAATCTAACGGGTTTGAAAATGAAATATTCCATGAATTTTCATTTTGCCGCCCGTCCTTCAAAAAAGATGGACGCGGAGGCAATTTTGTTGTACAATAGCAAAACACGAAAGGATCTGGAGGGGGGAGTCCCGCTTATGGTACAAGGGTTTTTGCCCGGCGAGGTGCTGGCCATCACCGCCCAGGCTGCGGACCGGCTGCTGAAGCTGGACAGCGGCGACGCCGCCCTGCTCTATCTCCGGCTGCTGCGCCGGGGGGACGCCGGCGGCCTGAAGTGGACGGACGCCCGTCTTCAAAACGCCCTGGAGCAGCTGCGCTCCCAGGGCCTGGCTCCGGCCGAGCTGCCCGCCCCCCCGGAGCCTACTCTCCCGGACCCCGCCGCCCAGGAACCCCCGGACTACTCCACCGAGGACATCACCCAGGCCCTGTCGGAGCAGGACTCCACCTTCCCGCCCCTGGTGGGCGAGGTGGAGCGGAGGCTGGGCAAACGGCTGTCCGCCGCCGACTTGAAGTCGCTGTACACCCTCTACGACCACCTGGCCCTCCCCGCCGAGGTAATCCTCATGCTGTTGGGCTGGTGCATTGAGGAGACGGAACGGAAGTATGGCCCTGGGCGCAGGCCGTTCCTGTCTCAGATCAGGAAGGAGGGCTTTATTTGGGCCCGCCTGGGGGTGGATACCATGGAGCGGGCAGAGGAGCGGATTGAAACACTCACCCGCCTGCGGGGCCGGGAGGCGGAGGTGCTCCGCCTGCTGGACATCCCCCCCCGGCCTCTGGTCCGGCGGGAAAAGGACTACATCGCCGCCTGGGACGCCATGGGCTTTGAGGACGAGGCCATTCGCACAGCCTACGAGCGGACGGTGCTGAAGAAGCAGTCTATGGACTGGAGCTATATGAACGGCATCCTCCGCCGATGGCACGAAAAGGGGCTGCACACCGCCTCCGCCATCCGGGCGGGAGACCGGGACCCGCGCCCCGTCCGGGCGGGCGGGAAGGCCCCCCCGCCCGCCGCGGAGCAGGAGCGCCGTGCCCGGGAAAACGTGGAGCGCACCCGACGCCTGATGGAACAAATGAAACAGGAGGGAAATTGACATGCCATATGACGCCAACGTGCTGCGCCGGGCCTCCCGGCAGCTGGAGGAGTCGGCCCGCAGCCGCCGGGAGCGGACCCAGCGGCTGCGGGAGGACGCCTACCGGCGCGAGCCCAGGCTGGCCCAGCTGGACCGCCGCATTCAGGGCACCATGGCCGGGCTGGTGGCCGCAGCCCTCCGCCAGGGGGGCGACCCGGTTCAAGCGGTACAGTCCGTCCGGGCGCAAAATCAGGAGCTTCAGCAGGAGCGCGCCGTCCTGCTGGGCGCGCTGGGCCTGCCCGAAGACGCCCTGGACGACAAGCCCGCCTGCCCCCTGTGCCGGGACACCGGCTGGCAGGGCGCCGGCATGTGCCGCTGCCTGAAGCAGCTGTGCGCCCAAGAACAGATTCGGGAGCTTTCCAAGCTGCTGGACCTGGGCGAGCAGTCCTTCGACACATTCCGCATCGACTATTACAGCCAGGCCGTTTATCCCGGGCAGGGCATTTCCCCCAGAGAAAATATGGAACAGAATTTTAACGTGTGCTGGAATTACGCCAACAAATTCGGCCGTGTGGCCATCAAAAACCTGTTTCTCTCCGGCCCCCCGGGGCTGGGCAAGACCTTCCTGTCCGCCTGCATCGCCCGCATGGTGTCAGAAAACGGCTTTTCCGTTGTTTACGATACGGCGGTGAACATCTTCAGCCAGTTCGAAACCCGCAAGTTCCTCCGGGACAGTCAGGACGGACTGGAGGCTCGGGACGAAACAAAGCGGTATCTGAACTGCGACCTGCTCATTTTGGACGACCTGGGCAGCGAACTGACCACCCAGTTTACCCAGTCCGCCCTCTATGAGGTCATCAACACCCGCCTGGTGGGGGGGAGGCACACGGTCATCTCCTCAAACCTGTCCATTGGGGAGGCTGCCCAGCGCTACGCGCCTCAGACCGCCTCCCGCCTGGACGGAGAATACCACACCCTTGAATTTTTCGGGGACGACATCCGGCTGCTGCGGAAAAACCGGCTGTGAGAAGGAGGCAGCGTTTATGATCTATGGACTCATCGCCGCGGCCCTGATTGCCGTGGACCAGCTGGTGAAATACCTGGTAATGACCAGCATCCCCCTGGGGGAGCACATCCCCTTCATCCCCTACATTCTGGACCTGACCTATGTGACCAACACCGGGGCGGCTTTCTCCATCTTTTCCGGGCACACCTGGGCTTTGGCCCTGGTGTCGCTGGTTATGTCCGTGGTTCTGGCCCTGGCCCTGTGGAAGGGCCTGTTCAAGCACCCTCTGGGAAAGCTTACCCTCACCCTCCTGCTGGCGGGGGCGGTGGGCAATTTCATCGACCGGGCCTTCCGGGGCTTTGTGGTAGACATGTTCAACGTACTGTTTATGCGCTTCGCCGTGTTCAACGTGGCGGACATCTGCGTGGTGGTGGGAGGCATCGCGGCCGGGCTATACTACCTGTTCCTGATGGACAAGCTGGAGCCCAAGGAGGAGCCCCATGACGAGGCTGACGCTGACCGCTGACCGGGAGGGGGAGCGGGCGGACGCCCTGCTCTCCCTCCTGATCCCGGACCTGAGCCGCTCCGCCGCCCAGAAGTTGCTGGAGCGGGGGGCGGTCATGTCCAACGGCAGGCCGGTGCGGAAAAACGACAAGCCCGCCCCCGGGCAGCTGCTGGAGGTCAGCCTCCCTGACCCGGAGCCCATCGACGTAATCCCGCAGGATATCCCCCTGGACGTGGTCTATGAGGACGGCGACGTGATCGTGGTCAACAAGCCAGTGGGGCTGGTGGTCCATCCCGCGCCCGGCCACCCCGACGGCACTCTGGTCAACGCGCTGTTATATCATTGCGGGAATTCACTGTCCGGAATCAACGGCCAGTTGCGGCCCGGCATCGTCCACCGCATCGACCGGGACACCTCCGGGCTCATCATCGCCGCCAAAAACGACCGGGCCCACCTGGCCCTGGCCGCCCAGCTCCAGGACCACTCCCTGGCCCGGACCTATGAGGCGGTGGCGGTGGGGAGCTTGAAGGAGGACGGCGGCACGGTAAACGCCCCCATCGGCCGCCACCCCGTGGACCGGAAGAAAATGGCTATCGACCGCAAAAACGGCCGGGAGGCCGTCACCCATTGGTCCGTCTTGGCCCGATACCCCAGCTACACCCATGTGGAGTGCCGCCTGGAGACAGGCCGCACCCATCAGATCCGGGTCCACCTGGCCTCCATCGGCCACCCCCTGCTGGGGGACACGGTGTACGGGGCCAAAAAGCCCGTCTCCGGCCTGGCGGGCCAGTGCCTCCACGCCCGGCGGCTGCGGTTCGTCCACCCCTCCACCGGGGAAATTATGGGGCTTGAATGCCCCCTTCCAGGCTGGTTTGTGGAAATTTTGCGAAAAATTGACCGGTAATTGGCAAAATCCCCCCTTGACAACCTCGTTAAAAGCAGATAATATATTGTCCTGATATCAAAAAACGCTTGGAAAAGGACGAGTACCCGCCCCCGAGACGCAAAGAGAGCCGCCGTTTGGTGTAAGGCGGACGGGAGGGAGCGGCGAACATCACCTTGGAGCCGAGGGCTGAACGACAGTAGGCCCCTCCGGACGCCCCCGTTACCGGGCAGACTTGAGTGGTCAGAATTTTCTGACAAGAAGAGTGGTACCGCAGAGGTTTACGCCTTTGTCTCTTTGCAGAGACAGGGGCGTTTTTCTTTTGCGGGAGACAGCAAAGATACGCGCCAAAAAGGCTCCTTTGGAAAGGAGCCTTGCCGCTGCGGGCGGGACGGGGTTTGACGCATCAATACAAATTTTAATTCAATACAAATTTAATAAATCTAAAGGAGTAATACAAAATGGACTACAACAAGACCATCAATCTGCCTAAGACCGCCTTCCCTATGCGCGCCGGCTTGCCCGCCCGGGAGCCCGACATGCTGAAACGCTGGGAGGACATGGACCTCTACCACGAGCTGCTGAAGAAGAACGAAGGGAAACCCCTATACAGCCTCCACGACGGCCCCCCCTTCTCCAACGGCGCGCTGCACATGGGCCACGCCCTGAACAAGTCCATCAAGGATTTTATGACACGCGCCGCCGCTATGAGAGGCTATTATACCCCCTACATCCCCGGCTGGGACAACCACGGGATGCCCATCGAGTCTGCCATTATCAAGCAGAACAAGCTCAACCGCAAGGCCATGTCGGTACCCGAATTCCGCACCGCCTGCCACGAGTTCGCCCAGCACTACGTGGACGTGCAGCGGGAGGGCTTCAAGCGGATGGGCGTGATCGGCGACTGGGAGAACCCCTATCTCACCATGGCCCCTTCCTTCGAAGCGGAGGAAGTGAAGATCTTCGGAGCCATGTACAAAAACGGCTATATCTACAAGGGCCTCAAGCCGGTGTACTGGTGCCCCCACGATGAGACCGCCCTGGCCGAGGCGGAAATTGAGTATCAGGACGACCCGGTCACCACCGTGTACGTGAAGTTCCAGGTAAAGGACGACCTGGGCAAGCTGAGTCAGTACGGCGACATCTCAAGGATGTACTTCCTCATCTGGACCACCACCATCTGGACCCTCCCCGGCAACCTGGCCATCGCCCTCCACCCCCGGGACAGCTATGTGCTGGTGAAGGCGGACAACGGCGAGATGTATATCCTGGCCGAAGCGCTGTGTGAGAAGGTCATGAAAATCGGCGGCGTGGAGCACTATGAGACAGTCGCCACCTTCACCGGCTCCGACTTTGAGTATATGCTGGCCCAGCACCCCTTCCTGGACAAGACCTCCCAGCTGTGTACCGCCGAGTATGTCACCATGGACAGCGGTACGGGCTGCGTCCACACCGCCCCCGGCTTCGGCGCGGACGACTACGAGACCTGCAAGCGGTATAAGATCGACATGGTGGTACCCGTGGACGACCGGGGCCGCCACACCGACTACGCCGGAAAATACGCCGGCATGGGCACCGACGAGTCCAACCCCGTTATCCTGGCCGACATGAAGCAGAGCGGAGCCCTGTTCGCCTCCGAGGACATCGTCCACTCCTACCCCCACTGCTGGCGGTGCAAGAACCCCATCATCTTCCGGGCCACTCCCCAGTGGTTCTGCTCGGTGGAGTCCTTTAAGGACGCAGCCGTGGCCGCCTGTGAGGATGTGCGCTGGGTGCCCGGCTGGGGCATTGACCGGATGAAGTCCATGATTCAGGAGCGCACCGACTGGTGCATCTCCCGGCAGCGCCGGTGGGGCCTGCCCATCCCGGTGTTCTACTGCGCCGACTGCGGCAAGCCCATCTGCACCGACGAGACCATCGCCGCCGTGTCCAAGCTCT
>CANDCW010000029.1 GCA_947383275.1 uncultured Bacillota bacterium
AAACCTTGATTTTCCTATACTTTCAGAAGTTACGTTATCTAACCTCAGCTTTTGAACGGCCCGCCGTTCAGAAATTGCTTGACCTGGTGCAAAAAGGAGCAGTCAACTGTATCATTGTCAAGGATTTCAGCCGGTTCGACGGTAAAATGGAACCGGATGAAGAAGCCGCTGATACTGTCCGGCTGATTTTTACGCTGGCTCAACAGGGAATGAGGGCAAAGGGAATCGTCAAGGCTCTGCATGAGCAGGATATCCCGACACCCGCTGAGTATAAAGCGGCTCATGGCTTTGTTGGCCACGATATCTCCCGAAGCAATGGCATCTGGTCTGAGAGTACCGTGGCCCGCATTCTGGAGGATAAACGCTACACTGGTATGTACATCATCGCTAAACGCGAGGTGACCGAGGTAGGTGGGCATCGGGTCAAGCTGAAACCTGAGGACCAGTGGATAAAGATTCCGGACCATCACCCTCCAATCATTAGCCGAGAAATGTTTGAGCAGGTGCAGACCTTACGACCGAAAAAATGCAGTGTGAAGAGAAATGTCAATACATATCCCCTGCATAGCAAGGTGTTTTGCGGCTGCTGCGGCCACGCTATGCCCCGGACATCCAACAAAAATCATGCCTATATTTGCCGGCACAGTCAGATAGATGAAGCGGTTCCCTGTCACGGTTTGAGGATTAAAGAGGCAGAACTAGAGCAAATTGTATACGATAAAATGCTGTTGCGGTCTCAATCTGTTTCCGCTATCTGCACTTCGCCGGTCGAGTCAAACGAATTAGGAATAAGAATTGCTGACTGTTTAGAACAGAAGCGAGACTTATATGAGCAGTTCGTACTGGAAAATATCGGCTTAGATGAATACAAGTTACAAAAGACTGATGTTGATGGAAGAATACGCTATAGGTAGACATGCCATAGCGAAAAGCTGGCGAACTTATATGGATGCTGCGGTTAAATATGGTGAATGGTGTAAGCGGACATATCGATGCCGGCATTTTGTGGACTGCCGTCCCCACATTCAGGACTATGCCGATTGGCTTGTTGAACAGGATAAAAGCCCCAGCACAGTCCATACTTACTTAGCGGGAGTTTGTCGTGTATTTGAGGTTCCTTTGGCAGACATCCAAAAGCCAAAGCGGGTCACTTCTCAAAACATCCGCAGCCGTGGACTCAAAAATGTGGATAGTCGGCAAGATACAAAAAGAGAGACATCCCCACAGCTATATGACTTCGCTAGTGTGGTGGGCATCCGAAGGGCTGAGTATACCCGACTCCGGGGTGATGATCTCGTGTACGACGAGTCTGGATACCTCTGCGTCCGTATCCGGCGGGGCAAAGGTGGAAAATATCAGCTCCAGCGTATCCTGCCGGGCGATGAGATGTTTGTTCGGGCCCATTTCGATGGCTCTGCATCATTGGTATTCAAAAAGGCTGAGCTGGACAATCAGATTGATTTGCACCATCTGCGGGCGGTTCAAGCTCAACGGGCTTACCAATACTATGTTGAGCGATTATGTAACGAGCCAGAATATCGAGCACAGTTAGAGGCAGAAATCAAAGTTCGGTGGCGCAAATATAACAAGCGGCGCTGGAAGCAACGTGAGTTTGGGGATTCGTATAAATTGCGCGGGTCTAATAAAGAACTGGCTCGGAGGCTGGGACGACCCACAGAGTATGACCGACTTGCGGTGTTGGCGACAAGTGTGTTCCACCTGTCGCACTGGCGGTGCGATGTTACTGTTTCCAATTATTTGTTGGCGTATTGATTTGAAGCTGTTTAGATTTATTATTGCATTTACTTCAGTAGTTACTCTCATATAACGAAGAAACATAAGTAAATTGAATGTTCGTATTGCACTGTTCAAGCATGTTGATTATACTATTGTCATTCTCATATTCAAAGGACTGAGACATTTGGCTGCGGATAAAAAAAGCTCTTATTTCTCCCACCGGGAATGTGAATACTTTCCCTGCCATCCGGGGGCGGACCCGGAGGATTTCAACTGTCTGTTCTGCTGGTGTCCTCTCTATCTGCTGGGGCCCAGGTGCGGGGGAAACTTTGTGATCCGTCCTGATGGCCGCAAGGACTGTACCGGCTGCCTCTACCCCCACCGGCGAGAGAACTATGGGGAGATTGTCCACCGATATGGCGAAATTGTGGAGGCTATGCCCAGCGAGTAAAAAACTATTGCAAATTTTGTCGCTGCGTGATATGATACGGAAAAATTGAATACAGAAAAGCGTTCGGTGCCGTGCTTCTTTAGGGGGCACGGATAATAGGGAAACAGGTGAAAGGCCTGTACGATCTCGTCACTGTATGTAATGAGCGCACCGTCTGAGTCGGAAAAGACAGCCACTGGCGAAAGCCGGGAAGGCGGCGGTGCGTGTTGACTTATGAGTCAGGAGACCTGCCGGACTGCTGGTACAAGAGCGTATGCTCCAGGCCACGAGGTATTGGCTGTACCGTTTTACCTTGGGAAATTCCCAGGGTTTTTGCGGCGTGGTCATCTTCGGGTGACTGCGTTTTATTTTGCGCATTTTAGGAGGTAAAGAAGATGAAAACGAGAAAAATCTTTGCGCTGGTTCTCGCTTTGGCCATCACCCTGTCCATGCTGTCCGCCTGCGGCGGAAAGCAAAACAACCCCGGCAGTTCCAGTCAGGCTCCCGGGAATGCGTCCCAGAGCCAGCTCCAGGCCCCGGACGGCTCCGCCAGTGAGCCCCCTGCGGAGGATGACGAAGATTACACCACCGGCGATGCCTCCCTGGACAACCCCCGCAACCAGGACGGCATCGGCGAGACCGAGCTGCTGGTGGTCAGCTTCGGCACCAGCTTCAACGACAACCGCCGGCTGACCATCGGGGCCATTGAGGAGGCCATGGAGCAGGCGTTCCCGGACTATTCCGTCCGCCGGGGCTTCACCGCCCAGATCGTCATCGACCACATCCAGCGCCGGGACGGGGAGGTCATCGACAACGTGACCCAGGCCCTGGACCGGGCGGCGGACAACAGGGTAAAGACCCTCATCGTCCAGCCCACCCACCTGATGAACGGCTTTGAGTACAACGACGTGGCGACCGAGGTGGCCCAGTACGCTGACGCCTTTGACAAGATCATTATGGGTGCCCCTCTGCTCACCTCTGACGAGGACTTTCAGATTGTGGCCCAGGCCATGGTGGACGCTACGCAGCAGTATGACGACGGCAAGACCGCCATCTGCTTCATGGGTCACGGCACCGAGGCAGAGTCCAACGCCGTCTATGCCAAGATGCAGACCGTCCTCACCGACGGGGGCCACGGCAACTACTTCGTGGGCACCGTGGAAGCTGAGCCCTCCCTGGACACCGTGCTGGAACTGGTAAAGGCGGGGAACTATGAGAAGGTGGTCCTCCAGCCCATGATGATCGTGGCCGGGGACCACGCCAACAACGACATGGCCGGGGACGACGAGGACACCTGGAAAACCGCCTTTGAGGGAGCGGGCTATGAGGTGGAGTGCGTCCTCAAGGGCCTGGGGGAGTATGAGGCCGTCCAGCAGCTGCTGGTGGACCATGTGAAGGGAGCTGTCAGCAAATGAGAAAACTGGTTTACATCTGCGCCCTGCTCCTGCTTCTGACCGCCTGCGGGCAGGAAAGTCCCTCCTCTCAATCAGAGCCGCCTGCCGCCTCCGGTCAGGGGCAGGTAGCCTCCTCCAGCCAGATGGCCCCGGTGGAGAACGTGGTGGAGGCGGACATGGTCCCCATCTACGGCGGCTCCCTGAAGGACGGTACTTATCCCATTACAGTGGACTCCAGCTCCTCCATGTTCCAGATTGAGGGCTGCGAGCTGACGGTAAAAAACGGCCAGATGACCGCCGTCATGCACATGGGGGGCAAGGGGTATCTCAGCGTGTTCATGGGCACTGGGGCGGAGGCCTCCAGGGACGCGGAAATTCCCTTTGAGGAGGACGAGGCGGGAAACCACACCTTCACCGTCCCGGTGGAGGGACTGGACATGGGAATCCCCTGCGCCGCCTTCAGCAAGAATAAAGAAATTTGGTACGACCGCACCCTGGTGTTCCGGGCGGACTCTCTGCCGTTGGAGGCATTCCAAGAGGGGGTCTACCCCACCGCCTCTGATCTGAACCTGGCCGACGGGGACTACACCGTGGAGGTGGAGCTGTCCGGCGGTTCGGGCCGGGCCGGCGTTCAGTCCCCCGCCGCCTTGCGGGTGGAAAACGGAACGGCCTATGTCACCATCGTCTGGAGCAGCTCCAACTACGACTACATGCGCATGGGCGAGGAGCAGTTTTTCCCCGTCCAGACGGAAGGCAATTCCACCTTTGAGCTCCCCGTGTCCGTCTTTGACCGGAAGCTCACCGTCTGCGCCGACACCACCGCCATGAGCACCCCCCACGAGATCGAATACGCCCTGCGGTTCGACTCCAAGTCTATCCAACCTGCGCCATGAGACGAAAAATCAGATTTCTCCCGCTCTTGCTCCTGCTGTTTCTGTGTTCCTGCGCGCCCAAGGAACAGCAGAGCGGGACCTGGGACGCCCTGGAGCTGGACCACAGCGTAGAACTACAATATGCCGCACAGTTTTCCATCGACCGCTATCAGGGCGAGTATCAGAAAATCACCATCGGGACAGACGGGGTCTATCTGGTAGTTCCAGAGGGGGGCGAGGTTCCGGAGGGCATCCCGGAGGACGTCACCGTCCTCCGCCAGCCCCTGGACAGCATCTACCTGGTGGCCACCTCGGCCATGGACCTGTTCCGGGAGCTGGACGGCGTCGGGGCCGTCACCCTGTCAGGTACCGACGTCAACGGCTGGTACATCGACGAGGCAAAGCGGGCCATGGAGGAGGGCTCCATGGTCTATGCGGGAAAATACAGCGCCCCGGACTATGAGCTGATCCTGGACAGGGGCTGCGATCTGGCGGTGGAGTCCACCATGATCTACCACAGCCCGGAGGTGAAGGAGCAGCTGGAGCGCTTTGGCGTCCCGGTGCTGGTGGAGCGGTCCAGCTATGAGAGCCACCCCCTGGGGCGGATGGAGTGGATCAAGCTCTACGGGGCTTTGCTGGGCAAGGAAAAAGAGGCGCAAGCCTATTTCGATGGCCTTTTAGAGCGGCTTGCCCCCATTTTGGAGCAAGAAAACACCGGCAAGACGGTGGCCTTCTTCTTCATCACTGCCAATGGCGGGGTGAATGTGCGCTGCTCCGGGGACTACATCGCCAAGGCCATCGGCCTGGCCGGAGGGGTGTACGCCTTCCCGGACCTGACCGGCGAAAGCAGCGTCCAGTCCACCATGAACATCCAGATGGAGGAGTTCTACCAGAAAGCCCGGGATGCGGATATTCTGATCTACAACAGCACCATCGACGGGGAGCTGGAGACGCTGGACCAGCTGCTGGAAAAGAGCCCCGTGCTGGGGGATTTTAAGGCCGTACAGGGGGGGAACGTGTGGTGTACCGGGAAAAACTTCTTTCAGGAGAGCCTGGGCCTGGGGAACTTCATGGTGGACCTTCACCGGGTCATGACGGAGGAAAAACCGCCGCTGACCTATCTCCATCCTCTGGCTTGAGGTATGCCCTGGCGTTCCTGCTGCTGGTGGGACTGCTGGCCCTGCTGGCTGTGCTGAATCTGCGGGTGGGGAGCGTCCGGCAGGCGGACGGGGCCATCGTCTGGCGGCTGAGGGCTCCCCGGATGCTGGCGGCGGCAATCTTAGGGGGCGGGCTGTCCCTGTCCGGCTTCCTGCTCCAGACCTTCTTCGCCAACCCCATCGCCGGGCCCTTTGTGCTGGGTATCTCCTCCGGGGCCAAGCTGGCGGTGTCCCTGACCATGATTTTCCTGCTGAGCCGGGGGCTGGTGTCCACCTCGGCAGCCCTCATCGGCGCGGCGTTTCTGGGGGCCATGCTGTCCATGGGCTTCATCCTGCTCCTCTCTCGGTGGGTGCGGCGGATGTCCCTGCTGGTGGTGTGCGGGGTGATGATCGGCTACATCTGCTCCGCCATCACTGACTTTGTGGTGGCTTTTGCCGAGGACAGCAACATCGTCAACCTCCACAACTGGTCCATGGGCAGCTTTTCCGGCATCTACTGGGACAGCGTGGGGGTGATCGCCCTGGTGACCGGGGCGGCGCTGGTTCTGATCTTTCTGCTGTCCAAGCCCATCGGGGCCTACCAGCTGGGAGAGGTCTACGCCCGGAGCATGGGGGTGAACATCCGGCGGTTCCGGGTGGAGCTGATTTTGCTGTCCAGTCTGCTGTCCGCCTGCGTCACCGCTTTCGCCGGGCCGGTCTCCTTTGTAGGTATCGCCGTCCCCCACCTGATGAAGCGGCTTTTTGGGACGGCCAAACCCATTCTGATGATTCCCGCCTGTTTCCTGGGGGGTGGAGCCTTCTGTCTGTTCTGCGACCTTATTGCCCGGACAGCCTTTGCCCCCCGGGAGATGAGCATCAGCTCGGTGACCGCCCTGCTGGGCGCACCGGTGGTGATTGCCATGCTGGCCGGGAGGAGGCGGGAGCATGATTAGGACGGAAAACCTGTCGGTGGGCTACGGCGGAAAGCCCCTGATTGAAAATATCTGCCTCCATCTCCGGCCGGGGCAGATCATGACCCTCATCGGCCCCAATGGCTCGGGGAAGTCCACCATTCTAAAAACGATTACCGGCCAGCTCGCTTCTCTCCAGGGGACGGTCTTTCTGGATGGTAAATCTGCCCTGTCCCCGCTGGAGCGGGCCCGAAAGCTGGCCGTCCTCATGACCGATCGTGTGCGACCGGAACTGATGACCTGTTGGGACGTGGTGGCCATGGGCCGCTACCCCTACACCGGGCGGCTGGGCCTGCTGATAGAGACAGACCGGGAAAAAGTCCGGGAGGCCTTGGCTTTGGTCCATGGGGAGGAGCTGGCCTCTCTGGATTTTTCCCAAATCAGCGACGGCCAGCGGCAGCGGGTGCTGCTGGCCCGGGCCCTGTGCCAGGAGCCGGAGGTGATCGTATTGGACGAGCCCACCACCTTTCTGGACATCCGCTACAAACTGGAGCTGCTGTCCGTCCTGAAAAAGCTGGCCCAAAGGCGAAAGCTGGCAGTGCTGCTGTCCCTTCACGAGCTGGAGCTGGCGGAGAAAATTTCCGACATTGTGGTCTGCGTCCACAACGGGATAATTGAGCGCATTGGCCCGCCGGAGGAGATTTTTACGGGGGACTACATCCGGAAATTGTTCGATATTCAGGCGGACAGCGAGGATTTATTTGTCCTTCGGGGCGGGAAGCGTCTGCGGTGCGGGCGCACAACCGGGACCTGCGCCGCCCTGGCCGCCCAGGGGGCTGTGCGGCTGCTGCTCACCAGAACCGTCCCCGCCTCCGCCTCGCTGACCACTCCCAAAGGGGCAAAAATTGAGGCGCCATTAGAAGATTGCCATATGGAGGGCGATTCCGCTTTCTGCTCCGTCCGGAAGGACGGCGGGGACGACGTGGACGCCACCCATGGCCTGCTCATTACTGCCCAGGTGGAGCGGCAGAACGCCCCAGGTGTATCCATTGAGGGAGGCGCGGGGGTAGGCCGGGTGACAAAGCCAGGCCTGGACCAGAGCGTAGGCTCGGCGGCCATCAACCGGGTCCCCCGGCGGATGATCGAGCAGGAGGTCCTGACCGTGGCCGACGAGCTGGGTTGTGAGGGGGGCTTTCGGGTGACCGTCCACGTCCCCGGCGGGGCGGAGGCCGCCAAAAAAACCTTCAACCCCCAGCTGGGGATCGAGGGCGGCATCTCCATTTTGGGTACCTCCGGCATTGTGGAGCCCATGAGCACCCAGGCCCTGATTGACACCATCGCACTGGAGATCAGGCAGAAGGCCGCTCAGGGGCACAAAAATGTCATCCTGACCCCGGGGAACTATGGCCTGGATTTCCTCCGCGCCCAGGGGATGGACCGCTGGGGCGTACCGGTGGTGAAGTGCTCCAACTTCATTGGGGATGCGCTGGACACCTGCGCCGCTGAACAATTTCAGGGCGTCCTGCTGGTGGGGCACATAGGAAAACTGGTCAAGCTGGCCGGAGGCATGATGAACACCCACAGCCGTACCGCTGACTGCCGTGGGGAGCTGTTCTGTGCCCACGCCGCCCTCTGCGGGGCCGGGCCGGAGACTTGCCGGGCCCTGATGGACTGTCCCACCTCCGACGCCTATATCGCGGTCCTGGACGGGGCCGATCTGCGGGAGGCGGTGCTGGACAGTTTGCTGTCCGCCATTCAGAACCACCTGGACCGCCGGGCCTCCGGGGCATTTTTCGTGGGAGCGGTGGTATTTTCCAACCAATACGGCCTGCTGGGCCAGACTTCTCAGGCAAAGGAGCTGATGGACAGATGGTCCACTTTGTAGGGGCGGGGCCGGGAGCCCCGGACCTGATCACCCTCCGGGGGGCGGAGCTGCTCAGACAGGCGGACGTGGTAATCTACGCCGGTAGTCTGGTGAATCCCGCCCTGCTGGAGCTGTGCGGGGCGGACAGCTCCATTTATAACAGCGCCCAAATGACCCTGGAGCAGATATTGGAGGCTATGCAGACGGAGGAGAACATCGTCCGCCTCCACACCGGGGACCCCTGCCTATACGGGGCCATCCGGGAGCAGATGGACGCTCTGGACAAGCTGGGCATCCCCTACGACGTCACCCCCGGCGTGTCCTCCTTCTGCGGGGCGGCGGCGGCGCTGGGGGCGGAGTACACCCTCCCCAGCGTCAGCCAGAGCGTAATTCTCACCCGCATGACCGGGCGGACGGAGGTGCCGGAAGGGGAATCTATCGCCGCCCTGGCCACCCACGGAGCCAGTATGGTCATTTTTCTGTCGGCGGGAATGCTGGAGGAGCTGCAAGCGGAGCTTTTACAAGGAGCTTACACTCTGGACACCCCGGCGGCGCTGGTGTATAAGGCCACCTGGCCGGAGGAAAAGGCGGTGCGCTGTACTGTTGGGACCCTGGCCCAGGCGGGGCGGGAGCATCAGATCAGCAAAACCGCCCTGGTGCTGGTGGGGGACTTTCTGAATGGAGACTACCAGCGCAGCAAGCTCTACGACCCAACCTTTACCACCGGCTTTCGGGAGGGACAGCCGTGATTCACCTGATTTCTTTCACCGAACAGGGTCAATCCCTGGCGGAGCGGCTGGCCCAGGCGCTGGACGGTCAGGCTGTCCGCTGTAATCAGGGCTGGACACTGGACGGCTGGACGCAGGAACATTTTCAGCTGGGGAACGCCTTGATTTTTGTAGGGGCGGCGGGCATTGCCGTCCGGGCTGTCGCTCCTTATGTAAGGAGCAAAACCACAGACCCTGCCGTGGTTGTGGTGGATGAGATGGAGCGGTTTGCCATTCCTCTCCTCAGTGGGCACCTGGGCGGGGCCAATGAGCTGGCCGGGAAGATTGCCGCAGTCTGCGGGGCCATCCCGGTCATTACCACCGCCACCGATCTCCATGGCCTGTTCGCTGTGGACCAGTGGGCCAAGAAGCAAAACTGCGCCATTTTGAATCCGGAAGGAATTAAAAAGGTGTCCGGAGCCCTGCTGGCAGGGAGACGCGTAGAAGTTTGTTCTCCTTGGCCCATTGCGGGCGCCCCCTCGAAGGGGGTGTCCCTGCGGCTGATGCCCAAAATCGCCGTGCTGGGAGTAGGCTGCAAGCGGGGAACAAGTCAAGAGGCGCTGGAGAAGGCTTTTGCTGCCCTGCCAGTTCATCCGGCCTCCTTTTGCAAGGTGTGTACTATTGACCTGAAGCGAAATGAGCCCGGACTGCTGAACTTTTGCAGTGCCTATGGGCTGGAGCTGGAGACCTTCTCCGCCGCTCAACTGGGAGCGGTCACAGGTGAATTTTCAGCGTCGGAGTTTGTGGAACAGGTCACCGGCGTGGACAATGTCTGCGAGCGGGCGGCGGTGCTGGGCAGCAGCGGGACGCTGTGCTTGAAAAAGCGGGCGATGGGCGGAGTCACCATGGCGGTGGCCGCAAAGCCCTTTACCCCGGATTGGAGGTGGCAGGATGAATAAGGTTTATGTGGTGGGCATCGGCCCGGGTGGAGAGGACGGGATTACCCCCCAGGCCCGGGCGGCTATGGATCAAGCGGATGTGCTGTGCGGCTACACGGTGTATTTGGAGCTGGTCAGGGAGCTGTATCCAGATAAGGAAATCTATACCACCCCCATGCGGCAGGAACTGGAGCGCTGCCGCTGGGCGCTGGAAACTGCCCGGTCAGGCCGGACGGTGGCCCTGCTGTGCAGCGGCGACCCCGGCGTCTACGGAATGGCCAGCCCCCTGTTGGAGCTGGTCCTCGGGTTCCCGGAGGTGGATGCGGAGATCGTCCCAGGCGTGACGGCGGCTCTGTCCGGAGCCGCCCTGCTGGGCGCGCCCTTGGGCCACGACTTCTGCGTCGTTTCCCTGTCCGACCTGCTCACCCCTTGGGAGGCCATCGAAAAGCGGCTGGAGTGCGCCGCCCAGGGCGATTTTGCAATCTGCCTCTACAACCCTACTTCCAAAAAGCGGGCGGACCATTTGAAATGGGCCTGTGACATTCTTCTGAGATATAAAAGTCCCGAGACGGTCTGCGGCTGGGTACGGAACATCGGGCGGGCGGGGCAGGAGCGAAAAATCCTCACCCTGGCGCAGCTTCGGGAAGAGCGGCTGGACATGTTTACCACCGTTTTCATCGGCAACAGCGCCACCGGTGCCATCAACGGCTGGATGGTGACGCCCAGAGGTTACCGGCCATGAAACTGCTGATTTTCGGCGGCACCACCGAGGGCCGCATTTTGGCCCAGCGGGCTGGGGAGCTGGGGGCGGAAGTGACCGTCAGCGTGGCCACAGAGCTGGGTGCGGAGGAATTAGCCGGTTTAGATGGTGTCCGGGTGCTGACCGGGCGGCTAGACCGGCCCAGAATGGAGGCCCTTCTCCCCGGCTTTGACCTGTGCGTGGACGCTACCCACCCCTATGCGAAGCTGGCCACCGCCACGATCCGGGCGGCCTGTGAGAGCATGGGAACGCCTCTGCTCCGCCTCCTGCGCCCAGCCAGCCGGACGGAGGGGACGATTCCTGTCTCAAGCTGCCGGGCGGCGGCAGAATTTTTGGCGGACAGGCCGGGGAATGTCCTGCTGGCTACCGGGGCCAAGGAACTGCCCGCCTTTGGGACGCTGGACAAAAACCGACTGTATGTCCGGGTTCTGCCCACCCACGAGGGGCTGTCCGCCTGTGAAAGGCTGGGCCTCCCCCACAGCCACACCCTGGCCCTCCAGGGCCCCTTTTCCCAAAAACTGAATGAGGCCATGCTGGAGCAGTATCAAATTGCTTGGCTGGTGACCAAGGACAGCGGGCGGGCCGGGGGTTTGGGGGAAAAGCTGTCCGCCGCTCGGGCTGTGGGCGCTCAAACGCTGCTGGTGGAGCGTCCCCCGGACGAAGGGGAAAGTCTTGAAACGATTTTGGAGAAAATTAAGGAGTGTTTGAGATGAAAGTGACGCTGGTTGGAACAGGCTGCGGCCCCGTCCCAGAGGTTCAGGCGGACTATGTAGTGGGGGCCGCCCGCCTGCTGGAGGGAGTTTCCGGACAGAAGGACGCGGCCACCAAAGCGGAGGACATTTTGCGTCTGCTGTTGGACTCCAACTGCGAGCACTGCGCCGTATTTTACAGCGGCGACACCGGCTTTTACTCCGGGGCCCGGACGCTGTTCCCCCTGCTGGCAGAGCGAGGCATCGAGACAGAAGTCAAGCCCGGCCTGTCCAGCGTGCAGTTTCTGGCGGCAAGGCTTGGCCGGCCCTGGCAGGACTGGACCCTGTGCTCCGCCCACGGGGCAGATTGCGACCCGGTGGCGGCGGTGTGCCGGGGGAAGCCCGCCTTTTTCCTCACCGGAGGGCCAGACGGCCCAGCCCAGCTGTGCCGGGAGCTGACACAGGCGGGGCTGGGGGAGCTGTCCGTCACCGTAGGCGAAAGCCTGGGCTTTGATGGGGAAGCTGTCTCCCAAATGACGGCCTCTCAATGTACGGAGCGGACCTTCGCCCCCCTCAATGTTCTGCTCTGTGAAGCCGCCCCTGCCCTCCCGCAGCGGACGTATGGCATCCCGGACGGGGAGTTTGTCCGGGGGGAGGGTGTCCCTATGACCAAGCAGGAGGTGCGGGCGGTGATTCTGTCCAAGCTGGCGGTGGGCCCCAAGGATATCTGCTGGGACGTCGGCGCTGGGACGGGGAGTGTCAGCGTGGAGCTGGCCCTCCAGGCCCGGGCGGTGTGGGCGGTAGAGCGGGACAGCGCCACCTGCGCCCTCATCCGGGCCAACCGGGAGAAATTTGGGGCCTGGAAGCTCCGCACGGTGGAGGGAACCGCGCCCCAGGTGTTGGAGGACCTTCCCGCTCCGGACGTGGTTTTCGTGGGCGGCAGCGGCGGAAAGCTGCCCGAAATTTTGGCGGCAGCGGGAAGGAAAAATCCGGGGGGCCGTGTGTGCGTGTCCGCCATTTCTCTGGAGACCCTCCACGCCGCCATGGGGGAGCTGAGGGATCCGGAGGTCACCCAGATTGCTGCCAGCCGGACCAAACCGGCGGGAGAACTCCACTTGCTGACGGCCCAGAATCCGGTGTTTCTCATTACGGGGGCGCTGTCATGGGACGTCTGATGCTCTCCGCCATGAACAGCGGCAGCGGCAAGACGGTATTTACCTGTGGCCTGCTGGCGGCGCTGAAAGAACGGGGATTGTCTGTCCAGTCCTTCAAGTGCGGCCCGGACTACATCGACCCCATGTTTCACAGCCAAATACTGGGGGTACCCAGCCGGAACCTGGATCTGTTTTTACAAGGGGAGGCCGGCGTCCGCCAGACGCTGGGCCGCCAAACTGCGGAGCTGGCATTGATTGAGGGAGCCATGGGCTTTTACGACGGTGTAAAAGGGACGGATCGAGCCAGCGCCTGGGCGGTAGCGAAAGCGACGGATATCCCCGCTGTGCTGGTCCTGCGGCCCAAGGGGTCCAGCCTGACCCTGGCGGCCCAGGTCCGGGGGATGCAGAGCTTCCGCACCCCCAGCCATATCGCGGGCCTGTTGCTCAACGACTGTAAACCCTCCCTCTATGCTCATCTCAAGCCCATCCTGGAGCGAGAGACCGGTTTGCCCGTTATCGGATACTTGCCGCCCATGGATGAGGCCGTTCTGGACAGCCGCCACCTGGGGCTGCTCACCGCTGGGGAAATTGAAGATCTGACCGCCCGCTTCAGCGCTATTGCCCAACAGATGGAGCAGACCGTGGACATCGACGCGCTGCTGGCACTGGCCGGAGAAGCCTCAGAAAAAGAGTGCTCGTCCGTTCTGCCGCCCGCCCGGTGTAAAATTGCGGTGGCTCAGGACGAAGCGTTCTGCTTCCGCTACCAGGACAACCTGGACCTACTGCGGGAAAACGGCGCGGAGCTGGTATTTTTCAGTCCTCTCCGAGGCCCGTGTCTCCCCCAGGGGGCGGACGGTCTCTATCTGCCGGGGGGCTATCCGGAGTTGTATGCCCGTCAACTGAGTGAAAACGTGTCCATGCGGGAGAGCGTCCGCCGGGCGGTGGCGGCGGAACTGCCCACCGTGGCGGAGTGCGGCGGGTTTTTGTACTTACAAGAGACGCTGGAGGACAAACAGGGTAAAATCTGGCCCATGGCGGGCGCTCTGCCCGGGGCTGGGTATAGGACGAATCACCTCCAGCGGTTCGGATACAAAACTCTGACCGCCGAACAGAACAGTCTACTCCTCCAGGTGGGGGAATCCGTCCCCGTCCACGAGTTCCACTACTGGGACAGCACTGTTCCCGGGACGGTGCTGTCAGAGACAATGTACGCCGGCTTCCCGCACCTCCACTTCGGCGGGGCGCTGCCCCTGGCGGAGCGGTTTGTGACGGGAGCCGTTCGATGGAGGAGAGAGCATGGATGAGGCGAGAAAGCGATGGGACAGCCTGGCAAAGCCCCTGGGGAGCCTGGGTCTGCTGGAGGACGCGGTCGTCAAAATCGCCGCACTGACGGACAATGCGGACGTGCGTCTGAACAACCGCGCCCTGCTGGTGCTGTGCGCCGACAACGGCGTGGTGGCCCGGGGAGTGACCCAGTCGGACAGCTCGGTCACCACCGCCGTGGCCCGGGCCCTGGGGGCCGGGGAGAGCACTGTCTGCCACATGGCCCGGGTGGCCAACTGCCGGGTCGTCCCGGTGGACATGGGTATTCTGGACTTCCACGGCGGGGCCGGTGTGCTGGACCGGCGGGTGCGCAACGGCACGGCGGACATTACCCAGGGCCCCACCATGAGCCGGGCGGAGTGTATCCGGGCCATTGAGACGGGGGTGGAGCTGGTCCGGGAGCAAAAGGCGGCGGGGGCGGACATCCTGGCCACCGGTGAGATGGGCATCGGCAACACTACCACCTCCAGCGCAGTAGCCAGTGTCCTGCTGGGCCGTACGCCCGCTGAGGTGACCGGCCGGGGCGCAGGGCTGTCCGATGCGGGCCTTGCTCGGAAGATCACCGCCGTCGAACGGGCCATTCAGGTGAATCGGCCCGACCCCGCCAATCCCATCGATGTGCTGTCCAAGGTGGGCGGGCTGGACCTGGCCGGGCTGTGCGGGGTGTTCCTGGGCGGGGCGGAGTGCCGAATCCCTATCCTGATGGACGGCTTCATTAGTGCGGTTGCCGCCCTGTGCGCCATCCGGCTGAACCCGGAGGCCGGGCGGGCCATGCTGGCCAGCCACGTCTCCGCCGAACCGGCGGGGCGGCTGGTGCTGGACGAGCTGGGCCTGAAGCCTTTGATTACCGCCGGAATGCGCCTGGGCGAGGGCAGCGGCGCAGTGGCGGCCCTGCCCCTACTGGACATTGCCCTGGCAGTCTATCACAGCGGCCATACCTTCGACAGAATGGGGATGGAGCCCTACATTCCACAGAATTAGGAGGAAATCATGTTCACTCTTGTGATTGGCGGCGCGGCCAGCGGAAAGAGCGAATACGCCGAGGCCCACACCCTGTCCCTCTCCGGACAGAAGGTCTATCTGGCGACCATGCGGCCCTCCGACGGGGAATGTTTGACCCGCATCGAAAAGCACCGCCTTCAGCGGGCGGGCAAGGGCTTTGAGACGGTGGAGCGGTACACGGACCTGTCCGGTACCCCCGTCCCGACGGGGGCCAACGTCCTCCTGGAGTGTGTAGGCAACCTGTTGGCCAATGAGCTGTACGAGCTGAATGGCGGCGGGACAAATGCGGTTTTATACGGGACCGACACCCTGCTGTCCCGGTGCCGCCACCTGACCGTGGTGACCAATGAGGTGTGCTCCGGCGGGGCGGATTACGACGAAAGCACCCTGTTCTATCTGCGGGAGCTGGCCCATATCAACCGCACTCTGGCCGCTCAGGCGGACAGGGTGGTGGAGGTAGTCTGCGGTCTGCCCCACTTCTGGAAGGGAGCGCCATGAGGACAGTTTTTGAGACAATTGCGGTATCCTTTTCCATGTTCTCTGCCCTGCCCGCCCCCTGTGTGGCGTGGACGGAGAAAAACACCCGCTGGCTGCTGGCTGCCTTCCCGCTGGTGGGGATAGTCATCGGCGGGACCTGCTGGGGCTGGGTCCTTCTGTGCGGATGGCTGGCCCTGCCCGATCTTATGCGCGGAGCAGGGCTGACCCTGCTGCCGGTACTGATCACCGGGGGCATCCACCTGGACGGCTACGCCGACGCCTGGGACGCCCTGTCCAGCCACGCCCCGCCGGAGAAAAAACGGGAGATTTTGCAGGACCCCCGGCTGGGAGCTTTCGCCGCTATCCATCTTTGCGGATTTTTCCTGGCGGATTTTGCCCTCTGGGCCGCACTGCCCCGGTGGGATGGGCCGCTGTTTCTGCTGATGTTCTCCCTGTCCCGAACCCTGTCCGGGCTAGCGGTTGTATCTTTCCCCCTAGCGAAGGATACCGGCCTGGCCCATACCTTCGCGGCGGCAGCGGACAGAAAAAAACTGAAAACTTTTCTGTCCTTGCTGGCATTTTTGCTGGCAGTAGGGATATGCCTGCGGGGACTGGAAGGGATAACAGCGATTTTGGTGGTCCTTGGAGCGTTCGGGTTTTACCGCAGAATGGCGGTTAAGCAGTTCGGAGGGTTGTCCGGGGATTTGGCCGGGTGGTTTTTACAGACCGCCGAGCTGTGGATGCTGGGAACGGTCTGTATGGCGCAGTATGTGGAGGTCTTGCTATGATTTTTGTCACCGGCCCGCTGTTCGCGGGAAAACGGGAGTATATCCGTCAGGCTCTGGGGCTGTCTCAGGAGGAATTTGCCCAAAAAGCCGTCTGGGATGTGCAGAATTTGGCTGTAGAGGCCCCTGATTTGTCCGCCCTGGCGGAGGAACTGTCCCAAAAGAAAATTGTCATCGCCACCGAGGTGGGCGGGGGCGTGGTGCCCGTTGACCCGGGAGAGCGGGCGGCCCGGGAGGCGGCGGGACGGTTGGCCTGCCTGCTGGCCGGTTATGCGGACACAGTGGTCCGGGTGTACTGCGGCCTGCCCCAGATGCTGAAGGGTGAACTGCCATGCTGATCTACCTGATCCGCCATGGGGCCACCGTTTACAATGAGGAGCGCCGATATCAGGGCCTTATAGACATCCCCCTCTCCGGAGCAGGCCGTGCGGCGCTGAGACAGGCAGATTTTTCTCCGGCGACGGTCTATGTGTCCCCCCTCTCCCGGGCGCGGGAGACCGCCGCCATCCTGTTCCCGGAGGCCAGACAGGCGGTGATCCCGGACTTTCGGGAGATGGACTTCGGCGCTTTCGAGGGCCGTACTGCCGCCGAGATGGCGGACGGCCCGGCCTACCGCGCCTGGGTGGAGGGCGGATGCAGGGGCCGCTGTCCCGGCGGGGAAAATCTGGCGGAGTTTTCGGAGCGGGTGTGGGACGCTTTCGCGCCTCTGCTGGAGATCAAAAGGCCGCGGCTGGTGGTCGTGGCCCACGGCGGCGTCCAGATGGCGATTCTGGACCGCTATGCCCGGCCCCATTGGGACTATTTCCACTGGCACGCCCCCTGCGGCGGCGGGTTTATGCTGGACGGGCCCACTTTAATTGGTGAGGTGCGTTTCTGAGATGGAGATTCTTTGTGTCGCACTGGGCGGCTTCTGTCTGGACCTGCTGCTGGGCGACCCGGCCTGGATGCCCCATCCGGTGGTGTTCATGGGCCGGTGCATCACAAAACTGGAGGGGTTTCTGCGGAAAACCCTCCCCAGCGAGCTGCTGGGCGGGGCCGTCTTGGCGGCGATGCTACCATTGGGGACGCTGGCTCTGTCTATCTTGGCGCTGTGGCTGTGCGGGCTGATCCACCCGGCCCTGAAGTTTGCCCTGGAGACGGTCTGGTGCTGGCAGTGTCTGGCGGTCAAAGGACTGGGGGATGAGGCGAAGCGTGTCCATTGGGCGCTGGTCTCCGGGACACTGGAGGAGGCCCGCCAGGCGGTGGGCCGCATCGTGGGGCGGGACACGGGGCGCCTGTCCGCCGAAGGAGTGGTACGAGCCGCTGTGGAGACGGTGGCGGAGAATTTCTCCGATGGTGTAGTCGCCCCCATGCTGTATATATTTCTGGGCGGCGCGCCTCTGGCCCTGTGCTATAAGGCAATCAACACCATGGACAGCATGGTGGGCTATAAAAATAACCGCTATCTGCACTTCGGGCGGGCGGCGGCGAAATTGGACGATGCAGTGAATTTTATTCCCTCCCGTCTGTCCGCCCTGTTGCTGATTCTGGCGGCGGCATTGACCGGGGAGAGTGCTGACCGGGCCTGGCGGATCTGGCGGCGGGACCGGCACAACCATGCCAGCCCCAACTCCGCCCAGACGGAGTCCGCCATGGCCGGGGCGCTGGGGGTGCGGCTGGGCGGGCCGGCCTTCTACTTTGGGGAGCTGCATGAAAAACCTACCATCGGAGACCCCCTGCGGGAAATCGAACCGGCGGACATCCGCCGGGCCGTCCGGATGCTGTATGCGGGGAGTCTTTTATGTTTGGCGCTGCTGGTGTTGGCAAGGGGGATGTTTCTATGGAGCTGAGCCACGGCGGGGACTGGGCGGGGTATGAGCGGGAGTACTCCCTCCTCCTCCTGGACTTCTCTGCCAACGTCAGCCCGCTGGGAGTTCCAGAGGGAGTACAGCGGGCCGCTGTCAAGGCGCTGGGCAGAGCGGACCGCTACCCGGACCCCCTGTGCCGGGAACTGCGGGAAAAGCTGTCGGAGCGGCATGGTGTCCCGGCGAACTGGATTTTGTGCGGGAACGGGGCCTCCGACTTGATTTACCGGCTGGCGCTGGCAAAGCAGCCCAAGTCCGCGCTGGTGACAGCTCCCACTTTTTCCGAATATGAGAACGCTTTGACCCTGTGCGGCTGCTCCGTAAGCCGCTTCCCGCTCCGCCATGAAAATAATTACGCTGTGTCGGGGGATATTTTGACGGCAGTTGCCCCCGGCCTGGACATGATGTTCCTCTGCGAGCCCAACAACCCCACCGGGCGGACCACGGACCGGCGGCTGTTGGTCAAAATCCTGGAGCGGTGCGCTGCTCAGGGTACCCTGCTAGTGGTGGATGAGTGCTTCAACGATCTGCTGGACGACCCAGCCGAACACTCCCTGCTGAATCTGCTTTCTCGCTCTTCCAATCTGCTGATTCTGCGGGCCTTTACCAAGAGTTACGGCATGGCCGGCCTGCGGCTTGGGTACGCCCTGTGCCGGGACGGGGAGTTGTTGGAGCGGATGCGGCAAAGCGGCCCGCCCTGGGCGGTGTCCGGACCGGCCCAGGCAGCGGGGCTGGCGGCGCTGAAGGAGGACGGCTATCTGTCCCAGTTGCGGCGGCTCATCCAACAGGAGCGCCCCCGTCTGGCGGCGGGGCTGGCGGCGCTGGGGTGCAAGGTCTGTCCGGGGGAGGCCAACTATCTGCTGTTTCTCTCCCCGATGCCGAACCTGGGGCAAAAGCTGCGGGAGCGGGGCATCCTGCTCCGGGACTGCTCCAACTACCACGGTCTGGGCCCCGGCTGGTACCGGGCGGCGGTGCGGTCGGGGGAAGAAAATCAGGCCCTTCTGGGGGCCATGAGAGAGGTGCTGTAAATGGCGAAGTGCATCATGGTCCAGGGCACCATGTCCAATGTGGGCAAGAGCCTGCTGGTCACCGCCCTGTGCCGGATCTTCCGGCAGGACGGCTATAAAACCGCCCCCTTCAAGGGGCAGAACATGGCCCTGAACAGCTATATTACCTTGGAGGGCCTGGAGATGAGCCGGGCCCAGGCAGTCCAGGCGGAGGCGGCGGGGCTGGAGCCCGACGTGCGGATGAACCCCGTCCTCCTCAAGCCCTCCAGCGACACGGGCAGCCAGCTCATTGTCAGCGGCCGGCCCCGGGGGTACTATCAGGCGGCGGACTATTTTAGGCTGAAGCCCACCCTGACCCCGGAGGTGCTGGCCGCCTACCGCAGTCTGGCGGCGGAGCGGGACATCATCGTCATTGAGGGGGCCGGGAGCCCGGCGGAGATCAACCTGAGACAGGGGGACTGCTTTGTCAACATGGGGCTGGCGGAGCTGGTGGACACCCCGGTGCTGCTGGCGGGGGACATCGACCGGGGCGGGGTGTTCGCCCAGCTCTACGGCACGGTGGCCCTGCTGGATGAGGGGGAGCGGGCCCGGATCGTGGGCACGGTCATCAACAAATTCCGGGGGGACGTGTCCCTCCTGCGCCCCGGCCTGGGGCAGCTGGAGGCGCTCACCGGCGTGCCGGTGCTGGGGGTAGTACCCTATCTCCGGGTGGACATCGACGACGAGGACAGCCTGTCCCCCCGCCTGGAGCAAAAGTCCCACACCGCCCCCATCGACATCGCGGTGGTCCACCTGCCTCACATCGCCAACTTTACCGACCTTGCCCCTCTGGAGCACCACCCGGCCCTGGGGGTACGGTATGTGGAGCGGGTCACAGAGCTGGGCAATCCCGATTTGGTGATCCTCCCCCAGACCGCCGACGAGGAAAGGGACACGATGTGGCTGAGGGAGAGCGGCCTGGAGGGGGCCGTCCGGGGACAGATCCCGGTGCTGAAAATTCACGCGCCGGGGATGTTTGACAGCGGGACGGAGATAGAAAAGCTGGCCCGCCGCCTGCTGAAACAGAAGGGCCTGCCCCCGGTGGACTTCTGTCCCCGGGACCGCCGGGACTATCAGGAGGAGCAGTTTGACCTGCTGGCGGACGCGGTGCGGGACAGTCTGGACCTGCCCGCTATTTACCGAGCCATGGAGCGGTACGAGAGGGGGAAGTTCTGATGACGCATATCCTTCCGGAGGACATTGAGCGGGCCAGCATGTCCATCATTGCCCGGGAGCTGGAGGAGCGAGGGATCGTCCTGCCGGCGGAGCACGCCGCCGTGGTCAGGCGGGTTATCCACACCACGGCGGATTTTGATTTTGCTGAAAATCTCTGCTTTACCTCGGACGCAGTAAAATCGGGCATAAAGGCTTTGGCCGACGGAACGACCATCATTACAGATACCAACATGGCAAAGGCCGGAATCAGCAAGCCCGCCCTGGCAAAGCTGGGCGGGCAGGTCTGCTGTTTTATGGCGGATGAGGACGTGGCCCGGACGGCAAAAGAACAAGACACCACCCGGGCTGTGGCAGCAATGGAGAAGGCGACAGAGCAGTTTCCCAACGCTGTTTTTGCCATCGGGAATGCGCCCACGGCGCTGCTGCGCATTGCGGAACTGATTGAGGAGGGGATACGGCCCGCTCTGGTGATCGGTGTGCCAGTGGGGTTTGTCAATGTAGTAGAGAGCAAAAAAGCGGCTTTGGCAATCTGTCAGGCAAAGGGTATCCCCACCATACTCGCCATGGGGCGAAAAGGTGGCAGCGGTGTGGCGGCGGCAATTTGTAATGCATTACTTTATCAGGCCACAGAAATAGTATGCTGGTAAACTTGGTCAGTCCTGATTCTTTCCAGTATTGGATGTGGTGTGCGTCTTAGTCATCTCTTCTCCATCATCACATTCCTTCGGCAACATAAGAACGCCGTTCTCGTCACGATAGCCAACGAAGTCGCGTTCTTCGAACCGTTTTCTCACGGGCGCTAAATCTCCTGTCTCAGCGAAATAATTTTGAATGGTTCCTCATAGCTGAGGTCATAGAGTTCATGGAGCAGACACCGTCTCTGGACGCTAATCCACAATGGAACGATTTTCGAGAGTGCGGAACTGGAGCCTTACAAGTCCAGACAGAAGGGTTCCACGGACAGCGAGCGAATCCTATACTATCTGGTGGACCAAATCAACGCCAGGCAGGCGGTAAGGCAGACACCGCTTTCTCCGAAAGCGCGCTTTTCCATTGTGGACGAGGCTGTCCGTGCCGTTGTCCCCGGGAATAAAGTCAATCTTCTAATCTATGACGGAGAACTGCTCTATGTCCACTGCAATCACCGAAAAAGCCTATATCTCCGGCAGGAACCGGGGACTCTGGTGGTCTCCACCACGCCCTTGACCCAGGACCATTGGACGGAGGCTCCTCTGAATACGGTACTGGCGTACCGCCAAGGGGAGCGGGTCTATACCGGCATTCCACATCGCTTTGAATACGTCAAGCTGGACCACGATGAGACTGTCCCGATTTCCGATGAGCAATAAATATTGTAGAAAACAAAGGAGCAGCACCGCCATGCTGAATCAGTTTTCCAGAACACAGCTTATCTTCGGAGAAGATGGCATGAATTGTCTGCGCTGGGCCAAGGTAGCCGTATTCGGCATCGGGGGTGTGGGCGGTTATACAGTCCGCAGCGATATTTCAAGCTCGCTGACATGGATTTCATGAAGGGAGGAATATTAGGTGGACAATCCCCTGCGCTATCAGATGACAGAATATGACTGCGGCCCTACGTCGATGCTTAACGCTGTCAGCTATCTCTTCTGCCGAGATAAGATTCCGCCGGAGATTATCCGGAGCGTCATGCAGTACTGTCTGGACTGTTTCGGCCCAGACGGGGCCTGCGGGAAATGCGGCACCTCCTGCATGGCTATGATGTTTCTCAGTAACTGGCTGAGCGGCTTCGGCCAGGCGGGACACTTAGCGATTTCCAGCCAATACCTCTCTGGGCAGGATGTGAACTTTTCCCAGAACAGCCGCCTTTTGGATGCCCTGCGCCGCAAGGGGGCCGCTGTAATCCGGGTGGACTTCGAGGGCTGGTATTACGTTCTGCTGACGGCTGTGCGGGGGGATATGGTTTACCTGTTTGACCCATATTACCGGACGGAGCCTTTCGCTGATCCAGCCTTGCGAATGGACGTGGATCACCCAGCAGAGTATAACCGCGTCGTGCCCATCCGATATTTTGAGGGAGATGGTATCTATGCTTTGCCTCCTTTGAAAGAACGGGAGGCCGTTCTGCTGTTCAATGAGAACACAAAGCTGACAGAAGAAAAGACTGTGGAATACATGATTTGAACAGAGCGCATCCGTCATGGCAAAAAAGTGCGTCTTATCGGGAACCCCTGATACTGATTGTGTTTGTAGCCCTGGGTGCCGTCCTGGGCCTTACCCTGGGAGAAGGCCAATAAGACCGCCGGCCTCCGCAAAATCGCGGAAGCCAGCGGCCTTAATACATATTCCAGCGCTTATATTACATAATCGTTCCCGGTGTCACCCTGTTGGGTCAAATCAGCCACGGTGATACCGTCCAGATATTCGTTGATTACCTTATCCAAGCCCCTCCAAACAGGCAGTGTGCGGCACTCCGCTGCTCTGGGGCAGACCTCGGCATCCGCCTCCAGGCAGGCAACGGGGGCCAGAGAGTCCTCTGTCAACCGAAGAATTTCCCCAACGGTATATTGCTCCGGGGCGCGGGTCAGCTTATAGCCGCCTCCTTTCCCCCGGACGCCGGCAAGCAGCCTGGACTTCACCAGAATCTTGATGATGGCTTCCAAATATTTCTCTGAAATTTCCTGCCGCTGGGCAATTCCTTTTAACGGAACATAGCCTTCTGTCGGATGTTCCGCAAGATCGGTCATGACCCGCAGCGCATATCTCCCTTTTGTAGAAATAAGCATAATACACCTCCACCAGCGAATTAACCTATTATATAACATGGTAAATAGGAAATCAATCTTAAATTTTTTAAAACCCTATTGACAAAGGAAGGGCAGCGGAATATAATCCACATAAACCCACTTGAAAAGTTGGTATAAAAATGGGCTATCCATCATACTTCCGATGTTACTGATTCAATTGTCCTGTTCCGGTTGAAGCTAATCAATAACATCTATGTAGGAGGAATCACATCATGAGTAATATTTATACATCTGCCGATCAGCTGATCGGCAAGACCCCGTTGCTGGAGCTGACCCACATTGAAAACCAGGAGGCCTGAAAGCCCGCATCCTGGCCAAACTGGAGTATTTCAACCCCGCCGCCCACAAAGCCACCACCGGCCCGGAGATCTGGGAGGACACCGGCGGCCGTTACCTCTCCAACCCGCTGTTTGCGGACTGAACCTATGAAATTTCAAGGGCGGGGTCATCATGGACGTTACCACTCCGGAGCAGGCCAAGATTGCCGAGGGTGCGGGGGCCTGCGCCGAATCGCCGAGGGAGCGTCCATGATCTGCACCAAGGGCGAACCGGGCACGGGCGATGTCGTGCAGGCGGTACGTCATATGCGGGCCATGAACGCCGAAATCCGCCGGGTACAGAATTTGCGGGAGGCAGAACTGTCCGAGGACTTGGGCGAGGCCATGGTGGGCATCAATGAGAGCGAGATTGCCCTGCTGATGGCGAAACGGGGGAAGTAAGATGACCGTTGCCGTTTTGGCCCTCCAGGGGGCTTTCGCGGAGCACGCCGCCATGCTGGATCGGCTGGGGCGGAGCACTTTGAGATTCGCCAGTTCCGGGATCTGGAATGTCCCTTTGATGGTTTAATTCTCCCCGGCGGTGAGAGTACCGTTATGGGAAAGCTACTGCGGGATTTGGAGCTGTTCCAGCCCCTGAGGGAACGGATTCAGGCGGGACTTCCCGTCTTTGGCACCTGCGCGGGACTCATTCTCCTGGCGAAAGAGGTGGATGGCGGCGTCCCCTGCTTGGCCACGATGGATATTGCGGTAAAACGCAACGCCTACGGGCGGCAGCTGGGTAGCTTTTACACGGAATCGGACTTTTGGGAGATTGGCAGCGTTCCCATGACCTTTATTCGCGCACCCTATATCGCGTCCGTCTCCGGCAGAGTCCAAGCTCTAGCCAGTGTGGACGGAAAGATTGTGGCGGCCCGGCAGGAAAACCAACTGGTGACCGCCTTTCACCCGGAACTGAATGATGACCCGCGAGTACACCGCTATTTTCTGGAGATGATCGCCGCGCAGAAGAGGAGGAGAGCGTTATGACGCCGTCACCCGGAATATAGGACCTCTCCATTGAGCAGGAATTTGAGTGGTTCCACCGGCATCCGGAACTGGCTTTTGAGGAATTTGAAACCTCGAAACACATCAAGGAGATTCTGTCGGGCCTAGCAGGTGTAGAGCTGCTGGACCTGGGGCTGCCCACCGGGGCTTTAGCGAAGATCACCGGCGATCCTCACGGACCGGTGATTGCCCTTCGGGCGGATATTGACGCCCTGCCCATCACGGAGGAGAACGGTCTGCCCTATGCTTCGCAGATGCCGGGGCGGATGCACGCCTGCGGTCACGACTTTCACACCGTCGCCCTGCTTGGCGCGGCGGAACTGCTGGCACGGCGGAGACAAGCGCTGCCCGGCACAGTGGTGCTGCTGTTTCAGCCGGCGGAGGAGGTAGCCCACTGGACGCCGCCGTGGTCAGCGTGACTAGGTTCACGTCCGGAAGCACTTGGAACGTCATCCCTGGCAGCGTGGAGCTGGAGGGTACAGTTCGCAGCTTTGCTCCGGAAGTCCGGCAGACTGTGTTGGATGCCATGGAGCGGCAGGTCAACTCCTTGGAGGCAGAGGGATATCAGGTTGATTTTCAGTGGCTGCCCGGATGCCCGGCCAGCAATAATGACACGGCCCTGGCAGAGCTGATCCGGCAGACCGCAGAGAAAGCGGGCTTTCAAGCGGTTCCGCAGAAAGCCAACATGGGCGGGGAGGACTTTGCCTGCTACCAACAACAGATCCCCGGCGCGCTGTTCCATGTGGGCGTTGGAGGCCGGTATCCGATTCACAATACCCGCTTTGCGGCGGAGGAAGCCGCTTTGGCTCCGACCGCCGGTCTTCTGGCGGACATTGCCGCAGCGGCGCTGTCCCGCCTGTGAAAAAATTTAAAAAATGGCTATTGACATGGCGTATCTCTCATGCTATAATTCCAATAAACCAAGTAAGATTGTTGGTTATACTGACATAAGGAGGGTGACCGGGAATGAACGCCTATTTTCAGAAGCTTCTGCGCAGCAATTTCCGCTGTGGACGAATGTTGTACTCCTGGACTGTCGAGATAGCCGGGCGTTTCGGTGCGCCCTCGTTCACTTGAACTGTTTACTGAGTGGACCTCTTTTTGGCTATACGCAGTCCGGGAGCATCAGCAGCTGTCCCGGATTTCTTTATGCCCATAAAAATTTAAAAAAGAGGTATCATCATGAGCAATTATAAATTTGAGACCCTTCAGCTCCACGTCGGCCAGGAGCAGCCCGACCCCGCCACTGACGCCCGGGCGGTGCCCATCTACCAGACCACTTCCTATGTGTTTCGCAACTCTGCCCACGCCGCCGCCCGGTTCGGTTTGGCGGACGCCGGGAACATTTATGGCCGGCTGACCAATTCCACCCAGGACGTGCTGGAAAAGCGGCTTGCCGCCCTGGAGGGAGGCGTTGCGGCGCTGGCGCTGGCCTCCGGCGCGGCAGCAATTACCTATACCATTCAGGCATTGGCCCAGGCTGGCGATCATATCGTGGCCCAGAAGACCATCTATGGCGGCAGCTACAACCTGCTGGCCCACACCCTGCCCCAGTTCGGGGTAGAAACCACATTTGTGGATGCCCATGACCTGGAGGCTATCGTCGCCGCCATCCAGCCCAATACCAAGGCCATCTATCTGGAGACCCTGGGCAACCCCAACAGCGACATTCCCGACATCGACGCCATTGCGGAAATCGCCCACGCCCACAGTCTTCCCTTGGTCATCGACAACACCTTCGGCACGCCCTATCTCATCCGTCCCATCGAGCACGGGGCGGACATCGTGGTTCATTCCGCCACCAAATTTATCGGCGGCCACGGCACCACCCTGGGCGGTATTATCGTGGACAGCGGCAAGTTTGACTGGAAGGCCAGCGGGAAGTATAAGCCCATCGCCGAGGCCAACCCCAGCTATCACGGGGTCAGTTTTGTGGATGCTGCCGGTCCCGCCGCTTTCGTCACCTACATCCGGGCCATCCTCCTCCGGGACACCGGGGCCACCATTTCCCCCTTCAACGCCTTCTTGCTCCTCCAGGGGGTGGAAACCCTGTCCCTGCGGCTGGAGCGCCACGCCGAAAACACCAAAAAGGTAGTGGAGTTCCTAGCGAACCATCCCCAGGTGGAGAAGGTCAACCACCCCTCTCTGCCGAACCACCCGGATCACGTCTTGTATGAGAAGTACTTTCCCAACGGGGGCGCGTCCATCTTCACCTTTGAGATTAAGGGCGGGCAGAAAGAGGCCCATAAGTTCATCGACAGTTTGGAGATCTTCTCCCTGCTGGCCAACGTGGCGGATGTGAAGTCCCTGGTCATCCACCCCGCCACCACTACCCACTCCCAGCTCTCCCCCGAGGAGCTGCTGGACCAGGGCATACGCCCCAACACCATCCGCCTGTCCATCGGCACGGAGCACATCGACGACATCATCGCCGACCTGGAACATGGTTTCGCCGCCGTCGCTTCATAATACGGCAGCAAAACAGCCGCTCGATTAAGAGCGGCTATTTTGTGCTGTTATAGCAAGTAAAATTTTTACAGCCCTGGAAAGTTGTTTTTATACAAATCGTCTCTTGTAAATTTGAAGAAAGAAGCTATGATAGCCTTGCATTGATTCTATGTGTTTAAGGAGGAACCGCTTATGTCCTATCACTATTTGTTGGATCTGGCGTTGATTTTATTGAGTACCAAGGTGTTGGGAATCGCTACGGGAAAATTTCAAATGCCGCGGGTGGTGGGCGCACTGCTGGCCGGGCTGATTCTGGGGCCCGCAGCGCTGAATATTTTGTCGGAAACCGCATTTCTTTCCCAGCTCAGCGAACTGGGTGTGATCGTAATTCTTTTTACTGCCGGAATGGGCACCGATCTGCGGGAGCTGCGGAGCGCCGGAAAAGCGGGCTTTCTGGTAGCGCTGTGCGGCGTGCTGGTGCCCATGCTTATGGGTACGGGCTTTGGCTGGATGGCGGGGAGGCTGGGCTGGCTGCCGGATAACACCCTACTGGAAAACATCTTCCTAGGTACTGTACTGACCGCCACTTCTGTGAGTATCACCGTGGAGACTCTCAAGGAGTTAGGACGCTTGGATACCCACGTCGGCAGTACGATCTTGGCCGCCGCCCTCATTGATGATGTGCTGGGCCTGGTTGCCCTGACGGTGGTATCCAGCATGGCGGGAGGCGGAAGCGGTCTGCTGCTGGTACTGCTGAAGATCGTCCTGTTTTTTGCCTTTGCCATTGTTGCCGCCTGTGGAGGTATCTGGCTGTTTCGCCAGATGATCGCGCACGCCCATCAGAAGAACCTCCGGCGCTATCCGGTCTTTGCCTTTGTGCTCTGTCTGCTGCTGGCCTACTGTGCGGAGGAATTTTTCGGCGTGGCCGATATCATTGGCGCCTTTGCCGCCGGCTTGGTGGTAGCTTGCACCCCCAAGGCCGACTACATCCGCTCGAAATTTGAACCCCTGAGCTATCTGCTGCTGACTCCGGTATTTTTCGCGGGGATTGGAATCAAGGTAGAACTGCCCCAGTTGAACGGAAGTCTGATTGCGTTCTCTCTGCTGCTGCTGGCCGTGGCGATTTTGTCGAAAGTGACTGGCTGCGGTCTGGGCGCCAGGCTGTGTGGCTTTGACGGGGCAGAAAGTCTCCAGATAGGCGCCGGTATGGCCTGCCGGGGAGAGGTGGCCCTGATTGTGGCCAACCGGGGGCTGTCTATGGGAGTGCTCAGCCAGGCCATGATGACGCCTATCGTCATTACTGTGGTAGGCTGCGCGGTTCTGACGCCGGTTCTGTTGAAGCTGTGCTTCAGCGGGCAGGCCAAGGGAGCGGCGGCCAGCAGCACCATTGCCGACCGCTACCATAAGGCCGAGCAGCTGGAGCTGATGTCTGATGAAATGTT
>CANDCW010000030.1 GCA_947383275.1 uncultured Bacillota bacterium
TACGCCTACACCGGCCGCAAGCTGAAAAAGCGCGACTTCCGCCAGCTGTGGATTACCCGCATCAACGCCGGCTGCAAGATGAACGGAATGAACTACTCCACCTTTATGAACGGCCTGAAGAAGGCCGGGATCATCATCAACCGCAAGATGCTGGCTGAGATGGCCGTCAATGACAAGGCCGCTTTCACGCAGCTCACCGACACTGCCAAGAAGGCCCTGGCCTGATCCAATGCTTTGAGGACGCTCCTGACGGAGCGTCCTTTTTTATACATCCCCTTAATTTCCGGGAAAATCTTCCGATATTTTATGCAGAAGATTATAAGCTGGAGGCCACCACTATGTTTGATATGGCAATCAATTCTCCCACCCGCACACAGTCCGCGGTCCGCGTTCCCGCGGGGCCCCAAGTGAAAGCAGCGCCAAAACAGACGCCAAATCTCGATGTGATCGACCTGTCCAAACCGCCCACACCGGAACAGGCGGAGCGCCTGCGCAATTCCGGCATCCTGGGCTACGGAGCGGTAGACATGAGCGATATGCTCAGCCAGCGGGGGGAGCTGCTGGACCAAATCGACAAATATGCCGGCCAGCTGCACCGCGGATTTGATACACACGCCTGATCGATACGCGGCACACGCCCTGCTAATGCGCGAAAGAACGTCGGCTTATTGATAAAATATTTTCCGGTCAGTTATTTCAAATCTGTTCAGGTTGTGGTATAATGTTACCAATCTGCTTTCCCGCGCAGATTGCATTATGGAAAGGAGCAATGTGAAATGAGAGCAAAATCCCTGAAAAAGCTGTTCTCCGTTCTCGCCACAGCCACTGCACTGTCTCTCCTGTCCACTATGGGCAGTATGGCCTGCACCACCCTGTTCGTGGGCGGCGGACTGACTGCGGACGGCAACCCCATCGTGGCCCGCAGCGAGGACTATGTCAACAGCGCCTCCAAGCTGGCTTTTATCAGCCCCGCAGGCCAGTATAAGGCCGGCGAGAAGTACATGGGCTGTGAGGAGTACGGCGCCTTTGAGTGGACCTGGACTCACGACAGCTACCGCTTCATGGCTTTCACCGCCGATGTCAACTTCAACGGCACCTGCCCCGAATGCGGCAAAGCCGGCCACTTCTCCTATACCGAGTCCGGCACCAATGAGAAGGGCCTGACCGTCAGCGCCACTGAGAGCCTGTCCGGCAACGGGAAGGTTAACGGAGAGGGCGTGGATCCCCTGCGCCAGACCAAGGTGAACGGCAAGGTGGGGATTGAGGAGAGCGATATTCCCACCGTCCTGCTGTCCGAGGCCGCCACTGCCCGCGAGGCCCTGGACCTGCTGACAAAAATCTATGACGAGTACGGCTGTTACTATGCCTCTGGCCTGTTCGTGGCCGATCAGAATGAAATCTGGTACATTGAGAACTGCTCCGGCACCCAGTATCTGGCCGTGAAGCTGCCCGACAGCATCATGTTCCTGGAACCCAACATCTCTGTCATCGGATTGATCGACCTGGACGACACCGAGAACGTGGTAGCCTCCGACCGCCTTATCGAGGTGGCCAAGCAGGCCGGCACCTATGTGGGCAGTGAGGAAGAGAACACCATTAACTTCCGGGATTCCTATGCCCGCCTGGCTGCCAGCAGCCGCGACCGCCTGTCCAAGGGCCTGAACTTTGTCAACGGCAGCTACAACTATGTGGAAAACAATCTGCTGAGCAACAGCGAGCTCTTTACCATCTCCAACGTAAAGGACGGCAAGGTTGTCGCCCCCTACACCAACATCACCCCCGACCGCAAGTTCACCCCCGACGATGTGGTCAACTACTACAAGATTGACGGCATCGCCAACACCGGCAACACCGACACTGCGTTCTTCCAGATCGACTCCTCCAAATCCCTGGAGCTGGGCACCGTAGAGTGGACCTCCATGAGCCACGGCGCTTACAACGTGTTCATCCCCACCTACCCCATGCTGATGGACAGCCTCTATGCGGGCTACGGCGCCTCTGTGGGCGAGGCCCGGAAGAATGTAGCGGACAAGCCCTCCGCCGGCTTGTACTACCGCGCCCCCAACCGTGAGGGCCTCCTGGAGGGCTACACCGTCCTCCCCGAGGGCTGGGAGAAGTCCTTCTACTGGACCTTCGACGGCCTGTCCAACTATATCCTCTACGCCGGAAACGACGGTCCTGCCGTCAGCCAGGAGGCCGTAGAATATGTTGTGGCTCAGTTCGCCGTCCTCCAACAGGAAATCTACAGTGAGTTCGAGAAGCTGAACGCCACCCTGCCTGCCACTGCCAACTCCGCCGCCCGGACTGCCGTTAACGAATACCACGCCCGGATGTCTGAGAAAGCCCACAAGCTGGCCCTGGAGCTGGTGGACTATGTCCGCGCCGACGTGGCCGCTCAGACCGCTGAGAAGCCCGTCACTCCTGTTCAGCCCTCCACCGCCACGCCTACCAACGACAAGCTGTCCGTCAACGACACGCCTGCGGACCCCACTGTGTTCAAAATTGGCGGCAGCAACTATTTCAAGATCCGCGACGTGGCCGCTCTGCTCAACGGCACCGAAAAGCAGTTCTCCGTGGGCTATGACGGCGCTTTGAACTCCGTCACCGCCACCACCGGCGAGGGCTACGAAAAGCTGGACACCGACCTGGCCGGCGCGGCCTCTGCCGGTGACCGGACCGCCGAGCCCAGCAACGACGCCATCTACGTCAATGGTGAGAAGGTCGAGGCTGAGGTCTATAAGATTGAGGGCAGCAACTACTTCAAGCTCCGCGACCTGGGCAAGGCCCTGGACTTCTATGTGGGCTGGACCGCCGAACGCGGCATGTACATTGAAACTGCCAAACCTTACGCCGAATAAGCCTCATCGCGCAACAAACGGAACCATTCAGCGCACCCTGCCTGGGTGCGCTTTTTTCAGCCGTCAAATACGCCAAATATAGAAAACCTCTGTACTTTCTTTTCGCCATATGTTACAATCAGCAGTGGAGAAAGAAGAGCCAGCGCCGTCCGCGCCCAGGGCACCGGGTCCTTCGCACGGAAATCAGGGCACCAAAGGAGGGAAACAAACCGGCTGGAACATCTAAAAGAAGAAGGAGACATGAAATTATGAAACTACGACGGATTTGCTCCGCCCTGCTGCTGTCCTGCCTGCTGCTGTCCTGCCTGAGCGGCTGCAGCGGCAGCACGGACGAGCTCCGCATCGGTACCGGCGGCACCGGCGGAGTCTACTACACCTACGGCAGCGCGCTTGCCCCCATACTCACTGAGGCAACCGGGCGGAATGTATCAGTAAAAGAAACCACCGGCTCCGAGGCCAACCTCCTCCTGCTGGAGGGCGGCATGGCTGACCTGGCTGTTGTCCAAAGCGACACCCTTCAGTACGCCGCCGTCGGCGAGGGCAGCTTTGAGGGCAGGATTCTGTCCGGATACAGCGCGGTGGCCGGCTTATACACCGAGGCGTGCCAGATTGTGGTGACCAAGGAGTCCGGCATCACCTCCATAAACGATCTGGCAGGGAAACGGGTCTCCATCGGTGCGGAGGACTCCGGCGTCACCCGAAATGCGGAACACATCCTCCGGGCCAACGGCCTGACCATGGATAAGCTGAAGGTCAGCCGCTTGGCCTTTGCCGAATCCGCCGCCGCCATGGAACGGGGCGATCTGGACGCCTTCTTCTGCACGGCGGGTGCGCCCACCAACGCGGTGGCTGAGCTGGCTGAGAAAATGGACATCCGGCTGATCTCCCCCGACCGGCGGACCATCGATCAGCTGATGGGCCTCTACAACTGCTACGCCATGTGCCTCATCCCGGCCGGCACCTACGCCGGGCAGACGGAGGACGTGGTCACTCTGGGGGTGCGGGCGGTCCTGGTGGCCTCCGACTCTCTGGACGCCGCCATCGTCAAGCAGATCACAGACGCCCTTTTCCAGCACAATGAAGAGATTCAGGGCGCTGTCACCGTAAACGCCGCCCTGACCCCAGACAGTGCCGTTCAGGGCGTACCCATCTCCTTCCACTTTGGGGCCTCGGTCTACTACGAGGAGCAGGGAGTTTCTGTGGAGGCACAGGCCCCGGCGCAGAAAATCCGAAGCTTCCAGGTCTCGCTGGATATGTATCAGACCCTGGCCGTGGCCGTGGTGGTCCTTTTCATCGGAAGCTTCCTGAAGAAACGGATCAAGCTGCTGGAGACCTTCTGCGTCCCCTCCCCTGTGGTGGGCGGATTGCTCTTCGCTATTTTGTCCTGCATCCTCTACTCCACCGGCGTGATGGAACTGACCTTTAACGAAACGCTGAAAGACGTGTGCATGGTCATGTTCTTTACCTCTGTAGGCTTCCAGGCCAACCTAAAGGTACTCAAAAGCGGCGGCGTCAGCCTGCTCATCTTCCTAGTGTGCGTCACCGCGCTGATTGTCCTTCAGAATATCGCGGCTGTAGGCTTCTCTCAGGTGCTGGGCGTGGATGCCCTGCTGGGCATGTGCACCGGCTCCATCCCCATGGTGGGCGGGCACGGCACTGCCGGCGCTTTCGGCCCCACGCTGGAGGGCCTGGGCCTGGAGGGCGCCAAAACACTGTGCACCGCAGCGGCAACCTTCGGCCTGATCGGCGGCTCCCTCATGGGCGGGCCCCTGGGCCGCCGGCTGATTATCAAGCATGACCTGCTGAAAACCGCCGTCCCCGTGGAAGAAGCCCTCCCCACCCGCACCGAGGAGCAGGGCGGCTCCGCCGCCTCCAAGGGCTACGCCTCCGCAGCCTACCAGCTGGCCATCGCCATGGGCGTGGGAACCATTGTGTCCTGGCTGCTGTCTAAAACGGGCATGACCTTCCCCGTGTACATCGGCGCTATGATCGTAGCCGCCATTTTGCGCAACACCGGCGAGTTTACCGGTAAATTCGAGGTTCCCATGTCCGCTATTGACGACATCGGCAGCATCTGCCTGTCCCTGTTCCTGGGCATTGCCATGATTACCCTGAAGCTGTGGCAGCTGGCCGCCCTTGCCGTGCCTCTGGTCCTTCTGCTGGTGGTTCAGGTGGTTTTGATGTTCATCTTCTCCTACTTTGTCGTCTTCAACGTCATGGGCCGCAATTACGACGCCGCCATTTTGTCCGCAGGCACATGCGGCTTCGGCATGGGCGCCACCCCCAACGCTATGGCCAACATGCAGGCGCTCACCGACCGCTTTGTCCCCTCCGTGAAAGCCTACATTCTGGTCCCAATTGTGGGCAGCATGTTCGCCGACTTCATTAACAGCATTACCATCACCTTCTTCATCAACATGCTGTAAAGTAAAAATCCCGCCCCCAGGGGCGGGATTTTTTTCCCTTACCCAACCGCCGCCGCCTTTTTCTTCCGCTTGGCCGCCATATACCGGTCCTCCTCACTAAAGATGCAGCCGCAGTACTTCTGCATGTAAAAGCCGCGCTCCCGGGCAAACCGCTGCCCCTCCTGAAACAGGGGCCTGAAGTCCCGGTAGAGGAACTCCACCCCATACTTCTCCCCCATCTCCCGGGCAGCTGCGGCAATGGCTTCATGATTCTGGTAGGGCGAAATCAGCAGGGATGTTGTAAAGCTGTCAAAGCCGTTCTCAGCGGCGTACTTTGCCGCAGCCTCCATCCGCACCCGATAGCAATAGGCGCACCGGCCGTCGATGTCTCCCGCCACGGCGGTAATAAAGGGCCGCAGGTCGTAGGTCCCGCCGATGACCAGCTTCATGCCGATCTCCCTGGCGTAGTCCTCCAGCGTGCGCTTCCGGGCCTGGTACTCCGTGTAGGGGTGGATGTTGGGGTTGAACCAAAACCCGGTAACAGAGATCCCCTCCTCCCGCAATTGGGCAATGGGCTGGTTGGCACAGGGGGCGCAGCAGATGTGCATCAGGGTATTCATTGGCAAAAATCCTCCAGATTCAGGGTACGGATGGCCAGCTTCTTTTGCATGGCATAGAGCAGGGTCTGATAAGTGCCCCCCTTGGGCACCCCGTTATACACGGCAATGATGCTGCCGGAGCGGTCCACCATATAGCGGTTGCGGCGAATCATGCAGAAACGATCATAGCTGTGCTGGACCAACGTCTCGTAGTTGCACCGGTCCAAAATCGCCCTATACCGCTCCTGCTCTCTGGCGGGCCAGCGGTCCGCCTGGGCCTCGCAGGGCCGGGCGCACTCCAGCTTAACATCCCCATACCGCTCCCGCAGCGCCAAAACCGCCTCGGCAAAGTATAGGTCGCATCCCCGGGCCATACCGCAGATAAAGTGGCGGTTCCCCCCCGCATAAGCCTCCTCCACCTCCTGAGCTATGCGCTGCTTCAGGCGCATACACCGGGGGTCCTGTTCCCCCTCCCCCCAGGGCAGCTTATCAGGACGGTGCCCGGTGAAGCAGCAGGTCTCATCTTTTTCCAAGCCGCGTCCCCCCATATCACAGTACAATTAAATTTTTAGGCGAGCGGGTAATGTCCTCGCAGCCGGTCTCACTGAGGATCAGCACATCTTCAATGCGCACGCCGAAGCGGCCGGGAAGATAAACGCCCGGCTCAGCGGAGATGACGGCCCCCACAGGCATGGGGCGGGTCTCTTTGGAGCTGGCATTGGGAGACTCGTGGATATCCACCCCCAGGGAATGGCCGAAGCTGTGGGAGAAGTATTGGCCCAAACCGGCCTCCTCAAGGACGTGGCGGGCGGCGGCGTCAATTTCCCTGCCGGTGACCCCCGCCCGGGCGGCGTTAATGCCCGCTTTCTGGGCGTCCAGGACCGCATTGTACACATCTTCCATCTCCCCGGTGGGCTGGCCCAGCGCCACGGTGCGGGTCATGTCAGAACAGTAGCCCCCCACCTTGCAGCCGAAATCCATGGTGATAAACATGCCGGCATCCACCACCTGGTCGCCAGGGACGGCGTGAGGCCGGGAGCCGTTGGTCCCTGCGGCCACAATAGGGTCAAAGGAGACCTTGTCCCCGCCCCGGCTCATTAACTCGTATACCAGCCGGGCGGCGATCTCCCGCTCCGTCATTCCGGGGCGGATAAAGTTCAGGACGGCCCGAAACGCCTCATCAGTGATCTCCTGAGCCCGGCGCATGAGGGCAAGCTCTCCCCCGTCCTTAGAGGCCCGGAGGGCGTCCAGCAGCTCCTGCGCGGGGGTGAGGATGCCGGGCAGCTCCTGTGTATATCTTCGGTGGCTGTCCACCGTCATGGTTCCGCTCTCAAAGCCGATGTTGTGCAGCTTGCGGGCCTCAATGTATTCTTTGGCAAGGTCCATGTGGCTCTTTTCCGGGGTGGCCCGGAGGACCTCCGCCCCTTCAATCTGCTCTTGCGCCGCCTCAATGTAACGCCCATCGGTGGAATATTGGGCTCCGTCCCGGGTAATCAGCAGCAGCCCTTCCCCATGAAAGCCCAGGGCGTAGCACTCCCCGGACTCGCTGGTGATGAGCATGGCATCCAGTCCGTATTCCGGCAGAAGGGCGGCAATTTTGTCAATATGATTCATAACAGACACTCCTGATAAATTTTCTTCATGGCTAATGCGTCCTCCGCCTGGGTGCCGGCGGACTCGCAGATAAAGGTGGGAGACCAACCCCGGCGGGCAATCTCAGCGGCCAGCGGAGCCCAGCTGGGGCCGTAGCCGCCATCATCGGCAAAGGTGCGGTGGCACTTCTCCCCGCCCTTCGGGGTAAACTCGATGTGGGAAAAGTGGCTGTGGAAGTTTGCGGCCCTTTCAGCGCCCAAGACCTCCCCCACCCGGTCCAACATCCGGACGCAGGCTTCCAGACCATCGTCCGCGCCAAGCGAGCGGGCGTAGAGGTGCCCAAAATCGATGCAGGGGACCAGCCGTTCGTCCAGAGTGCACAGCTGCAGCACCTCGTCCAGATCGCCGAGCTGGTTGATTTTTCCCATGGTCTCCGGGCAGAGGGCAATATGCCCAAATCCCAGGCTGTCGCAGACGGCAACGACTTGGGCCAGAGATTTCCTGGCAATGTCCAGCGCCTCCCGCCGGGTACGCTTCATCAGCGCCCCGGAGTGGATAACCACCCGGCCCGCCCCCATCCAGTCCGCCACCTGACAACCAGCGATGATATAGCCAATGGTCTTTTCCAGGGATGTCTGGTCCGGGTTGGCCAAATTGATAAAGTAAGGGGCGTGGAGAGACAGGGAAATTCCCGCTGCCCGGGTGTTCTCCCCCACCTTGCGGGCGGTTTCCTCTCCCACGTGGACGCCCTTGCCGCACTGGTACTCATAACAGTCCAGGCCGAAATCCGCAATCCACTTGGGCGCGGCCAGGGAGGACTTGTGGGCCTTGGAAAAGCTATCCGAATTTCCCGCCGGGCCAAATTTCGCGCTCACACAAACGCCCTCCTTTTCCCCAGAAGGCGGAACGGGGTCTCGATGGCGTAACGGAGATATCGCCCCGGATTGCCCGCAAGGCGGATGGGCTCCACCAGCAGGGGGACCACTCCGGCATTATTGGCGCCCAGGGTATCGGTAAAAATCTGGTCCCCCACCATAACGGTCTCCCGGGGCCCCACGCCCATACACTCCATCGCCCTGAGGTAGCCCGCCTTTTTCGGCTTGCCCGAGCGGCCCTGATACGGAATGTTCAGCTGTTCGGCAAACTGCCGGGCCCGTCCGGGCTTGCGGCTGTTGGACAGCAGGAACAGCTGGATGCCGCATGCCTCCAGCTCCTTCTTCCAGGCTGCCGCTGCCTCTGAGGGCGCGACCGACTTGTAGGGAGCCAAGGTGTTGTCCAGGTCGGCCAGCACCAGCCGGATCCCCCTGTCCGCCAACGCCCGGGGAGAAATATCCGCCACCGAGGGGTATACCCCCCGGGGTATGAGTGATAAGGACATGGTTCTATCCTCCCGTCCAATTTCATACCGTGTAGTATATCATAAGATGAAAATTCGGACAAGGGGGGTATCCTATGCCACAGGACGCCTTTATCATCACGCTGCCGCCCCGACAGCTGCCCGCCCTGCGGGGCTGGCAGGTCATCCCCGCCCACCTGGCCTACCGCCTGGGTCCCGGACCGCACCTGTTCCGGGCGGACAGCACCATCCCAAAAAGCGGGCTGATGGTCATCGACGACCGGGATTTCGACGGCCTGGGCCCCACCGGCCCGCTGTGCCAGGAGGTATTGCGGGAATGTCAGGCCCGGAGCTTCTCCGGAGCCGTGCTGGACTTTGAAAACCGCCTGCCCCCACTGGAACAGATCGCCGGCTATCTGGATGAGCAATTCGCCCGCCGGGGCTGGACGCTGTACGTCACCGGGCGTTACGCCCCTCACGCCCCCCACGCCCGGGTGATGATCCCATCCGCCCTGTCTGGAGGCTCCCTCCGCCAGCGTCTGGAAGAGGCCCTGGAGCGCTTTGGCGAGAGCCGGGTGGTACTCGCCCTGGAACTGCGGCGGGAGGATTTCTATCTCCCCTCCCCCACCGGCAGCGGCCAGCCCCTCACCGAACAGGGGTTAAAGGAGCTGATGGACCGGCTGTCCCCCTCGGTGTTTTTCTCTGGGGACCTGTGCGCCCGGTACTTCACTTATATGAGCCGGGACCACGGGGCGCACTTCGTCCTCTTTGACGATGGGGACACCTTGCAGCGGAAGGTAGAGGTGGCCCGCAAGCTGGGCGTCCACACCTTCCTGGCCCCTTGGGCGGAGGCGGCCCCTTACGCCTCCCAGCTGGGCATTCAGCGCAGGCCGGCGCCCCGTCAGGGGCACAGGCATGTGTAAACGTATAAAGGCCAGGCCGCGCCTCTTTAGGCGGGCCTGGCTTTTCATTGGCTGCTTTTCCATCAGTTCTTGTCCGCGTCATACGCGCTCCGGGCGCCCGGCGCGGCCACACCCGGGGTAGAATTGGCGCTGGCGGCCGCGGCCGCCCTGAACCGGGACCGGGACTGCTTGATCTCGTCGTATGCCTCGGCCACAGCCTCCTCTGTGCGGCGCATCGCGTCCTCACAGTACTCATAGGCCGAACGCTTCAAGGCACGGCTGCGCTCCTCGGCCTGACGGATCATATCGTTGGCCCGCTGCTTGGCCTGGAGGGCCAGGGCGTCGCTGGCCAGCATCTGCTTGGCCCGCTCCTCCGCCGACCGGACGATGGACTCCGCTTTCCGCTTGGATTCCGCCTCCATCTCCGCCCGGCGGGCCATCATCTTCCGGGCCTCGGTCAGCTCCATGGGGAACTGACCCCGGATGTCGTCGATCAGGTCCAAGGCCCGGTCCCGCTCAATAACGCACTTGTCGCTGGACAGGGGGGCGTTTTTCGCCTCGTCGATCATCTCAAACAGCATATCCAAAAGTTCTTCTACACCGCTTGCCATTTGGTCAGCCTTCCTTTCCTTCCATCTCTCTCACGCGCCGGTTCACATCATCCACAATCTCCCGGGGGACGAAATCCGCCAGATTGGCCCCGTATCGGGCCATCTCTTTGACGATGGTGGAGCTGAGATAGGTATACTTTTCGCTGGAGGCTAGAAACATGGTCTCCAGCTTCGGGTTCAGCTTGCGGTTGATGACCGCCATCTGGACCTCCTGCTCGAAATCGGACACCGCCCGCAGCCCCTTGACCACCACATGTGCCCGCCTCCGCTTGGCGTAGGCGGCCAACAGCTCGTTGGAGAAATCCACCTCCACGTTGGGGAACCGGGCAGTTGCCTTGCGCAGCAGCTCCACCCGCTCCTCCGGGGCAAACAGGCCCGTCTTTTTGGAGTTTACCATAACACAGACAATCACCTTGTCGAAGCAGGCGGCCGCCCGCTTGATGATGTTCAGGTGTCCCAATGTCACCGGGTCAAAGCTACCCGGATAGATGGCTGTACTCATCGTTTCACGCTCCCGGCCCGGCGGCAGACGGTGAGCTTAATCTGTCCATACCGGTACTCCCGCCCCGCCTCATAGGGGGGCGCCAGGGTGGGAACGGACCATTCCGTTCCACTTTCGCAGACTATTATACCATGTTCCCGCAAAATGTCAAACCGCGTCAGCTGTTCCAGTGATTTTTCCAAAAGTCCGCTCTGGTAGGGCGGATCCAGGAAGACAACGTCAAATTTCTCCCGGCAGGCAGCCAGAAAAGACAGCGACTCCTCTTGGGTCACCCGGGCGCGGCCCTCAAAGCGGCACAGCTTCACGTTTTCCCGCACCAGGGCCGCGGCTTCCCGGCGCTGGTCCACAAAGGTGCAGTGCTCCGCCCCCCGGGACAGGGCCTCCAGCCCCAGCTGTCCGGTTCCGGCATAGAGGTCCAGCACCCGCCGGCCCTCCAGCTCAAACTGTATGATATTAAAAAGGGACTCCTTTACCTTGTCGGTGGTGGGCCGGGTGTCCATGCCCTTAGGCTCCCTTAATTTGCGGCCCCCGGCCTCGCCTGAAATAATTCGCATATTACTTCTTCCTTTCCTGCTGGGATTGAAAGTAATCATATACCATCTGAGCGGTATTTTGTGGAACGGCCTCCCGGAGCTGCTCCAGGGACGCGCCCCTGATAGCCTTTACCGTCTTAAAGTGCTTCAGCAGCTGCTGGCGGCGCTTCTCCCCCACTCCGGGTATTTTGTCCAGAACAGAGGTTTTTACATGCCCCGCCTGGAGCTGGCGGTGGTATTCAATGGCAAACCGGTGGGTCTCCTCCTGGATCTGGCCGATGAGGGCGAACACTGCCGGGATGGACTGGATGCCGATCTCCCGGCCGTCCGGGTGGACCAGGGCCCGGGTGCGGTGGCGGTCGTCCTTCACCATGCCGTAGGCCGGAATTGACAGGTTCAGCGTCTCCAGCACCCGCGCCGCCACTTGAACATGCTCGTGCCCACCGTCAATTAAGAGCAAATCTGGTTTGTCCCCAAATTTTTCGTCCCCGTCCAGGTACCGGCGAAACCGGCGGCTGAGCACCTGCTCCATGGAGGCGTAGTCGTTGGGCCCGTCCATGTCCTTGAGCTTGAAGCGCCGGTAGTCCCGCTTCAATGGCCTGCCGTCCACGTAAACCACCATGGAGGCCACAATGTCGCTGGCCCCCGTATTGGAGATGTCGTAGGACTCCATCCGCCGGGGCGGCTGTTCCAGACTGAGCATCTTCCCCAGGGCCTCCAACAGCTTGTTCCTCCGCTCCTCGTGGGTAGTGGCCCGTTCCACCTCCTCCCCGGCGTTCTGGTTGGCCAGTTTAATCAGGTCCATCTTGGCGCCGCGCTGGGGGGTGACCAGCTCCACCCGGTATCCCACCTGCTCGGACAGCATCCGGGTAAGGGGTACCTGGTCGGGCAGCTCGCAGGGGATCAGAATTTGTTTGGGCAGGCGGGTGCGGCCCACGTAAAACTCCCGCAGCAGGGAGGACAGCACCGCCCCCTCCTCCTCTTCCATGGGGGTCTCCAGCAGGTCAAAGTCCTTAGCAGCCAGTTCGCCGTCCACAAAGTGGAGGACCACAAAACAGCTCTTGGCCGTCCCCCGAAAAAACCCGGCCACATCGGTATCCGCCAGGGAGGCGGCAATCACCTTCTGCCGTTTGCCCAACAGCTCAATGGCGCGCAGCCGGTCCCGGAGTTGGGCCGCCTGCTCAAAGCGCAGCTCCTCCGCCGCCCGCTCCATCTCCTCCGTCAGCTCCCGCCGGACGTCCTTAAAGCGACCCTCCAGCAGAGACACCGCCTGGGCAATAGCCTGGTCGTGGCGGTCCTTCAGGTCGTCCCCCCGGCAGTAGCCGTCACACTTGCCCATGTGGAAGTTCAGGCAGGGACGTTCCTTGCCGATATCCCGGGGGAACTTTTTATTGCAGGAGGGCAGACGCAGGGCGGTGCGCAGGGCGTCCAGGATGCCCTGGGTACTGTGGCGGCCGGCATAGGGGCCAAAGTAGCGTGCCCCGTCCTCCGCTGCCCTAGAGGCCAGGGAGAACTTGGGATAGGCCTCGTTGGACAGCCGGACATAGGGGTAGCCCTTGCTGTCTTTCAGAAGAATGTTGTACCGGGGCTGGTGCCGCTTGATGAGAGAGCACTCCAGCACCAGGGCCTCGAACTCACTGTCGGCAATGATGACGTCGAAGTGGTCGATTTGAGACACCATGGCCCGGGTTTTCTCGGTGTGGGAGGCGGAATCCTGAAAGTATTGGCTGACCCGGTTTTTCAGCGCCTTGGCTTTGCCCACATAGATCACCGTGCTCTTGGCATCCTGCATAATGTATACACCCGGCTTCAGCGGCAGTCCGTGGGCTTTTTCTCTCAGCTCGTCAAAGGTCACGGTATCTCTCCTCTCTTCTGGAACATTAAAAAAGGCGCCGCGTTGCGGCGCCTTTCACGATGATTGTGCGGCGTTTACTCGGAAAAATCGGAAGAGATCATCTTGTACAGAGCCTCGACCGCTTCCTTCTCATCGGGACCATCAGCGATCAGCTTGATAGGAGTGCCCTTCACGATGCCAAGAGACAGAACGCCCAGCAGGCTCTTCGCGTTGACCTTGCGCTCCTCCTTCTCCACCCAGATGGAGCTCTTGAACTCGTTGGCCTTCTGGATGAAAAATGTAGCGGGTCTGGCATGGAGACCGACCTGGTTGTTTACGACGGCTTCCTGACTATACATATCGCGTACCTCCGCCCTATTCATTAGGATGTGTGTTTAGCATAGCAGATTTATCCCCAATTCGTCAATGGACATTTGCACAAATATTACCTCATTTTTCGTCCGCTTTTACTGAATAAATTATCGTTTTCATCCCTTTTTCCCTAACTACGCTTCAAAATTCACATGTTTTAAAGTGTTTGGTTCAATTTTCTTAACAAATACACATTTGTCACAAACATAAAAATTTTCGGCCTTTCCCCCCGCATTTCTGGCACGATCTTGGCAGCAAAACATCTATTTTTCCAGATAAATCCATTTCCGCTTCCCTTTTTACCCGTAATGTGAGAAAATAGATTGAGCATCAAAAAATTTTTCTTCCCCTGTGACCGATTTTCCCGCAGGATCGTTTTACCTGTGAAAGGAGGCCAAAGGATGAACCAAACAATCAGCGGCCAGCAATTTGAGTCGGCTTACGGCGCCTACAGCAGCGCGGTTTTCCGTCTTGCCATGGTCTACCTGGGCCGCCGCGCCGATGCGGAAGATACGGCTCAGGAGGTTTTTCTCCGCCTGCTGTACCGCGCCCCCGCCTTTGCAGACGGGGAGCACGAAAAGCGGTGGCTCCTCCAGGTGACGGCCAACCTGTGCCGGGACCAGCTCCGCGGTTTCTGGCGCAGGCGGGTAACCGGGCTGGAGGACGCCCTCCCCGCCGCACCGACCGAGGAGCTGGAGGCCCTTGGCGCGGTACTCTCCCTGCCGGAGAAGTACAAGCTTCCCATCCACCTCTACTACTACGAGGGATACTCCGTGGCGGAGGTGGCCGAAATTTTGAAGCTGAGCCAATCCGCCGTCAAAATGCGGCTGAAACGGGGCCGGGAACTGCTGAAACTAGAATTGGAGGGCGCAATATGAACATCAACGACTACCGCCGGGGGATGGACCGCATCGCCCCGGACCCGAAATTAAAGGAGCGTATTATGCGTCAGAAAAACACAAAACGGAACTACCTCTCCCCCCGCCGGGCGGTCAACGGCCTGCTGGCGGCGGCGCTGGCTATGGCCTGCCTGTTCACTGTGGCCCTGGCGGCCAGCCCGGAGCTGCGCACGGCGGTGCTGTCCTTCTTCCGCATGGAGGAGCGGGAACAGGTGCCCAGCAGCAGCGCCAAACCGGACGGCCCCGATATCAGCAACGCGGAGATCGGGGCATTGGTCAAGGCCCAGTACATCAAAATGGACAGCTACCACTACGGCTTCTCCAACGGCCTGCTCACCGACCTGACCTGGAGCGACGACTATAAAACCCTCCTGGACGCCAAGTTCTGGGAGCCCCGTGACGGCGAGCTGATCCCGGTGGAGGTGGATATGCAGACCAGTCAGATTGACATAACCTTTCGGGATATCCACTACCAGGGGGAGTTCTGGTGGTTCCTGCACAAGGGCCAGCTGGTCTTTTTCACCGGCGACAACCGCACATGGGACGAGGAGGGGGAGCACGCATGGGACTGGAACTTCTCCCTCGTCCCCGGCCGCACCGACGTGCTTCTGCTCCGCCTGTCCACAGGGACACAGATGGATTATACCGAGTACCCCTTCCTCTACCATCTGGACACCGGCGAGGCGGAGGACATCCTGGCGGGCACCGGAGTGGACAAGCTGGAGTACGCCTACGGATGGGATTGGTCGGAGAACATGCGCCGAGCCATCATTCTGTGCGACAACCGGCTGGGGATGTCCCAGACCTGGTTCTGCGACCTGGACGCTAAAACCCTGGTCCAGGTGGATGAGTTGGCGGACATCGAGATTTACACCGCCGCCTTCGCAGACAATGACACCCTGATCCTCCACAGCAGCACCATAGACGAGAGTGGAGTGGCACAGGATGTTGCCTGTTATTCCTATGATATTCCAACTGGCCGTATAATTCAAACGCTGGGCCGGGCCCCCTACTATCGCAGCTGGGAGGAGGGCTCCAGCGGCGTGGAGATGTCAGGAAGTCGCTGTGTACTGATCTCTGAAGACGGGCAGGCCCGGGCAGTGGACCTGAAGACCGGAGCGCAGACCCTTCTGGAGGGTCTGACCTTCCATCAAAATGACAACCTCCAGTTCAACCTCTCCGGAAACAGGCTGCTGTACTTTTCCATGGATTCCAAAACGGACGGCCTGGGTATCTCCCAGATTGGAGTGGCCGACCTGGAGAAAGGCATCTTCTTCGCCTTCGACCGGGAGGGCTATGAAAACCTCTATGAACGCGGCATCGGCTGGGCTGATGACCACACCGTGAGCATCCGCGCCAGCACGCTGGACGACGAGACGCATTACCTGCTGCTGTATCAGTTTTGACGGAACAAGCGGCCCCGCAGCAAAGACAGCCTGCTGCGGACAGGGCTGTTGGGAAATACTTGGGGCAGCTATCCGGCCCCAAACAACCGAATGACAGTCTGGTGGTGGGTAAAGTTTCTTTGCCCACCACCTTTTGCATTGACGTGATTGGTGGCATATGGTATGATGACACATACTTTTCTATATTTTGCAGCGTGGCTGCGGTAACTATGGCTGAACAACAGCCGTGTGGAGGCAAGGCATATGGATTATTCAGGGGAGCTTTTTGAGCAGGCTGAGGGAAATACGCCGAACATCAAGGCCCATGAGCGGCACAGCGGCATGCGGAGCATTCAGAATCTGGAAGCCGTAATCAACGAGGGCCTGCGTGTCGCACTGCTGGAGGAAACCCCAGACCAGTCGCTGGGGGTGCTGCTGGAACACTTGGGAAAGGCGCTGAGCGGTGAACGGACCTATATATTCGAGCAGAACGAGTCTGGAGGAGACGACAATACCTACGAGTGGGTAGCCAGCGGGGTGGAACCGGAAAAAGAAAACCTTCAAAATGTCCCTCCAGAGGTATGCGCCAGCTGGTATCGGAATTTTAGAATTGGCAGGCACATTGTGATTGAAAATCTGGAAAACATCCGCAGGACCGACCCTCTCCAATATGACAACTTAAAGCGGCAGGGCATCCATTCCCTTGTGGTAGTTCCGCTTTACGACGGCAAAAAAATCATTGGATTTTACGGCGTGGATAATCCTCCCGTAAAGTCACTGGAATACGCGTCAAATATGCTCCAAACGGCGGCATATTTTATTGTATCCTCCTTAAAGCGGCGTAACCTATTCCGGGTGCTTCAAAAGCGCAGCTACAATGTACTCCACGCCCTCAGCGTGGACTACCTTGGCATTTATCAGATAAATCTTGACACAGGCGAATGTGAGACCTACCGCGGCGGTGAACAGGCAGGCATCGATTGGGCCGCTGGCTTTCAGGAAGGCTATCAGACGGCCATGGACCGGTATATTTCCAAGTACGTAGTCCCCCGGGACCAGGAGCGTCTCCGCGCCGTTACCGCAAGGAGCTATGTACTCAGTCAGCTTAAGACGCAGAAAAAATTCTCCGTCCGGTATCAGGTAAAAGGCAGCACCTCCGGGCTGAAGCACCTGGAAATTCATTTTTCCGCCATGGAGAAGACAGAGCAATCCCACTGCGCGATTTTTGCGCTGCGGGATATCAATGCCGTGGTGGAACAGGAAGAAAAGTACAAGCTGGAAGCACGACAGAGCCTGGAAGACATTCTGGAGGGAGCCAGGACCGGTATCTGGACCATTGAACTGGAAGAGGGCTGTCAGCCAAGGATGTATGCGGACCGTACCATGCGGATTCTTCTGGGCGTACCAGATGAGATTGAACCTCAGGAGTGCTACCAACGCTGGTTTGAACGCATTGAGCCGGACTATGTGGAAATGGTACAAGAAGCTGTGCAGGAAATATTGGACACCGGGCGCGCCGAGGTGATCTACCCCTGGAATCATCCAAAATTGGGGAAAATTTATGTCCGCTGCGGCGGCGTGCCGGACAAGACCTTTAAAAAACCGGGCGCCTGCCTGAACGGATACCATCAGGATATCACAGAGACCATGGTAACGCGAAAGAAACAGGAGCAATCCATTATGGAGCTTCTGGAGCGGGTCAGGCAGGCAAATTCGGCAAAAAGTGAATTCCTTTCCCACATGTCTCACGACCTCCGCACGCCGATCAACGGGATTTTGGGAATGCTGGCCATTCTGGAAAAAAGCCAGGACGATCCAAAACGGCAGAGTGAGTGCCGCAAAAAAATTCGCGTGTCGGCGGAGCACCTGCTGTCTTTGGTAAACGATGTTCTTCAGGTCAGCAAGCTGGAGAGCGGGAGGCCGGCGAAAGTGGAAGAGCCGTTTGATCTTCACGCCACACTGGAAGACTGCATCACGCTTCTCTCTCCCCTGGCGGAAGAGAGGGGGATCCGTTTGGAATTGGAGGCTTCCGGCCTGCGGCATAGCAGAGTGATCGGAAACCCGCTGCACTTAAAGCAAATCCTGATGAATGTAATCGACAATGCACTCAAATATAACCGGCCTCACGGCTCCGTGTTTGTCCGGGTGACAGAGGCCGCCTTTTGGGATGGAACCGCAAGCTGTCATTTTGTGATCGAAGATACCGGAATTGGCATCGGCGAGGACTTCAAAGAGCACATTTTTGAGCCGTTTACACAAGAGCATCCTGACGCGAGAACCAACTACCATGGCGTTGGACTTGGCATGTCTATCGTAAAAAAGCTGGTAGACCAGATGAAAGGGACCGTTGAGGTAGACAGCCAGATCGGCAAAGGCAGCGTGATCCAAATCACCTTGCCCATTCGAATTGACAAGGCGTGGAATGGACAGCCTGCAGAAGCGGATCGGAACGCGCAGGACAATATCGCCGGAATGCACGTCCTTCTGGTGGAAGACAACGAAATCAACTGTGAAATTGTCGAGTACATTCTTAGAGAGGCGGGCGCGCAGGTCGTGACCGCCACCGATGGAAAGGCCGCTGTAGATACGTTCGCCGCATCCAAGCCGGGAACCTTTGACTGTGTGCTGATGGATTTAATGATGCCGGTTATGAGCGGATATGAGGCTACGCGGATGATTCGCGGCCTGGGCCGGGCGGACGCGTCAGCCGTGCCAGTCATCGCGCTTTCAGCAAACGCATTCGAAGAGGACATTGCGCTGGCAAAGGATGCGGGGATGAACGCGCATTTGGCGAAGCCAGTGAACATCCGCAAAATGTTCCAGGTCATGAGCCGGCTGAGGCGCCGGCAGGATTGTGGAACGCACAGCACCCAGGCAGCAAAATAATACAAACTGTGGAGATGGAAAAGTATGAGAAACAAGGCTTTGCCGTGTTCTTTAAAAGTCAGCATAGCGGTAATCATTTGTTTAACTGCTTTCATATTTTCTTTCCTTGGAATATCCATTCACAATATGAGTGAACAAGCGATTGAAGAAATCGGCACTGCTTACATGGCCGGAATGAACGAGCAGGTATCTTTACACTTCGAAACGATTATAGAGCTCCGCCTGACAATGGCGGAATCCATCGCGCACATTGCTCAGGGCGAACGTAATTCCGGCTACGGATCGAAGGAGGATATCGAATACGGTGCAAGGGCACGGCATTTTTTGTGTGCTGCCCTATACTCGCCAGATGGTGAAATTGAAATGATTTATGGCGATCCTGTGCAGCTCAACCACCCTGAGCCGTTTCTAGAGAGCTTGCGGAATGGGGAACGCAAGACGGCGTCTGCCGCCGCAGGCGGTGGAGACGGTGTGATTTTATTCGGTGTTCCCTGCAAATATCCTATGTCCGACGGAACCGACAGCCTTGCCATTATTGTCGGGCTTTCTACCAAATACATGAGCCAGGTCCTTTTCCTTGATTCAGACGACTCCCTGGTCTACTCTTTTGTCATACGAAAAGATGGCAGTTACGTTGTCGGAGATAAGGGTGATGACCAGGAAAACTATTTTGACAGGCTTTCCAGCATTTTTGACGGTCAAAACGGGGCTGCGGCCTCCTATATTGAGCAGCTAACAGCAGCTATGAATGCCGGTGAAGATTATTCCGTTATCCTGCAAAGCGAAACCTCGCGCCGTCATCTATATTGTACCAGCCTCCCTTACTGCGAATGGCATCTGGTGACAGTTCTTCCCTTCGATGGATTGGACCATACGATTTCAGGTATGGGCAGTCATTGGCTGATTATTGTCTATGCCTCTTCTTTTGCGGTAATCGCCATGCTTCTCTATCTATTTTATCAGTATTTAAAGCTGTCCAGAAACCAGGTATCGGAATTGAAGCGCATGAACATTGAGACGGACGCGGCCCGGAAGGCCGCTGAACAAGCTCGGAAAGAAGCGGAACAAGCCAGTGCGGCAAAGCAGGAATTTCTCTCCAGCATGAGCCACGACATACGCACCCCCATGAACGCCATAATCGGCATGACATCCTTGGCCATAGACAATGCTCAAAATCCGGATCAGGTACAAGACTACTTGCACAAAATTGCGCTGTCCAGCAAGCATCTGCTCGGCCTTATCAATGATGTGCTGGATATATCCAAGATCGAAAGCGGTAAAATGACGCTGAACGTGGAACCGGTGTCGCTGCGCGAGGTAATGGACAGCATTGTCAATATCATCCAGCCGCAGGTTAAGGCCAAACATCAACAGTTCGATGCGGCCGCCTACGAAATTCTCTCAGAAAACGTGTATTGTGACAGCGTGCGGCTGAATCAGGTATTGATTAATCTGCTAGGAAATGCTGTCAAATTCACTCCGGAGAACGGCTCTGTTCAAGTGGTTGTGCATCAGGAAGCGCTCCCGGAGGCCCCTGCTTCTGTCCGCACCCATTTCCTGGTGAAGGACACCGGAATCGGCATGTCAAAAGAGTATCAAAAAGAAATATTTAACTCCTTCAGCCGAGAGACCAGCACCCGTGTACAGAAAACAGAGGGATCCGGGCTGGGTATGGCAATTACCAAGTACATTGTAGACGCGATGAATGGCACCATTTCTGTCCACAGCGAACAGGGCAAGGGCAGTGAGTTTCATGTTGTTCTTGACCTGGCCCAGGCAGCAGAGCAGAAAAACAATACGCCGCTTCCTGACTGGAATGTGCTGGTTGTGGATGGCGACGAGCGGCTATGCCGCAGCACAGTTCATTCCTTAACATCAATTGGCATTCGCTCCCAGTGGTGTGCCAGCGCTCAGCAGGCAATTGAACAGGCCGCTCAGCACCACCACGATTACCAGGCGATTCTCTTGGGCTGCAATTTACCAGATATGTCTGGAATCGAGGCAGCCCGAGCAATCCAGTCGGGCTGTGAGGGAAACAGCCCCGCGCTGCTGCTCTTGACCTGCGACCGGAGCGGAATAGAAGCGGAAGCCAGGGAAGCGGGAATTTCCGGGTTTATTCCCAAGCCCCTGTTCAAATCCACCTTGCTTGACGCCCTGAAATCCTTTACCGGCGCTGCCGTCGAGACAGCTGCCAGCACCGGACCAGCTGTTGACCCGGTACTTCGCGGAAAACATATTTTATTGGCGGAGGACAATGAACTTAACTGGGAAGTTGCAAAAGAACTGCTTTCTGTCCTTGAACTGGATCTGGATTGGGTTGAAAATGGACAGCTTTGCGTTGCAAAATTTGAAGGATCCCCTGCCGGGTATTATGATGCGATTATTATGGATGTGCGGATGCCCGTTATGGACGGCTATGAGGCGACCATGGCGATCCGAGCCCTGGAGCGGGAGGATGCAGATATTCCCATCATCGCCATGACCGCCGATGCGTTTTCGGAAGACATTCAAAAATGTTTGGAGTGCGGCATGAACGACCACCTGGCAAAACCCATTGATATTCAAACGGTTGCCTTCAAATTAAAAAAGTATCTAAAATAAAAAAGCGGGACGCAGGAAGCCATGAACGGCTTGCCGCGTCCCGTTTTCCACATGTCAGGAAATATGCTCGTTGAGCCAGGTGACATATTTGTCCCGCTTCATAATGCCCAGCAGGTATACCTTGCCGTCCCGCATGGTGATCTCCACACCAAAGGGGAAGCAGGGCGGGGTGGTACATGTGCGCACCGAAGCGATGTCTTTCATCTCAATTTCCCAGCTGACAGACGCCGTGCCGATCAGTCCCGAAGCCAGGAAAGCCACCCGCTGGTCCGTCATGTACAGTTTGCCGGAAATCTGCCGCTTGCCCACAACCTGAGGCATTTTCCAGCAGTCACAGCCCACCTTCTGGGCAAACATTTCCTCCCCCGGGCGGGGGTCAAAGGTTGGTTTTGCCATAACGTTTTCCTCCTTGCATCGTTTGGGTACTCCCATTTTATAACAAAATTCCCCACCATGCAAGGACTTTTTTCATCACCCGGGGCCGCTTATTCCTCAGCAGGCACCGGTGCGTCCAGGCGCATAACGTCGATGTTCTTGGTGATGTCCTCAATAATCCCGGAAGCGGCAAAGTCCCTGGCCTGACGGATGGCGTTCTGGATGGCGTAGGCGTCGGAAGAGCCATGGGCCTTGATTACCGGCTTGGCGATGCCCAGCAGCGCGGTCCCGCCCACCTCGCCGGAATCCATCAGCTTTTTGAAGTCCTTCAGCCCGCCGGACACCAGCAGCGCGGCCAGTTTGGTAAGCAGATTCTTTTTAAACATCTTTTTGATCTCCCGGGCCAGGAACAGGCCGGTGCCCTCCATGGTCTTTAAAAAGATGTTCCCGGAGTAGCCATCGGCCACGATAACATCCACCGCGCCCTCCACGGCCTCCCGGGCCTCCACATTGCCCACGAAGTTGATGCGGCCGGCATCGGATGCGGCCTCCAGCATGGGGTGCACAGTGGTCTGAAGGGTGGTGCCCTTGGAGGGCTCCGCGCCGATGTTCAAAAGCCCGACCTTGGGCTTGGGCCGGCCCAGCACCTTTTCCGCGTAATAGGAGCCCATGTAAGCGAACTGGAGCAGGTACTCCGGGGGGCACTCGGCGTTGGCGCCGCAGTCGATGAGCACGGCCCCGCCGCCGCCCGTGGGCACCACGGGGGCCAGTGCGGCCCTGCGGATCCCCTTGACGCGCTTGGTCACCAGGGTGGCTCCGGACAACAGCGCACCGGTGGAGCCGGCGGAGACAAAAGCATCTCCCGCGCCGTTTTTCAGAAGGGTGAGCCCCACGGTGAGGGAGGAGTCCTTTTTCTTCCGAAAGGCGGTGGCGGGATCGTCGCACATCTCCACCACCTCGCTGGCGTAGGCAACCTCTACCCCGGAGGGCAGGTCACTCAGGCCGCTGCCGGCCAGGACCTTCAGTATTTCTTCGCTCTTGCCCACCAGGATGATGTCCACGCCGTAGGCTTTGTTGGCCTGGACGGCTCCCATGACCGGGGCCTGGGGCGCGTTGTCCCCGCCCATGGCGTCCACAATAATTTTCATAGCGGTCCTTCTTTCTGTAAGGGTCTTGGCTCATCAATGAGGCCCAGTAAATAATCGGCGGATATGTTGTAATGCCGGCAGATGATTGTCAGCTTTTCAAAGGTTGTTGTTTTGCGGCCGTTTTCCATCTCGACAATCTGATTCGGTTTGACGCCCAACAACTCTGCGAGGTCAGCCTGTTTCTCCCCCGCCTGAGTTCTCAGCTTCTTCAGTCGGAGACCGTATAGGTCTTTATGAAACATAGCAGCCCCCCTTGGCAACCACACTAAAAGGGTGTATATTGAGTCTATCCTTTTAGTGTGGTGATTATATATGAACGAACAGGACAGCGGCCGGCTGGCCTTTGAGGACTTCCCGAAGTATAATGACCTGCTCCATCAATCCGCAGCCCTCTTTCCTGATGGCGACCTGCCCCAACCAATTTTCGAACTGCTGGAGTCCGCCAACTATATCTCCTTCGCCTACGGCCTCAAGCTGGGGTTAAGGCTGAAACGCTGGGCCGCGCACCCCTGAACAGCCGTCTTCCGCGCCTACGACAGGTCCAGCTTGTCCAGCTCCTCCAGGGCGCGGCGCGAAATTTCGGCGTTTTTGTTCCGCTTGCCCTTCACCCGGTAGCCCAGCTGGGGGATCAGCCCGAAGTTGATATTCATCGGCTGAAAGTTTACCACACTTTGGTCGCTGATGTAAAGGGCCAGCGCGCCCATAGCCGTTTCCCGGGGGAAATTCAGGGGCGGCTTGCCCTCCAGCCGCCGGGCCAATTCCATAGCGGCCAGGCATCCCGAGGCGGTGGACTCCACATAGCCCTCCACCCCCGTGATCTGCCCGGCAAATACCAGCCGCTCCTTCCCCCGCACCCGGTAGTACCGGTCCAGCAGTCTGGGGGAGTCTAAAAACGTATTCCGGTGCATCACGCCGTAGCGGACATATTCCGCGTTTTTCAGCGCGGGGATCATGGAAAACACCCGCTTCTGCTCCGGAAAACGCAAGTGCGTCTGGAACCCTACCATATTGTAAACAGATCCCTGGGCGTTGTCCTTCCGCAGCTGTACCACGGCAAAGGGCTCCCGCCCCGTCTTGGGGTCCTTGAGTCCCACCGGCTTGAGCGGGCCGTAGCACAGGGTATCCCGCCCCCGCCGGGCCATCACCTCCACAGGCATGCAGCCCTCAAAGACCCCCGCGTCCTCAAAGCCGTGGACCTCCGCCTCCTGCGCGCCGGTCAGCTCAGTCCAAAAGGCGTCGTACTCCTCCTGAGTAAGCGGACAGTTGATGTAGTCCGGAGTCCCCCGGTCATACCGGGAAGCGAACCAGGCGCTGTCCATGTCGATGCTGTCGAAGGTGACCAGCGGGGCGGCGGCATCGAAGAAATTGAGGTATTTGCTGTCGGGAAACAGCTTGCCGACCTCCTCCGACAGCGCCTGAGATGTCAGCGGGCCGGTGGCAATTACAACCTGCCCTTCGGGTGGAATCTCGGTGACCTCCCCCTCCCTCACCGTAATATTGGGGTGGGTCCTGATTTTTTCCGTAATGGCGGCGGCGAAGGCGTGGCGGTCCACCGCCAGCGCCCCCCCGGCCTCCACCCGGTGTTCGCCGGCGCAGGCCATGATAAGGGAGCCGCACCGGCGCAGCTCCTCCTTGAGCAGCCCCACCGCGTTTTCCATCTGGTCGGAGCGCAGGGAGTTGGAGCAAACCAGCTCCCCAAAGTATTCCGTATGGTGGGCGGGAGACATCTTTTGGGGCTTCATCTCCCGCAGCTCCACGGGGATGCCCCGCCGGGCCAGCTGCCACGCCGCCTCGCTTCCCGCCAGGCCGGCTCCAATGACGATGACGCGTTCCATCATTTAAGCTTCCTTCTTTGCCGCGGTTTTTTTCCCCGCCGCTTTCTTGGCCGCGGGCTTTTTGGCCGCAGCTGCCTTAGGCTTCTTTTCCGCAGCAGCCTTTTTCTTTGAGGCGGGCTTTGGGGGCTTCTCCTCCGCCTCAGAGACTGCCTCCCCTCCTTCGGCAGACGCGGCGGGCTTCCGCCAACCGCCCCGCTTCTCCTCGGGGGTAAAATTGGAGCACTTCTCGTTGATACAGAAGGGCTTCTTCGCCCCGCGGCCCGATTTTTTGAACATGGTCTGGCCGCAGACAGGACAGTTATCCTTAACCGGCACGTCCCAGGTGATGAACTCGCACCTGTTGGCCTCCTCCTTGCCGGTACGGCGCTCACAGCAGTAGTAGGTGTACTGCTTGCCCGTCTTTTTGGACTTGCCGGTGCGCTTGAGCAGGCGCCCCCCGCAGATGGGGCACCTGCCGGGCATCTCCACCACCAGGGGCATGGTAAAGTCGCACTCCGGCCAGCCGGGGCAGGCCAGGAAGCGGCCAAACCGGCCCGATTTGATGACCAGGTTCTTGCCGCACTGGGGGCAGATCTCCTCGGATACCTCATCAGGAACCTTGATCCGCTCACCGTCCAGATCCTGCTCCGCCCGCTTCAGCTCGGCGTCGAAGCCCCTATAAAATTCGGACAGCAGCGCCTTCCAGTCGGCGGAGCCCTCCTCAACCTTGTCCAGCCGCTCCTCCATCTGGGCTGTAAACGCGTAGTCCACAATGTCGTTGAACTTGTCCTTCATCAGCCCGGTGACCACCTCTCCCAGCGGGGTGGGGCGCAGGGCCTTTCCCCCCTCCTTCACCACGTACTCCCGGTTCATAATTGTGGAGATGGTGGGGGCGTAAGTGGAAGGCCGTCCGATCCCCTGCTCCTCCAGGGCGCGAATGAGGCTGGCCTCGGAGTAGCGGGCAGGGGGCTGGGTAAAGTGCTGGTTTTTTGCCAGCTTTGTGTGGGTGAGAGCCTCCCCCTCCTTCAGGTCGGGCAGGGGCGAGGTCTTTTCCTCCTCTTCGTCGGCGTCCTTCCCCTCCTCATAGACGGCGGTAAACCCGGAAAATTTCAGGGAGGAGTGGCTGGCCCGGAAGATATATCCGCTGTTGGCCACGTCGATGGACAAGCTGTCGTAGACGGCGTTGGCCATCTGGCAGGCCAGGAAGCGGGACCAGATCAGCTTGTATAAGCGGAACTGTTCCGCGGTAAGGTCTTTTTTGATATCCTCAGGCACCAGAGCCACGTCAGAGGGGCGGATGGCCTCGTGGGCATCCTGGGCGTTTCCTTTCGTCTTGAACTTCCGGGGCTGGGCGGGACAGTAGCTTCCGCCATAGCGCTGACTGATAAAGCTCCGGGCTGCGGCCACCGCCTCGTCGGACAGTCGCAGGGAGTCGGTACGCATATAGGTGATAAGGCCCACAGCTCCCTGGCCGGCAATGTCGATGCCCTCATAGAGCTGCTGGGCCACCGCCATCGTGCGGGCAGGGGACATGTTCAGCTTGCGAGACGCCTCCTGCTGGAGGGTGGAGGTAGTAAAGGGGGGCGCGGGCTGGCGGTTTTTCTCCTGCCGCTTCACCTTGGCTACAGACCAGGTCCCGGCGGTTACAGCGTCAATAATTTCCTGGGCCTCCGCTTCGCTGTGGAGCTCCATTTTTTTGTCTCTGCCATGAAACTGCGCCTGAAAGGACCCTATATTGGGGGCCACCCGGGCCAAATTAGCCTCAACGGACCAGTACTCCTGGGGCTGGAAGGCGCGGATCTCCAGCTCCCGTTCCACCACCAGCCGGGTGGCCACAGACTGCACCCGCCCGGCGGACAGGCCCCGGCGGATCTTCTTCCACAGCAGCGGGGAGAGCTGGTAGCCCACGATGCGGTCCAGGATGCGCCGGGCCTGCTGGGCGTCCACCAGGTTCTGGTCGATGGCCCGGGGGGCGGCGATGGACTGGTTGACCACGTTCTTGGTGATCTCGTTGAAGGTCACCCGGTAAGTCTTGTCGTCGGGGATGTTCAGCAGCTCCTTCAGGTGCCAGGAGATGGCCTCCCCCTCCCGGTCAGGGTCGGTGGCCAGATAGACCTTGTCCGACCGCTTGGCCGCCTTTTTCAGGTCGCTGATCACGTCCTCCTTGCCCTTGATGGGCTGGTAGTCGGGG
>CANDCW010000031.1 GCA_947383275.1 uncultured Bacillota bacterium
TCCTTCTGCTCCGCCTTGCGGTAGTCCTCCAGCTTGTGCTCCTTCAGCTTCTCGATGGTGGCTGTCTCCTTCCGGGCCTCCACCACTTGGGAGCGCTTCTCCTCTTCGCGCTTCCGGAGCTTCTCCAGCCTGCGGTACTCCTCCTGGAGCTTGCGCTCCAGGGAACGGAGATAGGCTTCAAAGTTCAGCGCATCCAGAACGTTGATGCCCTCCAGCTTGCGCCGGGTAAAATCGGCGTCTGCCTGGCGGTGCTCGGCTTCCAGGTCCTCAATTACCTTCTCCTGGGCCCGAACCTGGGCCAGGATGGCCCCGTGCTCTGCCCGCAGGGCGTCCAGGGCCTGGTTTTTGTAATCCAATACTGTCTCCAGAGAGAAGTGGAATTTCTTCATCTGTCTGTCTGCTCCTTAATGTGGACTACCGCAAAATCCGCCTCAGCTGTTCCAGGCTCTCCTCATAGGTAAACGCCTCGTCCACACCCTGCATCAGGAACTGGTTGATGCCGTCAATTTTGGACAGCGCGTGGTCCAGCTTAGGGTTGGTCCCCGCCTTGTAGGCGCCGATGGAGACCAGGTCGGCGTTTTTCTCATACACGCCCATAGTGTCCCGGAGCTGGCCCGCCAGCTTCCGATGCTCCGGAGAAACGATCTCCACCATCAGGCGGGAGATGCTGGCCCCCACGTCGATGGCGGGGAAATGGTTGGCGTTTGCCAGCTGGCGGGACAGGACAATATGCCCGTCCAGAATACCTCGGACCGTGTCGGCAATGGGCTCGTTGGTGTCGTCGCCTTCTACCAATACGGTATAAACGCCGGTGATAGAACCTTTTTCGAAGTTTCCGCTGCGTTCCAGCAGCTTGGGCATTTCTGCGTACATGGACGGGGTGTATCCTCTGGCCACCGGCGGCTCCCCGATGGCCAGGCCGATTTCCCGCTGAGCCATGGCAAAACGGGTGAGGGAGTCCATCATCAGGAGGACGTCGTAGCCCTGCCCTGAGAAGTACTCGGCGATGCTGGTGGCCACGCTGGGGCATTTCATCCGCAGCATGGCGGGCTGGTCGCTAGTGGCTACCACCAGCACGGAACGGCGCATGCCCTCCTCCCCCAGGTCCTTTTGCATGAATTCCAAAACCTCGCGGCCCCGCTCGCCCACCAGGGCGATGACGTTGATATCCGCTTTCACGTTTTTGGCAATCATGCCCATCAGGGTGGATTTTCCCACGCCGGAACCGGCAAAAATGCCAATACGCTGTCCCTTTCCAATGGTAAGCAGGCTGTCAATGGCCTTGACGCCAAACTCCATCCGCTCCCGAATAGGGGGGCGGGCCATAGGATTAATATATGTGCTGTCCACAGAAAAGGTGTCGCCTCGCTGGAAGGGTTCCAGGCCGTCAATGGGCTGGCCCAGCGCGTTGATCACCCGCCCCCGCAGAAATGGCCCCACCGGAAGGGTAAGGCGCTTGCCCGTGTTGCGGACGAAGTTGCCCGCAGAAATGCCGCTCATGTTGGCATAGGGCATCAGCAGAATGTGGTCATTTTTGAAGCCCACCACCTCGGCGGGAATCTGTCCGCCGGATTCGTTGGAGTAAATACGGCAGATATCGCCGATGGCAGCCCGGCCGCCGGATGCCTCGATGGACATGCCCACGATATTTTCGATTTTGCCCGTCCTGCCCATCGGTTCGGCGGAGCGGACGGCGGGAATCAACTCTCGGAACACGTCAATCTCCTCTTACTGGGGCCAGTAGGCCCCCATCTGATCATAGAGCACGTCCCGTATGTTGGACATCTGGGTGGACACGCTGGCATCGACGATCCCATCTGGAGTTTCCACAATGCAGGTGCCGCCCTCGTCGTCCCCCATGGGGACCACCTTGATATGCTGGGACAGGGCCCCCAGGGTGCTGGTGAGCGCCGGGGATATCTGGGCCAGCTGACGGGCATCGCAGCCGGAGATGTAAATATGTACCCACTCCTGCCGCTTCATCCGCTCGGTGGCGGTCTGGATCATGCGGACGATAACCTCGCTGCTGCTCTTCAGGCTCACCCGCACCACCTTTTCGGCGATAGACAGGCACAGCTCCAGCAGCTCGTCCCGGCTTTGGAGGAGCATCTCCTCCCTTGCCAGAGACGCTTTTTCCAAAAACGCCTGAACTTCCTTCTCCAGCCGGGCCGCAGTTGCCTCCCGGTCCCGGACAGAATCGTCCATGGCCTTGGCGATGCCCTGGGCATAGCCGTCCCGGTAGCCCTCGTCCCGGGCGCCCGCCCGGATCTCGTCCTGTTCCTGAAGGGCCTGCTCCCGGGCCTGCTCCAGAATTTGCTGGGCCTCTTCCCGGGCCTGGTTCAGGATCAGCTCAGCCTGGAGCTGGGCATAATGGACGGGGGTCTCCCGCTGGGGCTCGGGGGGCGGCTCCGGTTCGGGTTGCTCCTCCGGCTCCCCGCCGCCGATGGTGACGTCAATCCCCGCCTCAGAGGCGGGCTCTTCCACATCCGGCAGGGGAAGCTCCTCCCCTTCGAAGCGGATTTCATCGGCAACAGGCAGGACGTAGGCCTCCGCTTTGGGTTCCAGGAACCCCTTTAGGATATTACGCAATGATATCGTCCTTTCCGCCCTTCATGATGATAATCTCGTTTCTCTCCTCCAGATCCCGGATGACGCCCACAATGCGCTGCTGGGCATCCTCCACGTCCTTCATACGGACATTTGTGGTAACCTCCAGGTCGTCCCGAATGCTCTCAGCCATACGGGCGGACATGTTGGAAAACAGCTTGTTGGCCACATCGGCGTTGGCGGTCTTGAGGGACAGGACCAGGTCTCTGGGGTCGCAGTCCCGGACGAAGCGCTGCACCGAACGGTCATCCATAGTAATAATATCCTCAAAGACGAACATCCGCTTGCGGATCTCGTCAGCCAGGTTGGCATTGTGGGCGGACAGCCCATCGAAGATGGACTTCTCGCTGGAGCGGTCCAAATTGTTCATGATGCCGGCCACATAGTCGATGCCGCCCACCTTGACATTGGAGCTGGTAATGATGCTGGAGAACTTGCGCTCCATTTCCGCCTCGATGGTCTTGATTGCTGCGGGGGAGGCGCTCTCCATGGTGGCAATGGCCTCCACAACCCGGATCTGCTTGCGGGGCTCCAGCTGTTCGATGACCCCCGCTGCCTTGTCCGGGTCCACGTAGGACAGCACCAGCGCCATTGTCTGAGGGCGCTCGTTTTGCAGGGCGGAGAACAGGGATTTGACGTCCGCTTTGTCCAGGAAAGCGAACTCCCGGTTCTTCAGGGACTTGGTCACCTTTTCCAACAGGGCCAGCGCGGTCTGATTGCCGAAAGCCTTCTCCAGCACGGTGCGGGCATATTCCAGGCCGCCTTCCGTCACCGCCTTGCTGGTCATGCAGTTTTGGTAGAACTCGGTGAGGACTTCCTCGGTCTGCTCCGAGTCCAGCATGCCCAGCCGGGCTACCTCCAGGGTGAGCGCCTCAATCTCCTCCGGCTCCATGTACTGATACAGCCCGGAGGCCTTATCCGCCCCCAGGGACACGATAACCGCCGCTGCCTTCTGGGGATAGGTCAGCTCAACTTTCACGCTCTCAGCCATTGGTGCTCTCCTCCCCCTTCAGCCAGGCCCTTACCATCTGAGCAGCAATTTCCGGGTTGTTCTGGGCGAACTTCCGAACCTCCTGGCGCAGCTCCATGCTCTTCTCGGTGTTGACCTCCATGATGTCAGCCCCACCCACAGGCGGCGAAGCGGCCAGAATCGCGGCTGCCTCGGCGGCTGCCTGGGCGTCCAGCATCTCCTGTTCCAGGGCCTCCTGCTCGGCGCGGCGCTTCTTCCGCCGCCTCCGGGCCAACAGGATGATAACCACCAGCAGGATGATAAACAAGACCAGCCCGCCAATGGCGGCGTAGAGAATCCAACTGTTCTCCGGGGTAAGGAACCAGATGCCACCCGGCCCGCCGGGAACGCTGGGACTATCGTCAAAGAAGGGGACGATGCTCACATGGACCTGGGAATTCACATCCTCCGCCCCGGTGATACTGGCCAGGGTGGCCACACTGTCCCGCAGGCCGTCAATGGTCATGGCGCCGGCGTTGTCGCAGTTCTGGTTGACCATCACTACAACCCGCAGGCCGGTGAGTCGGTCCTCCAGCACCTCCTCCTGCTCCTTTACAGTGTCGATGGAGTGGTAGCGGTCCAACTGATTGCTGGCCTGGCTCTCGTTTCCGGTCATATTGGAGTTTAGGTCGGGGTAAATGGGCACGTCCGAGTTAGTGGTAGTGCCCACCGCGCCTCCCGCGCCCTCGCCAGGCTCCCGAACCACATCCTGATAGAGGTGGTCCTCATGGACCAGGCCGCCCCCATCCACAGAACCGGGGGGCTGATTAAACCTGGTGGAGTCGATGACCTTGTGGCTTACCTCCACAGTGCTGAGCACACTCACCTGAACGTTGTCCAGCCCATAGACGGCGCCCAGCGTCTGGAGGATCTGACCGCGGACGTTGTTGCTGATCTGCTGCTCACGCTCCATTTTCAGGGCGCTGGACTGGGACATCTTGGTAATGGTGTCGTTGTCGGAATACTCGTTGCCGTAGATGTCCTGGATGCTGACGCTGCCGATGTTCAGGTCGGCCACGCTGTGGGCCACCGTGTGGCGGATAGCCTTGACCACGCCGGTGCTCAGCGGCTGGTTCCCGATGGGGGTGATGGTCACCGCTGCGGTGGCCGGGGTGGCGCTGTCCTGAATGACGTAGACCTGTTTGGTCCCCGGGGTGATCTGCACGGTGGCGTCCTGCACCCCGTCAAACAGGCGGATGGTCGCCGCCAGCTTCTGCTCCGTGGCGATGCGGATGGCCTCCTGGCGCTCGGCGGCTGTGGAAAAGTTGCCGGTATTATTGGTATAAAACTCGTAATTGAAGCCGGTGGTCATATACCCGGACATGACCAAATCGGCCTGGAGCTGAGTCTCCCGGCCCGCCGGCACCAGGACGGTGTCGCCCTGAATGCGGTAGTCCGTCATGCCCTGGTCGCTGAGGAAGCCCACCACCGTGTTGGTTTCCGCTGCGGTAAGGCCGGTATACAGCACTGCGTACTCCTTCTGGTTCATCCGCAGCACAAGCGCAATCACGACCGCCAGGACCACAACCAGGCAGATCCCCAGCAAGATCAGGGCCTTCTTATTCAGTTTTTTGAAAAAGCCCTTGATTTTCTCCCAGAGCTCCTTCAGCTTTGTCTGAAAATTCTGCAACTTAGACCCCTCCGGACAGTTCTCTCAGCCCTCTTTACAGAGAGATGCGCATCAGCTCGTTGTATACGTCCATCGCCCTGTCCCGCAGCGTCATCAGCAGCAGGGCGGAGTTTGACGCGTTGGCGGTGGCCAGGGTGAGGTCCGCCGGGTTGTCCAGCTGGCCGGTCGCCAGCTTGTACTCCAGGTCCACCTGCTTGGCGTTGGTCTCCCTGACGTTGTCAATGGCCGACTGGAACACAGTCTGGAACAGGGAGGCGCCAGCGTTGCGGGCGCTCTGCCCGGACTGGGCCGGCGTTGTCTCGATAAGGGGCTGAATGGGGGAAACAGGAATAAATTCCATCATAAGAACCTCCAAATTTTGCCGAAAATAATCGGATCATACACAATCCCATAGCGCAAATCCAGGCCAGACCGAATTTTTGCCCTTGGGCCTCTTGCCCGCTGGACAAAACCAGACCTGACCTAGAAAAAAATCACTTGCCGATCTCCATTCCCTTGGAGAGCAGGCTCTTCAAAAGATTAAACGCGCTGACGTTGGCAGAAAATGCCTGGCTTGCCGCCATACCGTCGGTGATCTCCTTCACCAAGTCAACGTTGGGCATCTCCACATAGCCGTCCTCATTGGCGTCAGGGTCATCAGGGTCATACTTCAGCTTAAAGTCTGAAGGATCCTCCGCAATCTCGACCACCCGGACGCCGCCCTGAATATCCTCCGCTGCCCAGCGGCTGCGGTTTGTCCTGCGGGTACGGTTCAGCACATCCTGAAAGCGCGCCCCAGAGTCGTTGGCCTGAAAAACTACAATCTTCCTGCGGTAGGGCCCCTCCCCGTTTTCCAAACGGGTGGTATTCATATTTACAATGTTCTCGGAAATGATGTCCAGCCGCTGCTGCTGAGCCGTAAAGCCGGAACCAATCACGTCAATTGCGCTTACGAATGCCATATGTATCTCCTCCCGGATTTTATGTCAAGCGCGCCTCATGCTGCGGCGCAGCATTGTTACTGGCTCCGGATCAGGGTGCGCAGCAAGGACAGGTTGCTGTTGATGGCGTCCATCGTATAGGACATCTGGTAGGCGTTGCGGGTAGCCTCGGTGGTCTGCTCCGTCACATTAACGCCATTGTCGTCCATGCGCATGCTCTCCTCCTCCGCCACATGGACAACAGGCCGGGAGCTGTCAATGGCGGAGCGCATGGACTGCACCTTCCGCCTGGCATCGCCGTGGACCGCGGCGCGGATGCTGGCGTCCAGCGCCTCCTCAAAGGTGACATACTTCGCCTTATAATTGGGTGTTTCGGCGTTGACGATATTGTCATTAATGGCGGTCTGCTTGGTCCACTGGAAATTCATTGCCCGCTCCAGCATCAGCTGTGAGTTGCTGTAGAGCAGATTGACCATAGCGTTCTCCTCCTTACTGCGTCCATCAAAACAAAAAGTAAATCCTTGTCAGTCTAACATAATTTGTGGGAAAATGCAAGCCCAATTATCACTTTTTAGCATAGCCTTATCAGCCAGCATTTTCTCAGTTTGCACCCTTGAATTATACCTCATTTTTCTTGTCATTGCAAGACATTGAGCAAAGATTATCCCCATGCTTTTTTGCGGGAGTTCGTGAAACTGCACACACGTTTTTCTTGCGGCAGTAAGGTTTCCCCGCAGTGGTATTTTATAGGATACAGCATATCGCCGCCGAATGCAATGGTAATTTCAGGGAATCGCCGCCCCGAGCCCCAAATAGATTTTATTTTTTTCAACAAACGCGTTCCGCAGGCCGTTCAGGCGCGGGCGGAGGGGCGCACATCTATAAATATGCGCCCCTCCGTATAATTATTCCGTTTTTTCCGTCAGGACATTCAGCAGCTCCAGCGGGGATGCCTCCTCCTCCGCTGCTTCCCGGTTAGCCTGGACAGCCCCTTTCAGCTCGCTGCGCAAGATGGTAACGCTGCGGGGCGCCTGGATGGCCAGCCGTACCCGCCCGGCCTCCACAGCCATGACGGTGACCTCCACCTCATCCCCGATCAGCAGGGACTCCCCCTCTTTCCGCTGTAGAATCAGCATGGCGCCCCCTCCTCCTTCCGCCCAAACTCCGACAGAAGGTGGTGCATACGGTAACCGCCCTCCTCCAGGATGACCTGCATGGCCCGCCGGGTGTGGTCGTTGATGACCACAGGGCAGCGCAGATTTACCGTGCTGTCCGATGCGGGGCTGCGCACCACGCACAAAGCGTAGTAGCAGAGATCCTCGCTGCGCTCCGCCTCCATGGCGCGCAGCTCGCCGGGCGCGAGCACCGGAGCGTAGTCCGGCTTCAGGGAAAAGGGATTCATAGCCACGAACGCCAGCCCCGGGGTCGCCGCGCTCTGGAAACAGAGCAGGCTGCCCTCGCTGCCCTCGAAGGGAAGGAGGAAAAATTCTTTCTCCTCCTCAAAGCCAAACAGGCCGTCAGGAAAGTGGAGGGCATCCTCCTCGTAGCACTCGATCTCGCCAAAATATTTGGTTTTCAGACGCATATTTCCTCCTGCGCCGGGGATAAACACCCGGAATAATGTTCGGGGCCTCCCCCTTCCGGGGGAGACCCGGTCTGTTATACTTTTACGTCCACCGGCTGATAATTGGGGTCGGCGGAGGGTGGAACATAGATGGGGCCGCCGATATACTTGATCACCACGTCGGGGCGCTGGGTGACGGTAAACTCAATGTCGCCGGGCGTAAATTCAAAGCTGCCCTCGCCAATCTTCCAGTCGATGGCCATTTTGTCCATCTCGTAGCGGATATTCATTTCGGCGGGGTCCCAGGTGATCTCAGCCCCGCCCTTGGGCAGCCAATCCAAGCCCACATTGGTTTTCACGTCCTTCATCATAGCCTCTTCGGCGAACTGGGTTACCAATTCCTCCCCCAGCTGCGTCTGGAGCAGCAGCTGTCCCTGGCGGGCATAAGTCGCTGTGGCCTCATAGGCCGCCTGATGGCCCTTCTGGGCGTTCTGGTCCAGATAGCGGGCCAGGGTGGGCGACAGGGAGTTGCGGGCTTCAAAGGTATCGATGTTGATCTTGATAGGGCGGCTCTTGATTTGCAGGCCGCCCTTCTCCCGGGAGATCTCCATCTCAGCGGTGCCCCTGGCGTACTCCAGCTTAGCGTTGGTGGTTTTCATCTCAATCTGAATGGGGACGGTGGTAATTTCAATCAACGGTTTCATTGTGCGGTCCGAGCTCCCTTCTGCTAAGATTGGCATCCTTACCTTATTTTACACACAATAAATTTCCTTATCCCATATAGTCCAGCAGCGATTGGCTAAGCAGCTGGTTGCCCACCCGCAGGGCCGCGTTGTAGCAGTACTGGTCCCAGGAAAAGGCGGTAATCGCGTCGGCCAGATCGATCTGCTCAATGTCTAGAATCTGTTTGTTGGTATCGGTGAGCTGAGTGCCCAGGCGCTCCTCGTTGCTTTTCAGAAAGACAGACTTGGCGTCCAGCTCCACCCATTTCTCAGTGGTGTGCTCCTGCGCGCCCTTAATCTTGTCCATCAGGCGGAACGCCTTGGCTTCCTGCTCGTCGTGGTATTTGTTGATTTTATTCTTGACATCCGCGTCGGACTCCATCAGCGCCTGAAGGTCAGTGTAGCTCATGTCCCTATAATTCATACCGTTGAGCGCTTCATTCTCCCCCTGGTACACCTCATTCGGAACGTACTTCTGGCCGCTCTCCTTCCAGCCGTCAAAGACATCGGCCAGCTCCCGCATGAGCAGGGCCATATTCTTGGGGTCGCCGTCCTCGTCCACGCCGTAGCCGGTGAAATCCACGCCGCTCAGCGCGTTGTTGAAGTAGCTGCCCTTGATGGCGTTGTTGGCGCTCTCCTCCTTCAGGCCCATGCCAAGGTCAATGTACATCTCCTCCTTGGCCATTTTGTCCAGCTTATTCAGGTCGGACTGGTCCTTATAATAGTCAATCCAGCCTTTGTTCGCGCTGGCCGTGCCCGCTCCAAGGGCAGCGTCAATCGCGTCAACATCGGGATATCCATACTCGTCGAAATACTTGGGGTCAAGAGAGCCGTCCGCCAGCCTTGCCCATGCGGGCTCTGTAGCCACCGGCTGCTTGTCTGTCTCCCGTCTGTAGTAGTCAACCCACCCCTGCTTCTGCTCGGCCGTAAGCGGAGGGGTTGTCGCCGTTGGCGTAATCACAGAGTCGGCGTCCCCGTCTACAAACCATCCCGGCTCCGGATTTTCCGCAGTGTCCGGCTTTTCGTCTGTAGCGCGGGTATAATATTGAAACCACGCCTCTTTGTCGGCGGTCCAGGTATTGGCAGTCATCTCAGCGGTGCGCTTGGTGTTCAGCTGCGTCATCCAATCCGGCTCCGGTGCCGTGGGCTTCTCCACATGGCCCGCGTCAACATTGATGCCCCGGTAGAACAGCTCGCCGTCCTCGCCCCACTTAAAGGGGACGTTGAGGGCGTCGTTTCCAGCGAAGATGAAGTGGTCGCCCAGCTGCTGGTTCATGGCGTGGATCACCGACTCGCTGGTCTCCCGGAGCACCTGGGCCAGGGCGGCGCGGCTCTCGCCCGAGGTGCCGTTGTTGCCCCGGATGGAGGACACCCGGGCGTTGGTGTCGCTGAGCTTCTCCACCACGCCGCCCAGGTTGTTCCAAGCGGTGTTGAACTTGCTGTAGACGTCCTTGGTGTTGGTCAGATAGCTGGTGGCCTGGTAGTAGTCCCGGCGCAGGCGGAACGCTTGGGTAGCTGCGGCGGGGTCCTCGGCGTAGCTGTTAAAGTTGCGGTGGGTGAGCACCTTGTCCCGGGCGTCGGAGAGCTTGCCCGTAGAGCCCTGAAGATTGTACCGGTAGGTGTTCATCAGCATATTGGTGGTAATACGAAAACCCATAATCAGGATACCTCCTTATCAGATGGTGCCGTTAATCAGCTTATCCAGCATGGAGTCCAGAGTGGTGAGCAGCTGACAGGCTGCGGCGTAGGATTTCTGGTACTGCATCATGCTCATGGCCTCGTCGTTGAGGTCCACACCAGAGACGCTCTGGCGGTTATTCTCCAGGGCCAGGGCCTTGGTGGTGTAGCTGTCGTAGAGCGTCAGGGTGGTCTGCTGCTCCTTGGCCAGGATGATGTTCATGTCGGACAGCCGCTCCTGGAAGGTGCCGTTAAAGTACCGCTTGGTGGTAGCCGCATCGTCCACAATATCCTTGCCGTAGTAGTCGTACTTGCTCTTCATCATGTTAATCATGTGGGCCACGTTGTCGTCGGCGGAGGAGTGGTCCAGAATGTCGGGCTTCTTGCTGAACAGGATGCGCACCTCACCGTTGGCCCAGCTGTTGGCAATGCTGATGTTGGCGGCGTTGATGCCTGTGGGGTCGTCGTTCTTGCCCGAATTGCTGAACATCACGCCGCCGTTGTAAAAGCTCCACCGCTCGGTGAGCGTCCCCTCCTGGCGGAGAACATCCAGCGCGGCGTAAGCGTCCTCAATCTTCTCCAGCAGTTCCTTTTTCTCCGCGTCCGTCGGCGGGTTTTCTGTGTCCGCCAGCTTCTCTTTGGCCTGGACAGCGTCATCGAACAGCTGCTTATTGATCGCAACCGTCGTCACGGTCCCGTCATCCTTCACCTTGTCGAAGGTAAGCGGGGTCAAGGTCGTCCCATCCGCTTCCACCTTCACAAAATTAGTACCGGCCGCATCCATCTTATACGCGTCCTGCACCGTATCCAGGTCTAGCTGGTTGGCCTCGTTGAACAGGTCGGCAAACCGTTTGGCCAGGGCGTCCAGGGACTTGCGGTAGTACTTCACGCCCCGCTTGATGGTGGCGTTGGGGTCAAACTGGGTGTCGTATTGACTGGCGAACTCGCCCTCCTCGGTGAGGAACTCCCGCATGGACTGGAGGGAGCCGTACAGAACGGTGTCGTTCAAGTCCACGGTCTCCTTTACCTCCTGGTGGTACTGGTCCCGCATATATCGGCCCTTGTAGTCCACCAGGGGCTCCACCTGCATCCACAAACGGTTTTCCTCCGAACCCTCTACAGCGTTGTCCACCTCAAGGGCCAGCGCGGGGTCGTCCGTGGTCGCAATAATTTTGCCGTCCGCATCGACCGCCTGAACATATTTATGGCCCGCAATGGCAGTGGGGGAATAGAGCGGATTCTCCCTCAAGGTTTTACCGTCAGCCTCCCTATACGCCTCCCGGGCAATGTCGGTATAGAAGATTTGAGGGGGATTTACATTGTAGTTGCTCTCCCGGCTGATATACTTCATGCCCGTAATATCCTTCGGGTCGTAGCCGGGATTCCGGGCCAGCGTCTTTTCCGGCATGGTGATCTGGGCGCCATAGATGCCCTGAATCAGCTTGATGGGGGGATTTCCGGAATCGGCGATGGAGATATTGATGCGCTCCACGGACTTAAACTCGTCAATCTTTTCCAGGTCGTAGCTCACGTCGATCTTCATATACTCGGACAGCTCGTCAATGCAGACGTTCCGGGCATCCCGCAGCTCCAGGGCCTTGTCATTGTGGATGCCGGCCTCTCGGATTTCCGCACTCAGGTCGCGGATCCGGGTCAGGAGGGTGTTCACGGTCTCCACATCGCCCTTCAGGTTCTTCAGCTGGCTGTTCTCCAGCTTTTGGAACTGCTCCGCATAGCTGTTGAACAGCTGGGTAATGACCTCGGCGGAGGAGCGGACGGTGGTATCGTACTCCATGGAGCCGATCTTGCCGTTGTAGTTTTGCAGCTCAGCCAAGAAGTTGTTGAACTGGGCCTCCAGAATGCCGAAGTCCTGCTCGCCGTCTCCCACCTCGTCCAGGGTGTGGGACAGCTGCTGGAGCAGCTTGAGCTTCTCCTCATAGGCCCCCACGTTGGCCGCCTCGTCGCGGTAGCGGATGTCTAGGAAGGGGTCGCGCAGCTGGGACACGCTCTCGGTCAGCACGCCGTAGCCGATGTCCAGGTTGAAGCTATTGTGATACCGGGCGCTGCCGGCGGAGTGAAGGGACACCAGGTCCATCCGCTGGCGGGTGTAGCCCTTGGTGTTGATGTTGGCGATGTTGTTTCCCGTCACATTCAGCGTGGCCTGGGAGGCGTAGATGCCCAGGCGCGCGGCAGTGAAGGATCCAAAGGTACCAATAACAGCCATAGTCGTTCTCCTTTATCTTAACCCGGGCCTCAGGCCCGAAAATCTGTCTGATGGCTCCTGCGGGTCTCGTCCGCCTCGGCGGTGTCGCCGGCCTGGACATTCTGCATGCGCTCAATGGCCCGCAAATTGACCTCCAGGGTGTCCCGGGCCACCTTGCTGGCGGCCTGAAACAGGGTGTACTGCCGGCGCAGCTCTTCCACCACGGCCTTGGTCTCCAGCTGGAGCTCCGGCGGGCTGCGGTCCTCCAGCTGGCTGAGGGTGGTGCCCTGCAGCCCCAGCTGGGCCAGCAGCTTATCCCGCTTCTGGTCATACCCCCGCAGGGACAGGCTCAAGGCCTGCTCCCGCTTCATGCACGCCTCCACCCCGGCCAGGTTGCCGGAAGCGGCGGCGGCGTCCTTCTCCCGCTCCACCTTCGTCAGCTGCTCCAGCGTTCCGGTCAAGCCGGATAGCAGCGATAAATACTCCTGCCAAGCCGCCATTTATTCTCCCTCCGACAGCAGCAGCATCCGCGCCGCGGTCTCCCGGGCGTCGGGGCGGTACTCCCCGGACGCCACCTGGCTGCGCAGCTCCTGGATCTTGCCGGTGGTGTTGAAGGTGCGCACCTGCTGGGACAGGCTGGCCGCCAGGTCCCGGAATGAAAGCGCGGACGCCTGGGCGCCGGACAGGGTAATTTTGTCAAAGCTGCTCTCCGCCGCCTTCGCCCGCCGGGCCCCGGAGGGCCGAGGCGCTCCGCCGGCGGCGATGGGTGCGGGGGCAAATCTATCGCGTCTTGTAACTAACATATCAGCAACCTCCTCGCCCTCCCGCCGGGAGGACGTACATGTTTTCAGCCTAATAAAGTATTCCGCATTATTTCTATCGGTCTGTTCCATTCAAAAAATAACATACGAAGGGAAAAATTTTTACTCCTCCCATTTGACTGTTGCGCGCGGGCGGATTTTCCAGTATAATAGAGAAAACGCCGTCAGGCACAGCTTTGGCGAGAAAGGTTGTGAGCGCATGACACAATTTCTCTACTGCAAGAAGGCGGAAATCCCAGGCGACAAAAAGCATCCAGCCATTCGGGCCGCAGTGGCCACCGCCCCAACCGGCGGGATGCTGCTCTCCCTGCCCCGGTCCATAGAGCTGGACACGCGCAAGCCGACCGAGCTCCTGCTCTACGACCCCATTCAGGGCGTGGTCCGCTGCCGCTGCCGCCTTTTCGCCCCCGTTCCCATGGGCGAGATGCGGGCCTACCGCTGCGAGATCCTAGAGACGCTGTCCCGGAACCAGCGGCGGGAGGACCTGAAGATCTCCATCATCATTCCAACAGACGTTGTTTACCAGGACAGAACCTACCCCGCCGCCATCCACAATATCAGTGCCGGCGGAGCCCTGCTGGTGTCCTCTTTCGCCGCTCAAAAGGGGGAACTGTTGTCCTTCCGGTTTCCTAAAACCTCCCCGCCCATCCCGCTAACTGCCAAAATCCTGCGGGTAGACCTGCGCCCGCCCCAAGTCGGCAAGCTCAGCTACGGTTTCGGGTGCAAGTTCGTCAATCTGAGCACCCAAAACGAATCTTTGCTGCGCGGTTACATATTCCAGGAGGAGCGGCGGCTTTACCGCTCCGAATAGCCAAAACGGCCTCCCGGCTTTTTGCCGGGAGGCCGTTTGCTTCGCTTACAGCATCCGGATATCCTCAATCAGCGCGTCTACGTCGGCATCAGTGGTGGACCAGCCGGTGCAGAACCGGACAGCGGTATGGCTTTTGTCCGCCTTGGCCCACACCTCGAAGGAATATTTTTCCTCCAGCGCCGCCATGGCCCCATTGGGCAGGACGGGAAACTGCTGGTTGGTAGGGGAGTCCACAAACAGAGGCCAGCCCTTGGCCTGAAAGGCATCCCGCAGCCGCATGGCCTGAGCCGTTTCCCGCCTGCCGATCTCCAAAAACAGTCCATCCGTCAGGAACGCCTCAAACTGCACCCCCAGCAGCCGCCCCTTGGCCAGCATTCCGCCGTGCTGCTTGATCAGATAGCGGAAGTCTTTGTTCAGGGCAGGATTGGCAATCACCACCGCCTCGCCGAAGAGCAGCCCCGCCTTGGTGCCCCCCAGGTAAAACGCATCGCAAAGCCGGGCCAGGTCGGGGAGGGCGATATCCGACGCAGCCAGGCCGCAGGGAAGCCGGGCCCCGTCCACAAAAAGGGGCAGCTTCCATCTGCGGGCCGCAGCGCTGATCTGCTCCAGCTCCGCCAGGGTGTATACCGTGCCCAGCTCGGTGGGGTGGGAGAGGTAGACCATCCCCGGCTGGACCATGTGCTCCCAGGCCGCGTTATTGTAGTGTTCCCGGCAGTATTCATCAATCTGCCGGGCAGCTATTTTGCCATCTTCAGCAGGCAGCGCCAGCACCTTGTGTCCGGAGGCTTCCACAGCCCCCGTTTCGTGGACGTTGATGTGGCCGGTTTCCACGCACAGCACACCCTGGTGGGGCCGCAGGGCGGCGGCAATGACGGTGGCATTGGTCTGCGTGCCGCCCACCAGAAAATGGACCCCCGCCTCCGGGGCCCGGCACAGCTCCCGGAGCATGGCCCCGGCGCGTTCGCAGTGGGGGTCCTCCCCGTAGCCGGGGCAGGCCTCACCGTTGGTATTCACCAGGGCCTCCAAGATTTTCGGATGGGCTCCGGTGGTATAATCGCATTCAAACCGAATCATGTTACCGCAGCACCGCCCCGCACTGCGCGTTCAGCGCCTCCAAAATGGACTTGACATCTTCATCGGCCTCCTCGCTGGTAAGGGAGCGGTCGTCGGAGCGGAGGACCAGATTGAAGGCCACCGACTTCTTGCCCTCGCCGATGCCCTTGCCCCGGTAGATATCAAAGAGGGAGACCCCCTTCAGCAGTCCCTTGGCTCCTTTGCGGATGGCCTCCTCCAGCCTGCCCACGGTGACGGCCTCGTCGCACACCACGGCAATATCCCGGGTGACCGAGGGGAACCTGGGCAGGGGGACGTACTCGGGGCCGGCCCCCCGGGCCAGCATCAGCTCGTCTAAGGACAGCTCGGCGCAGTACAGCTCTCCGTCCACCCCGAAGGCTTTGGCCACATTGGGGTGAACCTGCCCCAGCAGACCCAGGCAGTCGCTCCCCGCCCAGACGGCGGCGCAGCGGCCGGGGTGGTAGGACACCGCGCCGGGGAACTCGCCGGGGGTTTCAAAGTGGACGCCCCTGGCTCGGATGTCAGTCAAAACGGCCTCTACGGCCCCCTTCAGGTCGTAGAAGTCGAAGCCCTCGCCGTAGGCCCCCAGGGTGAGGACCTTGGCCTCGTTGGCCAGGCCGTTCTCCCCGCCGGGGAGGTAAATACGGCCCAGTTCGTAGAGGCGGACATCCTTATTGCGGTAGTTGTAGTTCCGGGCCAGAATGTCCAGCATGGAGGGCAGGGTAGTGGTGCGCATGATGGAGGTGTCCTCCCCCAGAGGGTTGAGAATCTTGAAGGATTTGCGGTGGAAATCATGTTCCGGCCAGCCGATCTTGTCATACCAGGCGGGGGAGATGAAGGAGTAGGTGATGATCTCGTCATAGCCGCAGGCACGGCAGACTGCCCCCAGCTTCTGCTCCAGCTTCTGCTCAGGGGAGTAGCCCCCCAGGGTGGTCTGACCCCGCATGAGGGTGGTGGGGATATTGTTGTAGCCGTGGAACCGGGCCACCTCCTCCGCCAGGTCGGCCATCTCCTTCACATCGCCCCGCCAGGAGGGGACGGTGAGGGTCTGGTCATCATGGAGCTCAAAATTGATGCGCTCCATGATCTGCGCCATTTCTCCCTGAGAAATATCCGTGCCCAACAGGGCGTTGATCTTGTCCGGCTCCAGCTTCAAAACGGTGGGCTGGGGGACGTAGTTGAGAATGTCGATGACCCCGTCCAGCACCTGGCCGGCCCCCAGCAGCTCCACCAGCTCACAGGCCCGGTTGACGGCGGGGAGGGTGTTCATGGGGTCCAGGCCCTTCTCGAACTTGGCGCTGGCCTCGGTGCGCATCCCCAGGGAGAGCGCCCCCTTGCGGATGCAGGTGCCGTCGAAGCAGGCGGACTCAAAGACCACGTCAACCGTGTCCTCCACAATCTCAGAGTTCAGCCCGCCCATGATGCCCGCCAGGCCCACGGCCCGGCCCTCGTCGGCGATGACCAGGTGATTGGCGGTGAGGGTGTGCTCCTTGCCGTCCAGGGTGGTGAGCTTCTCCCCCTCCGCTGCCCGGCGGACAATGATCTTCCCGCCGTTGACATAGCGGTAGTCAAAGGCGTGCATGGGCTGGCCATACTCCAGCATGACGTAGTTGGTGATATCCACGATGTTGTTGATGGGCCGCACCCCCATGGCCCGCAGCCGCTCCCGCATCCATTTGGGGGAGGGGCCGATCTTCACGCCGCGCACCATCCGGGCGGTGTACCGGGGGCACAGCTCCGGGTCGGGGGTCTCCACGTCCAGCAGCTCGGGGAGGACGCCGGGGCCGCCGCCCTTGACTACCGGCTCGTGGAGGGCCATGGGCACATCGAAGGTGGCGGACACCTCCCGGGCCAGGCCGATGACGGACAGGCAGTCGGGCCGGTTGGGGGTGATCTCAAACTCCACCACATGGTCGTCCAGGCCCACAGCGGTTCGGATATCCTGCCCCAGGGCAAGGCCGGCCAGCTCCGGGTCGTCGGACAGAATCCAGATTCCGTCAGGGTAGGCGGAGGGGAAGTCCCGCTGGTCCAGCCCCAGCTCCTGGAAGGAGCACAGCATCCCGTTGGACAGCTCCCCCCGCAGCTTCCCCGCATGAATCTCCTTGCCGCCGGGGAGGAGGGAGCCGTCCAGGGCCACGGGGACCAGATCCCCCTCCTTCACGTTCTGCGCCCCGGTGACAATTTGAAGGGGCTCTCGCACCCCTGCATCCACCTGGCAGATCCACATATGGTCGCTGTTCTCGTGGCGCTTCATGGACAGCACCTTGCCCACCACCACGTTTTTGATCTCATCCCCCATGTCGTGGGTCAGCTCCACCTTGGAGCCGGAGAGGGTCATGGCCTCGGCGAACTCCCGGTCGCCGGCGTCGATCTCAACAAACTCGTTGAGCCATTTTCTGGATAGATTCATATGAAAAACTCCTCTTGTAAACGTTAATCAATCAGGGAGGCAGCAAAGCTCTTTTTGGTTCCTTTTTCTCTCGAAAAAAGGAACTCCCGCCCGGCGAGGGCGCTCAGAACTGCTCCAAAAATCTTACGTCGTTCTCAAAGATCAGCCGCAAGTCGGCGATTTTGAACCGGCGCATGGCGGTGCGCTCCAGGCCCATGCCGAAGGCCCAGCCGGACCACTCCTCTGGGTCGATGCCGGCCATGCGAAGCACGTTGGGGTGGATCATCCCCGCGCCCAGCAGCTCAATCCAGCCCTCGCCCTTGCAGGTGGCGCAGCCAACCCCGCCGCACTTGTGGCACTGCACGTCCATCTCGCAGGAGGGTTCGGTGAAGGGGAAGTGGTGGGGGCGGAACCGGGTGACGGTGCCCTTGCCGAACAGCTCCTCAGCCAGCAGGTTCAGGGTGCCCTTTAAATCGGCCATGGTGATATGCCTGTCGATCACCATCCCCTCCACCTGATGGAACATGGGAGAGTGGGTGGCGTCCACCTCGTCCTTGCGGTACACCCGCCCCGGGGCGATGATGCGGATGGGCAGGGGCATGGCATCCATGGCCCGCACCTGCATGGGAGAGGTCTGGCTCCTCAGCATCACCCGGCTGTCTTCGTCAAAGTAGAAGGTGTCGGACCAGTCCCGGGAGGGGTGGCCCTCCTCGGCGTTGAGGCGGTCGAAGTTCAGCTCGGCCAGCTCCACCTCGGGGCCGTCCAAAACGGTGAAGCCCATGCCCACGAAGATGTCCTTGATCTCGTCCAGGGCGATATACATAGGGTGCTTGTGCCCCTGCTTGACCGCCCTGCCGGGGACGGTGACGTCCAGAGCTTCAGCCTTCAGCCGCCCCTCCAGGGCGGCTGCCTCCAGCTTCCGGGAAGCGGCCTCAATGGCCCCCTCCAGGGCCGCGCGGACGTCGTTGGCCAAAGCGCCCATGGCGGGCCGCTCCTCGGCGGACAGCCTGCCCATTTGCTTGAGGACGGCGGTGAGCTCCCCTTTTTTGCCCAGGTATTTCACCCGCAGCTCGTCCAGGGCCGCGGGCGAGGCCACCTTCTCAAAGGCAGACAGGGCCTCGCTTTTAATCGCTGCTAACTGTTCTTTCATTGTTAAAACTCCTTTGTTGGGATAGATGAATTTATGTGTCCTGGTTTACCCGGAACACGTCCGCCACATCGCTGATTGTAATATAGGCGGTGGGATCAACCTCGTGGATGATGTCCCGCATGGTGCTGATCTGGAAGCGGTTGACCACAAAGTAAACCATAGCTTTCTTGGTGTGGGAAAAGCCCCCCTGGGCCTCCATCCAGGTAACTCCCACACCGAAGTGCTCCGTCAACGCATCGCACACCAGCTTGGGATGAACCGTAATAATGGTGGCCGCCTTGGAGCGGTCGAAGCCCTCCACCACAAAGTCCACTGTTTTTAGCGCAGCGGCGTAGGTAACAATGGAGTACAGCGGCAAAATCCAGCTCTTCAAGATAATGCCGCAGATCACATATAAGGCTACGTTATAAATCATCACAAAGCTGCCTACGCTGAGCCCCATGCGTTTGGCAAAGATGACCGCCATCACGTCAATTCCGTCAATCGCACCGCCGAGCCGGATGGTCAGGCCGCTTCCCAGCCCGGAGACGAGCCCGCCGAACAGGGCGCACAGCAGCAGGTCCCGACCCGCCAGCGGGGACGCAAATGATACGTCGATGGGCAGCACCTCGGTAATGAGCCAGGTGCTCACCGAGTAGACCGTCACGGTGAACAGGGAGTAGACGGTAAAGGTAATCCCCTGCCGCCGCAGGCCAAAAAGGAACAGGGGCACGTTGAGCAGGATCAGGAAAAAGGACAGGGGCACAGCCTCGGGCGTCACCTGGGCCAGCAGCATGGAGGTGCCGGAAACGCCACTGTCATACAAGTTGACGGGATACAGAAAGATCGTCACCCCGAAAGCGTTGACGATGCCGGCCAGCAACAAAAACGGGAAGCGCTGCCACCGTATTTTGAGGTGCGGAAAGCGAAACCCTGTTGTTTTGTTCATAGACTCCTCCTTATTGATCCGCGTTATGGCGGCAGAATTTTACTGAGCGGAACGCCCATCGACACATTGCACCGCTTCAAGCCATACAGCCCCTCGGAGATATCGGCGCAGCCATGCTTTGTCGTAACCGTGACGGAAAAGTGCTCCCGGATGAAGCCGGAGGCCCACTTGTCGGTAATGCCGTTGGGATAGGCGAAAAAGATGGGGGTGGCCCCCACATTCTCCTCGATCAAGTCGATGCTGGCCTGGAGGTCGGGCAGGACCCGGGCCTCATAATCCGCTTTTGCCTCGCCCCTTCCCCGTTTGATCCCCCTTGTCCCGTGGCAGTCGTAGGTATGGGAGCCGATCTCCACCAGCCCCGACTGGGCCATAATCTGGCACTTTGGCCAGTCCAGATAGTATGTCTCCCCCCTGTCCACACTGGAGGCCACCACCGAAATCACCGCCTTGGACTCAAACTCCTGGAGCAGGGGGTAAGCCAGCCAGTAGTTGCTGGCGTAGCCGTCGTCCAGGGTGAGCATAACAGCCTTGGGCGGCAGGGGCTCCCCCGCAGCCAGCCAGCTGGGCAGAACGGTCTCATACCCATGGTCTGCCAGCCACTGCAGATCTTCCCGGAAACGGACGTCGGTTACCGTCCAGGTGTTGCAGTCCCAGCCCTCCGGCACAAAATGGTGGTACATCAGCACATACAGCCTGGTGTTCTCTGGTTCCGGCTCGACTGCGGAGGAGGCGGGCTCCGGGGGCGGTCCGGGCGCAAGCTCCTGCTGTGGGGCCATGTAAGGCCCGAGAATGGCGCTGAACAGGGCCAGAAAGGTGGATATAAACCATTTCACCCGGAACACCTCCCGCGTTTAGAAATAAAAACGCCCCCCGCCCCACTGCTGGGACGAAAGGCAACCCTTCCGCGGTACCACCCGCATTCGCGTTTCGTGACGCGCACTCGATCTCCGGTAACGGCGGAGGGGCCGTCCCCCTCTCGGGGGCCGCTCCCGGGCGAACCAGGCGGGAACCGTTCTCCAGGGCGGCTTTCAGCCAGTGGCCGCCCCTCTCTGGTGAGTGTTGCCCGCTATTTTCCCGTTCAACGCATTTTCCCGGCCGCCCAAGGCGGCTCTGCTTACACTTATATCACAAATCATCTTGTATTGCAAGAGGAAAAGGGGTATAATTTTGGGAAATAGGCCGTTTGTGGCCAACCCACCGTAAAACTGGGAAATTAATCTGGACAAAATCGGTACTCTATGCTACAATGAAGAAAAAACAGGGAGGTACCCCATGCTTGAATTACAGCATATCAGCTACGATGTGGAGCAGGACGGCGACAACAAGGGCATCCTGCATGATATCAGCCTAACCATCAACGAGCGCTTTGTGGCCATCACCGGCCCCAACGGCGGCGGCAAGTCCACCCTGGCCAAGGTGATCGCCGGAATTCTGGCCCCCACCCAGGGCCGCATCCTTTTTGACGGCGAGGATATCACACAGCTGTCCATCACCGAACGGGCCCGGAAGGGCATCAGCTTCGCCTTCCAGCAGCCGGTGCGCTTCAAAGGCCTGACGGTCAAGGACCTGATTACCCTGGCCAGCGGCAAGGACATCGGCGTGCCTGAGGCGTGCAACTACCTGTCGGAGGTGGGCCTGTGCGCCAAGGACTACATTGACCGGGAGGTAGACGCCTCTTTGTCCGGCGGCGAGCTGAAACGCATTGAGATCGCCACCATTATGGCCCGCGGCACCAGCTTGTCCGTCTTTGACGAGCCGGAGGCGGGCATCGACCTGTGGTCCTTTTCCAATCTCATCCAGGTCTTTGAGCAGCTGCACCGGAAAATTAACGGCTCCATCCTCATCATCTCCCACCAGGAGCGTATCCTAAACATCGCCGACCGCATCATCGTGCTGGCCGACGGCCATGTGGTCAACGACGGCCCCCGGAAAGACATTCTGCCCACCCTGCTGGGGGGTGCTCCCGGGGTGTGCTCCGCGCTGACGGACAAGGTGCGGTAAAGGAGGAAACTAGAAATATGGACGCAATTCAAAAGAGTTTACTGGAGCAGGTGGCCGGGCTCCATCAGGTTCCGGAGGGGGCCTACAACATCCGCGCCAACGGCCAGAAGGCCGGGCGGAACACCACCGCCAATATCGACATCGTCACCAAGGCGGACAAGGACGGCATCGACATCATCATCAAGCCCGGGACCAGAAACGAGTCGGTTCACATCCCGGTGGTTTTGAGCGAGAGCGGCCTGACCGAAACGGTATACAACGACTTTTTCATTGGGGACAACAGCGACGTGACCATCGTCGCCGGCTGCGGCATCCACAACTGCGGCGTGCAGAATTCGGAGCATTCCGGCGTCCACACCTTCCATGTGGGCAAAAACGCCCGGGTGCGGTATGTGGAGCGCCACTACGGCGAGGGGGACGGCCTGGGCGAGAACATCATGAACCCCACCACCGTTGTGGAGGTAGAGGAGGGCGGCTATATGGAGATGGAGACCACCCAGATCAAGGGGGTGGACTCCACCGTCCGCACCACCCGGGCCAAGCTGGGCCCCAACGCTACCCTGATTATCAAGGAGAAGGTCATGACCCACGGCACACAGCTGGCCAAGTCCGACTTTACCGTGGACCTGGATGGGGAGGGCTGCCACACCAATGTAATTTCCCGCTCCGTGGCCCGGGGGCAGTCCAAGCAGGTCTTCCTGGCCCGGATCAACGGCAACGCCGCCTGCTACGGCCACTCCGAGTGCGACGCTATCATCATGGACGAGGGCGTGGTGTCCGCCATCCCGGAGGTCACCGCCAACTGCCTGGACGCCCAGCTGGTCCACGAGGCCGCCATCGGCAAGATCGCCGGGGAGCAGCTCACCAAGCTCATGACCCTGGGCCTCACCGAAAAAGAGGCCGAAGAACAGATTGTGAACGGGTTTTTGAAGTAGGAGGTATCCCATGTTACCCTTAGCCACCGTTGCCCAGATGAAGGAGCTGGACCGCCAAGCCATTGAGGAATACGGAGTTTCTTCCCTGGAGCTGATGGAGAACGCCGCCCGAGCCGTGGCGGATGCGGTCTGGGAGCTGCTCCACCCCGAGGAGGACGGCTTCAAACCCATTCTCAGCAGTTTTTCCTCCATGATGGTCATTCGGAAAAAGGACGACCCACCTCCCACTGACGAGGAACAGCGTCAGGTAGAGGAGCTGCGGGAGATCATTGAGGGGAAAAACACCGACCCCACCCCCCGGATTGCGGTGTTCTGCGGCCCGGGCAACAACGGCGGGGACGGCGCGGCCGCCGCCCGGCTGCTGATGGAGAAGGGCGGCTGCTACGTCCGGGCCTTCTTTGTAGGGGACCGCTCCAAAATGACTCCGGACCAGCGGGCTATGGAGGACAAGCTCCTGGCCGCCGGGGGCCGCCTGGAGGACTTCAAGGTGGACATGACCGACCGCTCCACCCTGGAGGCCACCATGGACTATGAACAGCAGAAGCTGCTCACCTGGATTTCCACCTGCGACTGCATGGTGGACGCCCTCTTCGGCATCGGCCTGAAGCGACCGGTGGAGGGGGTATTCCGCACCGCCGTTTTGCAAATGCAGAACCGGACGCACTGCCCGGTGGTGTCCTGCGACGTCCCCTCCGGGGTGAACGCCGATACCGGGGAAATTCTGGGGGAGGCGGTCCAGGCCAAGACGACCGTCACCTTCACCCGGGGCAAGCCGGGGCTGTACACCGGGGCGGGTGCCGAACGGGCCGGTGAGGTCCGGATTGTGGACATCGGCATCCCCCATGATGTGGAGTACCGGATGTTCCGGGATTTATCCCGTCTGGAGATGATAAACTCGCCCAACAACGGACTGCCCCGCCGTCCCACGGCTGCGCACAAGGGGGATTTTGGAAAACTTTTCATTCTGGCCGGCTCCGAGGGTTATACCGGCGCGCCGGTTCTTGCGGCCCGTGCCGCCCTGCGCACCGGGGCGGGACTGGTGTACTTAGGGGTCCCAAGAGAGATCTACCCCATCGTGGCCGTCAAGTGCGACGAAGCGATGCCCTTCCCCCTCCCGGAGGACTACGCCGCTTTGTTGGAGCGGGCCCGGGGCTGCGACGTAACTCTCATTGGCCCCGGCCTGGGGCGGTCGTCCGAGGCGGAGCAGCTGGTTTTGTCCCTGCTGGAGGATTTAACCATCCCCGTTGTGCTGGACGCCGATGGAATAAACGCGCTGGCGGGGCATATAGATGTACTGGACAGGCGGAAGGCCCCCACCGTCCTCACCCCCCACGAGGGGGAGTTCGCCCGGCTGACCGGCTGTGAACTGCCAATCAAGGACCGGCTGTCCGCTGCCCGGGGCTTTGCCCGGGACCACGGCTGCGTCCTGGTGCTGAAGGGCCACGGAACCATCACTGCCGCCCCGGACGGCTCCGCCTACATCAACGCCACCGGCAACCCGGGTATGGCCAAGGGGGGCTCCGGCGATGTGCTGGCGGGGATGATTGCCGCCCTGCTGGGGCAGAAGCATTTGCGCAAAGAGCGCAGGACGGGGGACAATACGGCGGAGCTGACGGCGAACGCCGTCCTCTACCACGGCCTGGCCGGGGACGACTGCGCCGCCAGGCTGGGCGAATACGCCATGCTGCCCGGCGACTTGATCGAGGCCCTTCCGCAGGTTCTGCGGCAGTGGTCTGATATCTGATGAAAACGGAGGTACTACCGTGCGCAAACGTCTGTTTTGCGTACTAATGACAACCCTCCTCCTCACCGGCTGCGGGAAGGCCGGGGGGAGCGGGGCGGAGGAACTGGCCCTGACCATCCGTGGGGAGTACTTGGCTATGGAGCATTGCGCCCTTCAGGCGGCGGTCACCGCCGACTACGGCCAGCGGGTGTACCAATACGAGATGGCGGCGGCGGTAACGGGCCAAGAAACTGTCCTCACCCTGTCCGCCCCTGAGACGGTGGCGGGGCTGACGGCCCGAATTACCGGAGAGGACAGCCGGCTGGAATTTGACGGCGTCTGCGTGGAGACAGGCCCGCTGGACGGCAATGGACTCACCCCTGTCTCCGCCCTGCCCGCTCTGCTGGAGGCGGCGCGGTCGGGGTACATGACCGCCTGCGCCTTGGAGGAGGACGGAGCCGTCCTCCGGGTAGACTGCGGCGACCCCTCCGGCTCCCCCGGAACGGGCTCCGAGACCGTTCTGTGGTTTGACGCCGCCACCCACGCGCTGGTCAAGGGCGAGATCAGCGTGGACGGCTTCCGGGCCATTCTTTGTGAATTTTCCAATTTTACCATGTAAAGAAGGAACTGCCGATGACAGACAGACGAATGATACGCACCTGGGCGGAGATCGACTTGGACGCGCTGGCCCATAACTACCGCCTCCTGCGCGCCCTTGCGCCCAAAGCAAAATTCCTGGGCCTGGTCAAAGCCAACGCCTATGGCCACGGGGCGGTCCCAATTGGAAGGAAGCTCCAGGAGCTGGGAGCCGATATGCTGGCGGTGGCCTGCCTGGACGAGGCCGTCGAGCTGCGCCAGGCGGGAATTACAATCCCCATCCTATGCCTGGGCCAGACCCCGCTGGAGCTGGCCGGAGAACTGCTGGAGTACGGCGTCACCCAGACGGTAGGCGACCTCCCTGCCGGCGAGGCCCTCTCTGACGCCGCTGTGCGGGCGGGAAAGACGCTGACCATCCATGTAAAGCTGGACACCGGCATGGGCCGGCTGGGCTTTGTCTGCGGGGAGGACATGTCTGTCTTGAAGGAGGTCCAGGCCTTGTGCGCCCTGCCCGGCCTGAACGCGGAGGGCGTCTTTACCCATTTTGCCAACGCCGACGGCGACAGGGCGTATACCAGCCTCCAAGCCCGGCGGTTCCAAAACGCGGTACAGCTGCTGTCCGGCCATGGAATCAATTTTAAAATTTGCCATTGCGCGGCCAGCGCCGCCGTGTTACACTATCCTTGCACCTATGGGGATATGATCCGGCCCGGCATCGCCCTATACGGCTATGCTCCCGGCCCTTCCCCAGAGGCCCCCGGCCTAAAGCCGGTCATGACGGTGAAAAGCCGTGTTGCCGCTGTCCGAAGCATGCCCGCCGGCAGTTTCATCAGCTACGGCTGCACCGCCCGGCTGGAGCGGGACTCCAATATTGCCGTCCTGCCTGTGGGCTACGGCGACGGCCTGCCCCGGGTCCTCTCAAACCAACTGGAGGTGCGCATCCGGGACCGGCTGTGCCCCGTTCTGGGCCGCATCTGCATGGACATGTGCATGGTGGATGTCACCGGCCTGCCTGGCGCCCGCCCCGGCGAGACGGCCACTGTCTACGGCCCCGGCCTGACGGACCGTGCCGCCCAGCTGGCCGGCACCATCTCCTATGAATTGTTGTGCCACATCACGCCCCGGATTCCCCGCGTCTATTTGGAAAATGGAGTCCCGATTTTGTAAAAGCCCGCCTGTCCCCCGCCGTGACCGTCTGGCCCGTCCGCACATAGGATGAGTTGGAGCACAGGGGCGTCGTCCCCCTGGGGGCGCAGGGCGCGGCGGGCTTTTGGAGTGGGCCGGGACCGCTATGCGGTTGTCTGACGGTTCAAATTCCCTTTCCCAGCGAGGTTTGTCATTATACCAGAAAAACTTGCGTCTCTCTGGTATAATGCCCGCCGCCCCGTGGGAGAATCATAGTACAGCGTTACATAAGACCGGTCTCGGCTGTAACGCGGTGCTATCTTCCAGCGGAGTGTGAGTGTACTTGGATAACAG
>CANDCW010000032.1 GCA_947383275.1 uncultured Bacillota bacterium
CTCCCGCTCCTGGGCTTTGGTGGCGGGGACGTTCTCCCGGATCAGGGTGACGGTGTGAATGTCCCCGACGTTCTCCCCCTTGTGCCGGGCCCGGAACTCCCGGCGGGCGTCCTTTTCGTCGATGGCCGTGACGGTGTGCTCTCCGTGGATGCCCGTGGCGATGACCTTGTAATCGTTCATGTGTGTGCCCTCCTGTTTGACTTATCATGCTAATTTTTCATGTGCTTCTTAATCCAGAGTTGCATTTCGTTCGCTGCGGCTCCGACATCTTGCAGGAAATCCATGACCGTCCGCATTTTTTCAACTTCGTCCTGCCCAACTTTCCCGTCCTTTGCAATGCCGACAATCATTTTGCTGATTTGTTCCGCGTCTTGGAGCGCACCAAGGGCCCGGAACATCATGCGGTCAAATTCCAACATTTCGCACGGTTCCACTGTTTGCCGACCGATGGGGCACACATGGCTACAGTAAAAATTCATCAACTGTGGGGCGTCATATGCGTCCGACATCAGAAGGACTTCTTCCGGGTACGGGTTAATGCTCCCAAGCTCAATCCGCGCCAAGCGTGTTCGGTCGATCCCGGTTTCCTCTGCTGCACCCTCCCGGCTTGCCATTTTGTCATTGAACGATGTGGCGGCCATTCGTGCGAGGTAAAATTCACTGTTCGCCGCTTTCGTGGCCGGTTTCGACATTTATTTCATCCCTTCCCGGTAGTAAGATTCTGCTATGAAGTAGAAATTCTCCAAAACAAGGCAAATATTTATTAATTTTGCTCTGTTTCGAGGCAACACGGATCAAAAAAAATGTCGTCTCCGTCATACTCCAACGCCCGCTTAATGCCAATGGCTACCGTAAGCCGCGGATTTCTTGCGCTGGTCTCAATGTTGGCCCAGCTTGTCCGCGCGATCCCAGCCCGCTTTGCGGCTTCCTCTTGTGTCAACCCAAGTTCAACCCTGCGCTGTCTCATTCTCTCCCGCATGGCTTTAGCACCTCCTTCGCCTCTTTCTTCCCTGATTTGAAACGGGATGTTTGTATTATATGTTTCATCTCAAGGAATGTCAAGCCTTTTTTGGAAAATTTCTGTTTCACTTCGAGGAAAATGTTTCAATTCACGTCATGGTGTGGTAAAATACACCTGGAAAGGAAGGTCGCCTATGTTTCACCAACGCTTAAAATCCCTGCGCCTGGAGCGCAATATGACCCAGCAGGAATTGGGGGACGCCCTTGGAATACCACGCGGCACGATGGCCGGTTATGAGTCGCTTCGGGAGCCCGATGTCGCCACGATGCGGAAAATGGCCGATTATTTCGGCGTGTCTGTCGACTACCTTGTCGGTGCCACGGATGTCCGGCAACCTGCCCGTGGCGATTCCTTCCAGCTCCCTCAAATCTTGGTTACGTTGACAGACTTGGCAAATTCAAAAGCGTCCGTTTCTGAAATTATGGCTGCATTGCCTGGGCTCACTAATGACCAACTTAATCGGGTCGTCGGGTACATCCAGGCGTTACAAGCTGTATCTGAAAGCCCTGACATCCCCATTCTGGAGAAGCGCGCATAAAACGGGAATTGCGTCGGCTTGGCATTCCTTGGCGATGGGACTGACGGAAAAAGCGGGGGGCTTATGCTCCCCGCTTTCCTGGCCTCGCGCGCGCACGCGCGCGTAAGGATTAGTACTATATATATAAGGTACTGTACTGTACTGTTAGGGCGTTATTGTCACGTTTGTCACACGTGACGCACTTCTAAAATTTGCGGAAATTGTTATTGTTTTGTGGATAAAAAATAAAAATACGCCGTTTGTCTTTCTGTTTCATTATTTTCGCCGTTTATGTCTTTTTCGTGAATACGTGTGAACAAATTGTAAACGGCATAATTGTGAACAAAAATATTTTGTGCTCTGCGGCCGTGTTTTGTTGGTATTCTCGACGTTATATCATTGAAAAAGTTATTGCAACTCTCAAAATACGGCTATTTTGATAACTAAATTTGGAAAATGTGTCACGTTTGTCACGTGTGACAGCGTGACATGTGCGACATGATGCGATGGGGGTGGTTTTGTGTCCGTCTATAAAAACCCCAAAACGGGGAAATGGTATTGTATTTTTCGGGTGACTGACTGGACGGGGAAACGGAAACAGGTGAAAAAATCCGGCTTCACCCGGCGGGCCGACGCCCTGGAATATGAGCGCGACATGCTGGCAAAGGAAAGCGGGAGCCTCGACATGACTTTCGGCGCCCTGGTTGATCTCTACATGGCCGACGTGAAGCCCCGGCTGCGGCCCACGACCTACGATTCCAAGGTCTGGACGTTTGAAAAGAAAATCCTGCCCTATTTCCGGGATCAAAACGTCACGGACATAACGCCCACGAAAATCCGCATGTGGCAGGCGGAAATGATGAGCCGGGGGTATGCCCCGACCTATCTGAAAACGATCAACGGGCAAATGACCGCCGTGTTCAACTTTGCCGTGAAATATTACGGCCTGCCCCAAAACCCGGCCGTCGCTGCGGGCTCCATGGGGAAGCGCAACGCCGACGATATGGATTTCTGGACCCTGGACGAATTTGAGCGGTTTATCGCCGGGATGGACGGCGACCCGACGGCCTCCATGGCGTTCAACCTGCTTTTCTGGACCGGGATGCGGGAGGGGGAGCTGCTGGCCCTCACTCTGAACGACGTGGATTTCAAACGCTCCGGGGTCCATATCCGGCGGAGTTATACCCGGCTGGGCCAGGAGGATTTGATCCAAGAGCCGAAAACGCCGAAAAGCCGGCGGTTCATTCCCTGCCCGGCGTTCCTGATGGACATGCTCCGGGACTATGCCGGCCGGCTGTATGAATACGACCCGGATGAGCGCCTGTTCCCCTTTACGAAACATTGGGTAAATGAACAGCTGAAGCGGTGCTGCAAACGGACGGGGGTGAAGGTGATCCGGGTGCATGATATACGCCATTCCCACGCCTCGATGCTGGTGGACAGCGGAGCCGACCCGCTCCTCATTGCCGACCGCCTGGGCCATGAAAAGGTGTCGACCACGCTGGGCACCTACTCCCATTTGTACCCGGACCGGGGGCAGGCCCTGGCCTCCACCCTGGGCGACCTAAAAGCCCAGCACGACCGGGAGGCGGGCGCGGATGCGCCGCGAGTGTACGACGATCCGCCGACGCCGGAGCCGGACTTCTAAACAAAAAAGGGCCGCCCCCGGGGTGGGGGCGGCCCTGCGGTCACTCTTAAATTTTCGCCCCACAGCTGGAGCAGAATTTTGCGCCGGGCTCTACCTTCGCCCCGCACGCCGAACAAAACGACTTGGCCGCGGGCGCGGCCTCCTCCGGGGCGCCCGGCTGATCCTGGACGTCTCCGGCCATGGCCTTGTCAAAGGCGGCCTGCCATTCCTTCGGCTTGGCGATGCCGTACTTGATGACGGTGCCGTCCTTTTTGGTGATGGTCAGCGCATGGCCGAGCCGGAAGCGGTCGGCCGTCGCCGTGGCGATGTCCTCCAGGGGGATGTCGTACTCATACGACCCCTTCGTCGCGTTCACCAGGACGCCCATGACCATGATTTTCGCCATGCTGTGCTTGCTGTAAATAAACCGCTTCGTCGTGAGGATGCCGTGGCCGTTCTTTACCACGAGCCCCGCCACCTGGTTCGTGATGCCCTCCATCAAAATTTTTTCTTCCATGGTTGATTCCTCCAATGAAATAATATCGTGACGCCGCTCTGTAGATGGCTCCCTGCCGTCGGCCCTCCTTTCGATCAACTGCCGCGGTGTTACCTTTTTGTTACTCCGGCAAAAAAGAGCCCCGGTTATGTGCATTTTATAACACACAAACCGGGGATTTTTTGTCAAAAAATGCACAAAACAAACTTTTTTGCACGTGTACTTGAAAAACCTGTCTATTCCCACTCAATCGTCGCCGGGGGCTTGCTGGTAATATCATACACAATTCGATTGATTCCTTTAACTTCATTTACAATGCGGGCGGAAACCCGGTCCAACAGCGTGTAAGGGATATGGGCCCAATCGGCGGTCATAAAATCGGAAGTAGTCACTGCCCGGAGGGCCAGCGTGTAATCGTAAGTGCGGCCATCCCCCATAACGCCTACGGAGCGGGTGTTGGTGAGGACGGCGAAATACTGGTTAAGATGTTTGTCTTCCCCGGCCTTGGCCACCTCTTCCCGAAAAATGAAGTCGGCCTGACGGAGCATATCGGCTTTTTCCTTCGTGATATTTCCAATGATGCGGATCGCCAGACCCGGTCCTGGGAATGGCTGGCGGGACACCAAATACTCGGGCAGGCCCAATTCGCGGCCCAGCTGGCGGACCTCATCCTTAAACAACATCCGCAGGGGCTCCACAATTTCCTTAAAATCCACATAGTCGGGAAGACCGCCCACGTTATGGTGGCTCTTGATCACAGCGGCATCCCCCGCCCCCGACTCAATAACGTCGGGGTAGATGGTCCCCTGGGCCAAAAAGTCCACGGTCCCAACTTGCCTGGCCTCTTCCTCAAATACTCGGATAAACTCCTGGCCGATGATCTTTCGCTTGTGTTCCGGTTCATCCACCCCGTCCAGCTTCCGTAAAAAACGGGTTTCGGCGTCAACCCGGACAAAGTTCAAGTCCCATTTAGAAAATGCGTCCTCCACCTCGTCCGCCTCATTGAGGCGCATCAGGCCGTGGTCTACAAACACGCAGGTGAGCTGGCTGCCCACCGCCTCGGCCAGCAGCGCCGCGGCTACGGAGGAGTCTACCCCGCCGGACAGGGCCAGCAAAACCTTGCCTCCGCCGATTTTCTCCCGAAGCTGGGCGATGGCGGTGTTTTTGTAGCCGCCCATGGTCCAGTCGCCCTTAGCATGGCAGACCTCATAGAGGAAGTTGCGGATCATGTCTGCGCCGTGTTCGGTGTGATTGACCTCGGGGTGGAACTGGACGCCATAAAAGCCCCGCTCCTCGTCGGCGATGGCTACATTGGGGCAGGCGTCGGAGCGGGCGGTGAGCGCAAAGCGGTCCGGGACCCTGGCCATATAATCCCCGTGGCTCATCCAGGATATGCCCTGGCCGGGCAGACCCTTGAACAGCTTGCAGCTGGTATCGTAGCAGGTGACAGTCTTGCCGTACTCCCGTGCGGAGCTGTCCTGCGCCGGGGTGACCTGTCCGCCCAGGCTTTGGGCGATGAGCTGACAGCCGTAGCAGATGCCCAGAATGGGCACGCCCCAGCTGAAGATGTCCGGATCTACCTGGGGCGAGCCCTCCAGGTAGACAGACTGCGGCCCGCCGGTGAAGATTATGCCAATGGGCTCCATAGCCCGCAGTTCAGACAGGGGGGCGGTGTAGGGCTTGACCTCGCAATATACGCTGCATTCCCGGACCCGGCGGGCAATGAGCTGGTTATACTGTCCTCCAAAATCAATGATTAAAACCTTTTCCATCGTTTCCCTCCGTCTGTTTACACGCCGCTGCCGCCGTAGTTGGCCAGCACCCGGGCGGAAGGGTCGTCCACATCGCAGCCCTTCCAAGATCTGTTGGGCATCCAGAAGTCCGCGATCATACTGCTCTGGCCGGGATAATACGTCTCAAAAATCTCCCGGTAGAGCAGCGACTCCTTGGTGAAAGGCCGGGCGTGGCTATAGTTCTGCCGCCGGGCCTCAAACTCCCCATCGGTATACCGCCCCTCGGCGTACGCCTTCAGGTCGTCCACCAGAGAGTGGCCGACCGCGTCGGAAAAGGCGGCTTTTTCCCGCCACAGGATGCTGGCGGGCAGCCAACTGCCCTCCTCAAAGGCGCGGCGGAGCAAATATTTCCCCTTGCCGTAGGTGTTCAGCTTCTTTTCCGGATCAATGGCCATGACGTAGCGCACAAAATCCAGGTCGCCGAAGGGGACCCGGGCCTCCAAAGAATTGACAGAGATGCACCGGTCGGCCCGGAGCACATCATACATGTGCAGCTCCCGGACCCGTTTCTCCGCCTCCTCCTGAAACGCCTGGGCAGAGGGGGCGTAATCGGTGTATTTATAGCCGAAGAGCTCATCGGAGATCTCGCCGGTGAGGAGCACCCGGATGTCCGTCTGCTCATGAATGGCCTTGCACACCAGATACATCCCCATACTCGCGCGGATGGTGGTGATATCAAAGGTGCCTAACAGCTCGACCACCGTTTCCAGGCTGGACAGCACGTCCTCCCTGGTGATAATGACCTCGTGGTGGTCGCTGCCGATAAAGTCCGCAACCTCCCTGGCGTATTTCAGGTCGATGGCGTCAGTGTCCATTCCGATGGCAAAGGTTTTGATGGGCGCTTTGCTCTTTCTGGCGGCAATGGCGCACACCAGAGAGGAGTCCAGGCCGCCGGACAGGAGAAATCCTACCTTGGCATCTGACACCAGCCGCTTTTCCACCCCGGCCACCAGCTTCTCCCGGATGTTTCTGCAGCAAATTTCCAATTCATCATAGCAGAAATGATCCACTTTGGCAATATCGTGATAGCACACAAAATTTCCGCCCTTATAGTAGTGGCCCGGCGGGAAGGGCATGATCTTGTCCGCCAGCCCAATGAGGTTTTTGGGTTCGCTGGCAAAGATAATGACCCCTTTGCGGTCGTATCCGTAGTAGAGGGGGCGGATGCCGATGGGGTCCCGGGCAGCAATAAACTCATTCGTCCTGCCGTCATAGAGGATGCAGGCAAACTCCGCGTCCAGCATGGCGAACATATCCAAGCCGTACTCCCGATACAAGGGAAGCAGGATCTCGCAGTCGGAGCCGCTCTGAAACATGTAGCCCTTGGCGGCCAGCTCCGCCTTCAGCGCTTCAAAGCCGTAGAGCTCGCCGTTGCATACGGCAAAGCTGCCGTCCAGCGCAAAGGGCTGCATCCCCTCGGGGGTAAGGCCCATGATGGCCAGGCGGTGGAAGCCCAGCAGACCCGGCCCGGCCTGAATTACCCGGCTGTCATCAGGGCCCCGGCTGATTGTGCGCTGGAAGCCCGCCTGGACGGCGGCCATGTCGGCCACGGGTCCGCAATATCCAATGATTGAACACATATCGTTTCCTCCAATTAGCCCGCCGGCGGACCCGGGACAGGAATGTGCCGGGTCCGCCGGAGCGTCCATATTGTCACTCTCACGGAGAGGGACAGCGGTGTTACCTCACGCTGAACAGCAAATCGCCGTAGGTGGGGAAGGGCCAGTACTTCTTGGCTGTAAGGGTCTCGGCTTCGTCGCAGGCCAGGCGCAGCTCCCCCATTTTGGGCAGCACCGTGTCCCGGATGGCGGCGGATTCTTTACCGATATCGCCGGCGCCGGCCAGGGCCAGCACCTCCTGCTCCAGCTCGTCGGCTTTGGCGGCCATCCGGTCGGTGAGGGCGGACAGCTTTTTCACCAGCCCGGTCTCATAGGCGCAGGCGCAGCCGGAGACCAGCTTCTTTTTGGCCGCGGCGGTTTTGGCGGTGTCAAGGACGAAGGACTGGACGGCGGGAATCATTTCCGTGCGGGCCATATCCACCATGGTGTTGGCCTCAATGATGATGGTCTTGCAGTAGTTCTCCAGGGTGACCTCATACCGGGATTCCAGCTCCGCCCTGGTATACACCTTGTGGGAGGTGAGGAGCGCTACATTCTTTTCGTCCAGAAGATGGGGAACGCAGTCTGGGGTGGTGCGGTAGTTGAGCAGCCCCCGTTCCTGGGTGGCCTCCCTGATCCAGGCCTCATCGTAGCCGTTGCCGTTAAAGATGATGCGCTTATGGTCCTGGATGGTTTTGCGGATCATGTCCTGAAGGGCGGCCTGGAAGTCCTCCACACCCTCCAGCCGGTCGGCGTACACCCTCAGGCTCTCGGCCACGGCCGTGTTAATCATGATGTTGGCACAGGCGATGGAGTCGGCAGAGCCCACCATGCGGAACTCGAACTTGTTCCCGGTAAACGCGAAGGGGGAGGTGCGGTTGCGGTCGGTGGTGTCCCGGCGGAATTTGGGCAGGACATTTACGCCCAGGCGAACCTTGCCGGCGTCGATGCCGTTGTAGGGAGCGTCGTGCTCGATGCAGCCCAGGATGGCGGCCAGCTCGTCGCCCAGGAACATGGAAACCACGGCGGGGGGCGCCTCGTTGGCGCCCAGGCGGTGGTCGTTGCCGGCGGTGGCCACCGAGATGCGCAGCAGGTCCTGATAGTCGTCCACCGCCTTGATGACGGCGCACAAAAACAGCAGGAACTGGGCGTTCTCGTAGGGGGTTTCCCCGGGGGAGAGGAGGTTGGCGCCGGTATCGGTGGAGATGGACCAGTTGTTGTGCTTGCCGGAGCCGTTCACCCCCACAAAGGGCTTCTCGTGGAGCAGGCACACCAGCCCGTGGCGGGCGGCCACCTTCTGCATAATTTCCATGGTCAGCTGGTTGTGGTCGGTGGCGATGTTGGTGGTGGTGTAGATGGGGGCCAGCTCGTGCTGGGCGGGGGCCACCTCGTTGTGCTGGGTCTTAGCCAGAATGCCCAGCTTCCACAGCTCGTCGTTCAAATCGGACATGTAGGCGGCCACCCGGGGCTTGATGGTGCCAAAGTAGTGGTCGTCCATCTCCTGGCCCTTGGGGGGCTTGGCGCCGAAGAGGGTCCGGCCGGTGAAGCGCAGGTCCCGGCGCTGTTCCCACAATTTGGCGTCTACCAGAAAATATTCCTGCTCCGGGCCCACAGCGGTATTGACATGCTTTACCTCCGTGTTGCCGAATAGCCGCAGGATCCGCAGGGCCTGACGGTTCAGGGCCTCCATGGAGCGCAGGAGGGGGGTCTTCTTGTCCAGGGCCTCCCCATTGTAGCCGCAGAAAGCGGTGGGGATGCACAGGGTCTTATCCTTGATAAAGGCGTAGGAGGTGGGGTCCCAGGCGGTGTAGCCCCGGGCCTCGAAGGTGGCCCGCAGCCCCCCGGAGGGGAAGGAGGAGGCGTCCGGCTCCCCCTGAATCAGCTCCTTGCCGGAGAACTCCATGATGACCCGCCCGTTGGCGGCGGGGGAGATGAAGCTGTCGTGCTTCTCGGCAGTGACGCCGGTAAGAGGCTGGAACCAGTGGGTAAAGTGCGTGGCCCCCAGGGCCACCGCCCAGTCCTTCATGGCTTCGGCCACGGCGTTGGCCACGCCGATATTCAGCTTTGCCCCCTCGTCAATGGTCTTCTTCATGGACAAATATACTTCAGTGGACAAATTGGCTTTCATCGCCCGATCGTCAAACACCAAGCTGCCAAAATACTCCGGTACTGCTGCCATGTTGATTCACCCTTTCACGTTAAAAACATAAAAAGGCAAAGGCGCCTCTAAGGTATAACCTTAAAGACGCCTTTGCCTTTATGGGCGAATTATACTCTTCCGGCCGGGCTGTGTCAACTATTTTTTTGATTTTCTTAAATTTATGGGCAGGCGGTAGAAAAAATCCCCGCCTTGTGCTATAATATCCGGGAATTTAAATAAAGAGGAGCGGGAACAGCCATGAAGTATTCCAAAGAAGAGGTCCTCCAGTACGTCCTGGAGGAGGAAGTGGCCTTTGTCCATCTGGCCTTCTGCGATGTGTTCGGGCGGCAGAAAAATATCTCCATCGTGCCCTCGGAGCTGCCCCGAGCCTTTGAATACGGCATCGCTTTCGACGCCTCTGCCATCGCGGGCTTCGGGGACGAGTCCCGCTCCGACCTGCTGCTGCGCCCCGACCCGGAGACTCTGATGCTCCTGCCCTGGCGGCCGGAGCACGGCCAGGTGGTGCGCATGTTCTGCTCCATCGTCTATCCCGACGGGCGGCCCTTTGAGTGCGACACCCGGGCCCTGCTGCGGAATACAGCGGCCCGGGCCGGGGAGGAGGGGTACTCCTTCCTCTTCGGTGCGGAGCAGGAGTTCTACCTGTTCAAGCGGGATGAAAACGGCGATCCCACCCGCCTTCCCTACGACAGGGCCGGCTATATGGACACCGCCCCCGATGACAAGGGAGAGAACATCCGCCGGGAGATCTGCCTCACCCTGGCCCAGATGGGCATCCTTCCTGAGTGCTCCCACCACGAGGAGGGCCCGGGCCAGAATGAAATTGACTTCCGCTACTCCGACCCCCTCACTGCGGCGGACAATGTGATGACCTTCCAGTCCATCGTGAAGTTCATTGCCGAGCGCAACGGGCTGTACGCCGATTTCTCCCCCAAGCCCTTGAAAGAGGCCCCGGGCAGCGGCTTCCACATCAATATGTCCGTCCGGGCGTCGTCGGGGGCGGACTGCCTCTACGGGATTGTGGCCGGCGTGCTGGACAAGGTGGAGGAGATGACCGTTTTTCTCAACCGGACGGAGGATTCCTACCGCCGCCTGGGCGGCCACAAGGCGCCCTTGTATGTATCCTGGTCCCGGGAAAACCGGTCCCAGCTGGTGCGCATCCCCGCCGGGGCGGGGGAGTACCGCCGGGCGGAGCTGCGCTCCCCCGACCCCGCAGCCAACCCCTATCTGGCCTTTGCCCTGGTGATTCAGGCGGGGCTGAGGGGAATCGGGGAGAAGCTGGAGCTGCCCCCTGCGGCAGACCTCAACCTCTACCAGGCCGGCCGGGATACCCTGTCCCGGTTCAGGCGCCTGCCTCAGGACAGGGCGGCAGCGGTTCAAGCCGCCGAGGAGAGTGAATTTATCCGGGCGGTTGTCCCGGCAGCAGTGGCGGCGGAGTACTATAAAGGGCGCTGAACCCGCCGGGCGGGAGGCCCGGAAGATACGCTTGAGAGGAGGGAAGGGCCATGAGCCTGAAGGAGCGGGTGTACAGTGTGCTGATCGTATCGGCCTCGGAGCGGTTCCGAGACTCCCTCCTCCCCCTGTTGCCCGAGGCGTCCTACTCCCCCGTGATCACCGCCGCCAGCATCGGGGAGGCCGGACGGGCCCGGAATCTGCGGGAGTTCGACTTTATCTTTATCAACTCCCCTCTGCCCGACGACGCCGGCATCCGCTTTGCCATTGACTGCTGCCGGTCGGGGGGCGCGGTGGCGGTCCTGTTTGCCGCGGCGGCGGTATTTGACCAGGTCAACGCCCGGGTAGCGGAGCACGGGGTGTTCGTCCTGCCCCGGCCCGTCCCAAGGGACGCCATCCTTCGGGGGCTGAATTGGATGACCGCCGCCCGGGAGCGGCTGCGGGGATATGAGAAAAAGGTCCAGCCCATTGAGGAGAAGATGGAGGAAATACGCCTGGTAAACCGGGCCAAGTGGCTGCTCATCAGCGAGCTGAACATGTCCGAGCCCGACGCCCACCACTACATCAACCGCCAGGCTATGGACCGCTGCGTCCCCAAGCGGGAGGTGGCGGAGGAGATTATCAGGCTGTATTCCTGAATGAACAAGAGAGGCGGAGGCATATGAACTGGCTGGACCTGGCACTTTATCTGCTGATCTACTCCTTCGGGGGCTGGTGCGCCGAGGTGCTGTATTACGCCGTGACCAAACGGCAGTTTTGCAACCGGGGCTTCCTCACCATGCCCTTTCTGCTGTCCTATGGGGCGGCCTTCGACCTGATGATCATTACCCTTCCTGCCCTGACAGGGAGGTACTGGCTGCAATTTTTGTTTTCTGCAGCCATTGTCTCGGTGGTGGAGAGCTGTTCCGACCACCTCAACCGCCAGCTGGGGCCCAACGTCCACTGGGGCGGTGAGCGCCCCCGGATCCTGGGGGGCAGCCTGGAGGGGCTGGTCTTCTCCGCGCTGGCGGCGGCTGGCTTTTACATCACCTACCTGGTAATCCACCCGCTGCTGCTGGGGCTGATGGCGCTTGCGCCGGTATGGCTGAAAAAGGTCGCCGTGTGGGGCCTGTTTGCCCTGATGGCGGCGGACTTCGTGGGCGTGCTGTATACCCTGCAGACCGGCGGGCCGGCGGCCTACGCCCGCCGGGAGGCGGCAAGCAGCGAGGGGTGGATCGCCGGGCGGCTCACTGCGGCGGTGTGGCGCCGCCTCCAGCGGGCCTACCCCGGCATTCGGGAGATGCCTCCGGAGGAGCGGGAGGCGTATCCCTTCGCCAAGGGGGTCTGCCTGGACAAGCTGGCCTGGGTGTTCCTCACCAGCGCCCTGCTGGGGGATGTCATTGAAACCTTCTGGTGCGGGCTGGTCAACGGCCGGTGGATGAACCGGTCCAGCGTGATTTACGGGCCGTTCAGCTTTGTGTGGGGCCTGGGCGCGGTGGTGCTCACTGTCACCCTCCAGCGCCTGGCCCATCGGGATTCCTTCTTTGTTTTTGCCGCCGGCTTTTTCATCGGCGGGGCCTACGAGTACATATGCAGCGTGTTTACCGAGCTGGTCTTTGGAACGGTGTTCTGGGACTACAGCCACATACCCCTGAACATCGGCGGGCGGACCAACGTGCTGTTCTGTTTTTTCTGGGGGGTGCTGGCGGTGTTTTGGATCAAGGGCGTCTACCCCCAGATGTCCCGGATCATCGAGGGCTTCCCCGCCCTGGCCGGGAAGGTGGCGACCTGGGTGGTGGTGGCGGTTATGGTGTGCAACGGCCTGCTCACCTGCGCGGCCATGCTGCGGTACAGCGCCCGCGCCGTCCAGCCGGAGCCAAGCGGTGCCTTTGAGGAGTTTCTGGACCGGCAGTACAGCGACAGCTTTATGGAACGCCGCTGGCCCAATATGATCGTGATGGAGAAGGGAGCATAAAAAATCCGCCGGCTACCCGGCGGGTTTTTTATACCTCGGGAAAGGACACTATGACAGCCAGTCGGCCCTCCAGATACTCCGCCTGAATGGTCCCACCCATGCGCTCGGTGAGCAGCCGGGCAATGGACAGCCCCAGGCCGGTGGCGCCCTGGCCAGTCTCCACGGTGTAGAAGCGGTCGAAAAGCCGGGCTGCGGACACCGGGTCCAGAGAAGGAGCTTCGTTGGAAAAAACGGCAGTTCCCGCCTTGTCCAGGGATACGGCAAAGCTGCCGCCGCTGTATTTCAAGGCATTGCCGATGATGTTGCCAAAAATCCGCCCCAGGCCGGATGGGTCCAGGATACGGACCACCGGGCCGTCCGGCAGGGAGATATCCGGGGTGATCCCCCGCTGGCTCATGGCGGCGTAGAAGGCCACCAGGCTCTCCTCCAGGCAGCGGCGCAGATCCACCTTTTCCCGGACCGGCTCCTGGCGGTCCACGGCCAGGGAGTAGCGGAACAGCTCCTCTGTCAGCCTGGTCATGGCCTCCATCCGGTTTCGGATGTTGTCCAGGTAGCGGCGGACAGGGCCGGGCAGCTCCTCCCGCTCCAGCAGCTCCAGGTAGCCCTGAATGGCGGTGAGAGGGGTGCGCAGATCGTGGGAGATGTTGGTAACGGCGTTTTTCAGCTCCGCGTCCCCCTGCCGGTACCGCTGGCGCTGGCAGCGCAGCTGCTTGAGCTGAAGGTTCAGCTCCGAGGCCAATTTCCGGGCGTGGGGGTCCCGGACGGAGAGGAATATGGGGTTGTTGGTGTCCTGCTTCAGGCGCTCCCCCAGCTGTTGGGCGATCTCGTCCAGGCTGCGGTATAGGAGAAAAAGCTTGGCCAGCAGGACCAGGACCGCCAGTATTAAAATTCCGCATAGCAGCCAGGGGAGCATGTCTGTCACCTCATTTCAGGTCCTTCCACCGGAACAGGGCCGCTCCGGCGGCGGTAGTCGCCGCGAACACCCCAACGGAGCATAGGACCATTTGCAGGGGCCGGGTGACGTTTCCGTTGGTGAACTGCACGGCCTGTCCCACCGGGTTCAGGTCCAGCAGGAGCTCATAGGGCCACCGCTCCTCCGGCTGGAGATAGGCGGAGTTGCGTACCATCTCGGAGACCATCTCCCCATCCACCAGAGAGAAAGAGGGGAGAAACTCCGGAGCGTCCAAAATCTGATAGATCGAAATCGCGATACCGAAAATCAGCAGGAACAGCAGCATACAGCTTACCGCCGAGGCAGCCTTGCGGCTGCAATTCATGACGAGGGCGGTAAAAATGGCGCACCACACCGCCGCCATCAGAAGGGAGAGGGCCAGGCTGGTCAGCAGCGGGCCGGGGGCTTTGGGCCCGCCCAGCAGGGGGACGCCCACCGCCAGAGTACACAGAATATAGACGCCGCAGAAGGTCAGAGCGGTAAACACGGCGGTGATCAGGTTGGCCAAGTAGACGGACAGCCTAGTGTGGCCGGCGGCCAGCTTGTTGCGGATGGCTCCATCGCTGTACTCCGAACCGAACAACAGGGAGAGAGAGACGGACAGCACCAGGCCGATGAGCATGGCGTAGACGAAGAAGACGGCGTCCAGGGGGAATTTGCGCTGGTATTCCAGATAGGTCTGGATGGGCTGCCAGGCCCCGGCGGCGGCACACAGCAGCAGGGTCACCCAGAACAGGCGGCTCTTTCTCAGGCGGAACAGGTTGGCGGAAAGCAGGTTCGTCATTTTGAGCCACCCCCCACCAGGTTGATAAAGTAGCCCTCCAGGCTCTCGTCCCGCTCCAGGGCGGAGAGGAGCTGGCAGCCCTCCCGGTCCAGGGCGGCGGACAGCTGGGAGATCACCGGCTGGGCGAAGATGTCCGCTTTGCCCTCGGCGAGAATTTTATACTCCAGCCCCATACCGTCCAGAACCCGGGCCAGGATCCGGGTGTCGGTGACCTCCACCCGCAGGCATTTGCGGCAGGCCGCCTCCAGCTCCTGGGCACTGATCTCCTTCACCATCCGGCCGGAGTCGATAAAGCCGTAGTGGGTGGCCAGCCGGGACAGCTCGTCCAGGATGTGGCTGGAGATGAGCACGGTGATCTGCCGTTCCCGGTTCAGCTTCAGGATCAGCTCCCGGGTCTCGATGATGCCCTGGGGGTCCAGGCCGTTCACCGGCTCGTCCAGCACCAGAAAGTCCGGGTCGCCGGCCAGGGCGATGGCGATGCCCAGCCGCTGGCGCATGCCCAGGGAGAAGTTGCGGGCTTTCTTCCTGCCCACGTCCCCCAGGCCCACCAGCTTCAGCAGCTGCGCCGTCCCCTCGTCAGAGGGGACGCCCAGAACCCGGTACTGCTCTTTGATGTTGTCAGCGGCGGACAAATCCAGATAGATGGAGGGTGTCTCCACCACGGCCCCCATGCGGCGTCGAGCCTTGTGGATGTCTTTAGACCGGCTGTCCAGGCCGAAGAGGGCGTAGCTGCCCGAGCTGGGGGCCTGGAGGCCGCAGATCAGGCGGATCAGTGTGGTTTTGCCCGCGCCGTTCCGGCCCACCAGGCCGTAGATGGCCCCCCGGGGGACGCGCATGGCCAGGCCGCTCAGGGCGTGGAACCCCTTGTAGGATTTCCACAGGCCGCTGGCGGTAAGAACGTAATCCATAGGTTTGAACCTCCTTTTCTCGGATGCCCGCAGTCTACCCCCGAGGGGTAAAGAAACCGGCTAAGAAAAGGGTAAAGATTTGGGAAAGATCTTTAGGCGCAATGGCGGCTGAAGGGCGCCTTTACGGATTCAGCTTGAACCCGATGCCCCACACCGATTCAATGTGGTCCCTGCCGGTGGCGTCCCGCAGCTTTTTGCGCAGGTTGCTCACATGGATCTTCAGGGAGCTCTCGGTGCAGTCGGGGGTGTCGCCGCTGATGCGGTCCAAAATCACCGATTTGGCGATGGCCTGGCCGGGATTTTGGAGAAATAGCTTCAAAATGGCGTACTCCGTCTTGGTCAGGCGGACCGGCGTCCCCCCCGCTGTGACAGAGCGGGCGGTTTGGTCCAGGTGCAGGGGACCGGCCTCCAGGGCCGGGACCAGGCCGGGGGCGGCTCTGTCTCGCAGGCGGGCGGCAATCCGGGCCAGCAGCTCCCTGGAGTCGAAGGGCTTGGTGACATAGTCTGCCGCCCCGCCCAGGAGCAGTTTCACCTTGTCGTCCACTCCCGCCTTTGCGCTGACCACCATGACCGGCACGCCGCTGATTTTCGCCAGTACCTCCTCCCCGGACAGGCCGGGGAGCATCAGGTCCAGCAGCACCAGGTCGGGACGGCTGCGCTCCAGGAGCAGCACCGCCTCCGTCCCCGAGTAGGCCCGCAGCACGGCGTAGCCCTCCCGCTGGAGCAGCTCCTCCAGAAAATTGCCAATGTGAATGTCGTCGTCAATGACCGCGATAGTTTTCATGGCGCGCCTCCCGCCTAAAATCTCCACCCTATTGTACTCCATATTTTTGCACGGTACAATAGCTTTCCCTTGTAGGGCCCGCGCTTTCGTGCTATACTGGGGTTATTATCATCTTAGGAGGACGGATCATGTTCAATTTCACTTACTATACCCCCACCAAGGTGGTGTTTGGCAAAGGCGCGGAGGATCAGGCCGGCGCGCTGGTCAAGGCCCAGGGCTGCAAAAAGGTGCTGATCCACTACGGCGGCGGCAGCGTGGTCCGCTCCGGTCTGCTGGGCAAAATCAAGGCATCGCTGGACCGGGAGCTGGTGGCCCATGTGGAGCTGGGCGGCGTAGTGCCCAACCCCCGGCTGTCCCTGGTGTATCGGGGCATTGAGCTGGCCCGGAAAGAAGGGGTGGACTTCATCCTGGCGGTGGGCGGCGGCAGCGTGATCGACTCCTCCAAGGCCATCGCCTACGGGCTGGCCGAGGATGGCGACGTATGGGAGCTGTACGACCACGTGCGCGCGGCCAAAGCCTGCCTGCCGGTGGGCGCGGTGCTCACCATTGCCGCCGCCGGCAGCGAGATGAGCAACAGCAGCGTGATTACCAAGGACGAGGGGGGCGTGAAGCGGGGCTACAACAATGAGATCTGCCGCCCCAAATTCGCCATTATGAACCCGGAGCTGACGATGACGCTGCCCCCCTACCAGACAGCCAGCGGCTGTGTGGACATCCTGATGCACACCATGGAGCGCTACTTTACCCCCAACGGCACCATGGATCTCACCGACAGCCTGGCCGAGGGCCTGATGCGCACGGTGATGAAAAACGCCAGGCTCCTCAAGGACAATCCCCAAAACTATGATGCCCGGGCAGAGGTTATGTGGGCAGGCAGCTTGTCCCACAACGGGCTTACCGGCTGCGGCAGCGACGGCGGAGACTGGGCCCCCCACGGCCTGGAGCACGAAATGGGCGGCATGTTCGATGTGACCCACGGCGCGGGGCTGGCGGCGGTGTGGGGGAGCTGGGCGCGGTACGTCTATCGGGACTGCCTGCCCCGTTTCGTCAAGTTCGCGGTAGACGTAATGGGCGTGGACGGGGGCGGAACCCCGGAAGAGGTTGCCATGCGGGGCATTGAGGCAATGGAGGATTTTTACCGCTCGATCCACATGCCCACCTGCTTCTCCGAGTTGGGCATTGCCCCCACCCAGGAGCAGCTGAAGACGATGGCGAAGATGTGCAGCGTGGCCTCGGGAGGCCCGAAAGGCGCCGCCAAGGCGCTGTATGAGGCCGACATGCTGAAAATTTACGAGATGGCAAATCATTAAAACCGTTCAGCCCCCGGCTTTAAAGCCGGGGGCTGAACGGTTAGGTTTGCAGCATGATCTGCAAAATTTCTTTGTCTGTGGAGCGCATTCCAATTTTGCCCAGGCGCCCCACGTTGTCCAGGGTCTTTTCCACGCCGTGGGAGAGGATGCCGTCCCCGCCGTAGAACTGCTGGCCCTGCTGATACATGCGGTAGCCCAGCACCCCGGCGTCGATGGCTGCGGCAATCTTGCCCGCGCAGGATGCCTTTGCCCCGTCGCAAATCATCCCGGAGACAATGGCCAGGGCGTTGACCACGGTATGGATGACCTCCTCATAGCCGCCGCCGTCCAGATAGGCGATGCCCGCCCCCGCCGCCGCCCCGGCGCTCACCGCGCCGCAGTAGGCGGACAGCCGCCCGATGCGGGTTTTCTGGTGGATGGTGATCAGGTTGGACAGCACCAGCGCCCGGTACAGCTTCTCTTCGCTGGCGCCCAGCTCCCGGCCGTAGACAATCACGGGCACCGAGGCGGTAATGCCTTGGTTGCCGCTGCCTGAGTTGATAATAACCGGCAGCTCGCACCCGCCCATCCGGGCGTCTGACCCGGCGGCGGCGGCGGCCTTGGCCTTGGCGATGGGGTCGTCCGGCCGGGAGCTGGTGCGGATCACCTGGCCGATGTTGGCGCCATAGCTGTGGGCCAGGCCCTCCTGGGAGATGGCCGTGTTGCACTGGATCTGACGGCTGAGGACTCCCCGCACATCGTCGATGTCAACCGTCTGGGCAAAGTCCCAGATGTCCGCCATGGTAAGCAGGGTGCGGTCGGTGAGCCCGCTTTCATCGTCCGCCTCCACGGGCAGGTCCAGCACCACCTGGCCGCCGCGCTCCATGTGGACAATGTTGGTGTGGTAGTTGGCAATGCGGACCTTGGCCTCGTCTTCCCCCTTGCGCAGGGTGATTTGGATGTCAAAAACCAGGCCGCTGTCCAGGAACCCTACCCGGACGGGGTGTTCTTTCAAGTAGGCGCGCATCTCCTCCTGCTGCTGCTTGGTCACCTGGGAGATGACCTCCAGCAGCAGGTCCGCCTGGCCGGCCACCACGCCGGCGGCGGCGGCGGCCTCAATGCCGTGGAGCCCCCCGGTGTTGGGAACCACCACGCTCTTGACGTTTTTGATGATGTTTCCGCTGGCCTCCACCAGCACCTCGTCGGGCAGGGCGCCCAACAGCTCCCGCCCCTTGGCCGCGCCGTAGGCGATGGCGATGGGTTCGGTGCAGCCCATAGCGGGGACCAGCTCTTCCTCCAGGATTTGAAGATAGGCGGCATACTTTTTGTTTGATTTTTCCATGATGCTCCTCCTTGTTTCGACAGGGGAATTTGTACCTATTGTACAATATAGGGCGCATTTCGTCAAATGGTTGCGGCAATTTCTTTCCTGTGATATTATGGTAGCGTAAAAAAGGGGGGCATGATGATGTTTCAATTGGTGTGCTTTGATTTCGACTACACGTTGGGCGACTCCACCGGCTCCATTGTGGCGGGATTCCGACACGGCCTCACCGGCCTGGGCTGGCCCGCCCCGGAGCGGGAAGCGGTGCGGGCCACCATCGGCTACATGCTGGAGGACGCCTATACCATGCTCACCGGAGATGACAACCGGGAGCGGCAGGCCAGGTTCCGCGCGCTGTTCTCCGAGGTAGCTGTGGAGCGCCAGCGGAAGGAGACCACCCTTTTCCCCGGCGCGGCCGAGCTGCTCCGGGGGCTGAAGCAGCGGGGGGTGAAGGCGGCCATTGTCAGCTCCAAGGGGGGGGATACCATTGAGATCATCATGGACCGTTTTGGCCTGGGGGATGCCTTGGAGATGGTTCTGGGCAGCGGAGATGTAAAACGCCCCAAGCCGGACCCGGAGGGGCTGTTGACTGTTATGGACCGCCTGAGCGTCAGTCCGGAGGAGACCCTGTTCTGCGGCGACACCGTGCTGGATGCCGGAGCGGCCCAAAACGCGGGATGCCACTTTGCCGCCGTCCTCAACGGCACCACCCCGGCGGCGGACTTTTCACCCTTTCCCTGCGAACATATTGCCCCCGACCTGTGGGATTTGGCAAAGTGGCTGGAATTGTAATAAAACTTTAACTTGACTTGCTTCTGCCTTATGCTACAATAGGACCGTGCCGGGTACGCTCCGGAGAAAGGATGAACGCAACATGAAAAAAATACTTACCTTGCTGCTGGCTTTCGGGCTGCTGAGCAGCGCCGTTCCGGTTTTCGCGGCGGAGGAACCCCAGGCCGAGCCCGTCCCCGCCTGGGCCTACGGCGAGCTTGCCGACGCCTATGCCATGGGCCTGGTGGGGGATGAGATCTACACCGACCACGGCAAGCCCGTTACCCAGGAGCAGCTGAACAAAATGACCAATGTGGCTGCGGATAAGCTGGCCCTGCTGGGGGTGGAGCAGCGCTCCGGCGCCGGTTCTGTGGTGATTGATACCACCCGGGGAGGCGTGCTCAACGCCCTATATATGGAAGCCCTCCCCTATGCTTTTGCGGGGGTAGATGCCGGCCCCATTGAGTTTTTGTCCGGCTTGGGCGTGGTCCACGGCGATGGCGACAGTCTGGCTCTGGACCGCCCCTGCACTCTGCTGGAGGCCGCGTCCTTTGCCAACCGCATGATCCTGGCTCTTTACGACCAGTGCAACGCCGGCTCTCTGGGGCTTTTGTGGAAAGCGGAGGGCAACGGCAACACCCTCTACCTGCTGGGCTCCATCCACACCGACCGCGGCAACCTCTACCCCTTCCACAAACAGCTGCGGGACATCATCACCAGCGCCGAGCTGGCCGCCTTTGAGCTGGACTTCAACGACCAGGCGGGAATCGACGAGTTTACCGCCATGCAGACCTACTCCGACGGGACCACGCTGAAGGACCATATCAGCGGGGCGCTGTATCAGGAGGTGGTGGAGGCCCTGGCCTCCGTGGGCATGTCCGAGACGGAGGTGTCCCGCTTCAAGCCCTGGGCGCTGTCCAATTCCTTTACCGCCCTGTCCATGCTGGACGAGACCAGCAGCGACAACGCCATGGCCATCGACTTGTATGTCAACGCCAAGGCGACAAACGCGGGGGCGCCCATTGAGGGCGTGGAAACGTATGCTTTCCAGGGCGGCATCTTTGATTCCCTGTCCGCCGAATATCAGGAGTACTACCTGGCCATGACCCTGGCCATGTTCCAGGGTGGGGACGCCGAGGGCTTGGATGAGGCGAGCCAGGCCGCCTTGGAGGCCCAGAACGCCATTGTGGGCGAGTGGATGGACCAGTGGAAGGCCCGGGATATTGCGGGCTTTGCCAATGCCTATCCCAAGGACGCCATGATGTCCGCGGACAGCGATGAGCTCAACCGCAAGCTGTTTGAGGGCCGCGACCCCAACATGGTGGCCTGGGCGGACCGCTATCTGAAGCAGACCGGCTCCCACACCGGCCTGCTGACCGTGGGCGCCGGCCACATGGTCGGCGGCACCGGCATCGTCCAGGGCCTGAAAGACCTGGGCTACGCCGTGGAGGCCGTCCCCGTTCCCTAAGCTGCAGCCAATATCCCCATAGCAGCTGACACCCCGTTCACAAGGCGGCTTCCACCGCCTTGTGAACGGGGTGATTGATTATGCCCGGCGGTCTACCCGGATGACCAGGGCGGTACGGTCGTCTGTGGCCTCTTTCAGGTCCCGGGTAACCAGCTCCCGGGCCAACTCCTTGGGGCTGGCCCCATCGAACTGGGCCAGCATTTCCCGGAGCCAGCCGTCCTCCTGTCCGGGGCATACCCCGTCGCTTACCATCAGGACGCAGTCGCCCGGGAAAAGCCGCAGGGAAAACCGGTCCAGTGCGTCCGGTTCCCCCTCCGCCAGCCCGGCGGGGAGGGACTTCCCGCTGAGCCGCTGGACCTCGCCCCGCTTTTTTATATAGGTAGGGGCCGCGCCCAGCTTGAACAACTCCCCCTCTCCAGTAAACAGATCCAGCTGGAGCAGGTCCACCGTAGTGAAACCGCCGGTCTCCTCGCCCCGGAGGGCCAGGGCGGAGGACAAGGTGGTCAGCGCCCGGCGGGCGTCCACCCCGGCCTGGAGCAGCTGCTCCAGCAGGCGGACCGCCAGGGTGCTCTCCCGGTTGGCCTCCGGGCCGCTGCCCATGCCGTCGCACAGCAGGAGGTACAGCTTGCCGTCATGGCGTTTGAAGTAGGTGCCCGCGTCGCCGCTCACCGTCTCGCCGGTTTTTTTCCGGGCCGCCACCCCGGCCACCGCCATCAGCGGCTCCTGCTGGATCAAGGAGACAGTCTCCTCCCCCTGGAGCTCCACCCTAAGGGGGACGCCCAGAATGGCCGACAGGTCGGCGAGCCGGCTGGGACGGGCCAGGGCATTGCACTGGGGGCCTTCGGCCTCCACCCGGAGCAGCCCCCGGCCGTCCCGGTAGACGGAGGCCCGGGCATCCAGCTTCCACTCGGCCAGCCGCTGGCGCAGGCGGCGGTCCCCCGCCACGTCCGGGGTGAGCTCCCGGCTCAGTTCAGATGCGGCCTCCCCCAGCAGGTCGGACAGCTGGGCATACTGCCGGCAGACCGCAGCGCGGCTCTCCCGGATGCGGGCGTTGTACTGCCGGCGGTAGAACAGGGCGGTGAGCTCCTCGTTCACTGCGGCCACAAAGTCGGGAAAGTGGATGCACCGGTCGGCAAAGTGGCGGGGAAAATCCGACTTCTCCGCCCTGCCCCGCTTTACCATGGCGGGGGTGGCGTCGTTGAGGGCATTAAAGGTGGTGTTGTAATCCGTTTTCCAGCACCGGTCCCGGAGGGTGCAAGCCCGGCACTGCCGCCCCGCCGCCCGGTCAAAGACGGTGGCCACATCGTTATCGTTGTCCGGGGCCCGGAATGCGGAGTGGAGGGAGTCGCACAGGGTCCGGAAGGCCTGGGCAGTCCGCTCCAGCTTCTGGCGGACCAGCCGCTGGGCCCTCAGGTCGGCCGCCGGCTCTGCTGTGATCCCCACCCCAAACCGGCTCAGGATATACTCCGGAGCAAATATTGCCAGGGCGCAGGCCCCTACCGCAGCCACCGCCAGCATGGGGATGCCGAACACCTCTATGGGCGCAATGGCTGTGAGGCAGGCGCACACCAGGGCCAGCGGCCCCACCCGCCGGGCGGCGGCGGAAGGCCTGTCCCGCTTTCTCCGGGACATGGGGGCCAGGGCGCCCCGGAAGGCCCAGGACGCCGCCCCTACCAAAAGGGTCTCCAGCGCCAGATAAGCCGCGCCCTCCGGCGTCCACCCCGACTGGGATTGGACAATAAAGCCGGTAAAGGCGGTGAGCAGCCCGGCCACAGTGGGCATGGCCCAGGGGCGGCAGAGGAGCGGCCAATCGCAGAAGGCAAAATGGACCGCAAAGGTGAGAATGGCGGCGGAGGAGTACCGCAGGCCGGCGGAAAAATCCAGTGCGGTCAGCGACCCGAAGCAGGCGCCCACCAGTGCCGACGCGCCAAAGAGCCCCGAGCCCGCCGCCGCCGCGAAGGCCACCCCCAGGGGGGCGCGGTCTCCAAAAATGGCGGTGCTGGCCAGCACAGCCGCCAGCAGCAGGTGAATGCCCGCCTCCGCCAGCACCGCCAGGGGGGAGGCGGCGGGGGGGCGCGGGGTCCGGGCTGGCTTGGACTGGGCCCGCAGGCTGTTCAGCTTGGTGTAAATGGACTTGGCTGTCATGCCGGTCTCCTCCTCGACAGGCCGGTTCCATCCGCTGCGGCCGGGCCTGATCCTCGTAATGTTGGGCCCCATTATATTCCAGATTTTGGAAAATATGCGTCGAAAGCGGTCTCCAGGCAAAAATTGCCGCCCCCGCCCCTCCGGGAGGGGCAAAATGCTTCCCAGCCCGAACTTTGGGCTTGTATTTTTCAGGAAAATCGAATACAATATGAAATGAAGAAATGTAAGCGACCCTATCCTCACGGAAAGGAAGGTATGTTCCCATGAAACTGGAAAATGAGCTGGGCGAGATCCGCATCAGCAGCGACGTGTTCACCACCATTACCGGCAGCGCCGCCACCAACTGCTACGGGGTCAAGGGCATGGCGGTCCGCTCCACCACCGACGGGCTGGTCCACCTGCTGAAGCGGGAGTCCATGTCCAAGGGCGTAAAGGTGTACTACAACGCCGACGGCACCGTCTCCATTGAACTGCACATCATTGTGGAGAACGGGGTCAACCTGATGGCAGTGTGCCGCTCCATTATGAGCGAGGTGCGCTATGTGGTCAGCAAGACCACCGGAGTGGAGGTTGCCTCGGTGGATGTCTGCGTGGACTCCATGCGCTTCTGATTTCATTCGTAGAAAGGAATTTGCCGATTATGGTACAGACTATCGACGCGGCGGTCTTTCAGCGGATGATGATTCACGCTCACGCCGCCATCAATGCCCAGAAACAGCCCATCAACGACCTGAATGTGTTCCCCGTACCGGACGGCGACACGGGGACGAACATGACCCTTACCATCGGTGCCGCCGCCGCGGAAATGCGCAAACAGCAATACGGCACGGTAGGCCAGGCCGCCGGCGGAACCGCTTCCGCCCTGCTCCGGGGGGCCCGGGGCAACTCGGGGGTAATCCTGTCCCTGCTGTTCCGGGGCTTCTCCAAGGCCGTCAAGGAGAAGCAGACCATGGACGGCCGAGACCTGGCCATTGCCCTGGACTTTGGCGTGGCCGCCGCTTATAAGGCGGTTATGAAGCCCGCCGAGGGCACCATCCTCACCGTCTCCCGCCTGGCTGCCGCCAGGGCTGCGGGCCGCGCCCGGGAGGACGGCAGCTTTGAGGGCGTGCTGGAGGCCGCCATCCAAGAGGGACAGGAGGCCCTGGCCCACACCATTGACCAGAACCCGGTGCTGAAAAAGGCGGGGGTTGTGGACGCCGGGGGCAAGGGATTTTTGGTCATCCTCCAGGGGATGCTGGACGAGGTCCGGGGCCTGCCCATGCCGGAAGCCGCCGGGGACGGGGCTGTTCCAGCGGACAAGGCCGACTTTGAGGCCGTCAACGTGGAGGACATCACCTTTGCGTTCGATACGGTATTCATTGTGCGCAAGGCCGGAGGGGACGTGGATCTGGAGCCCTTTCGGAAATACCTGAACTCGATCGGCGACAGCCTGGTCATCGGCGAGGACGACGAGGCGTTCAAGGTCCATGTCCACACCAACACCCCAGGCAGCGCCCTGAATGAGGCCCAGAAGTACGGCACCCTGGAGCTGGCCAAGATTGAGAATATGCGCACCCAGGCTGAGGATTTGGCCGCCGGCAAGCATGTCCAGAGCACCGACGACCTGGAGGCCGTAGAGGCCGAGTTGGAAAACAGCGCCCCGGCCGGGCCGGTTCATGCCGCGCCGGATAAAAAATTCGGCTACGTGGCCGTATGCGCCGGGCCCGGGCTGGAGGACGTATTCCGGGACCTGGGCGTAGACGGCCTGGTGGGAGGCGGGCAGACCATGAATCCCTCCACCCAGGACATCCTGAAAGCCATCGACGCCACCCCGGCGGAGATTGTCTACGTTCTGCCCAACAACAAGAACATCATCATGGCCGCCCAGCAGACCGTTCCCCTGTGCGAGGATAAGAAGGTGATTGTCCTGCCCACCAAAACGGTGCCCCAGGGCATCTCCGCCATGCTGTGCGCCGACCCGGACGCCGGCGAGGCGGACAACACCGCCGCTATGATGGAGGGGTTTTCCCGCGTACGCACCAGCGAGGTCACATACGCCGCCCGGGACTCCGACTTCGACGGCTTCGCCATCCATCAGGGAGACTACCTGGCCCTGGAGGAGCACCAGCTCTTTGGCACCGACCAGGACCTGTCCGCCATTTTGAACCGGCTGGCCCGCTCCGACAGCCACCAGAGCGCGGAGTTCATTTCCATTTTCTACGGCGAGGACGTCACCGGAGAGCAGGCGCGGGAGGCCGAAAAAATCTTTGCCGCTGCCTGTCCCAACGCGGAGATTACTCTGCTGTCCGGAGGCCAGCCGGTGTACTATTATATGATTTCCGCAGAGTGACAAGCGGGGGGGGTTGACAGGCCCGCAAAAATCGGATACAATATAAATAGAGGAAAGCTGTCGGCTTGTGCCGGCGGTTTTCTTCTTTTTGCGGCTTGTGTTACACGCCCTCCCCCTGTGTTACGGCAATGTTACTGTTTTGTTACACTTCCCCCCAACCCATTGACTTTGCAAATTGCCTTTGCTAAAATGCGCGTAGAGGTTAGGAGACCTTTTGCCTGCTGCGGCTATGCCGCCCTCCCTCAGATCCGACCGGATGCAAGGGGAGTGACACGGGCGTGGCAGCCTCAAAAGGTAAGAATACCTCTGTTTTTTTGGTAAAAACGCTGAATTTTTTGAGAAAAGGTTGTACTTACGG
>CANDCW010000033.1 GCA_947383275.1 uncultured Bacillota bacterium
CGGGGGTGATGCCCAGGCCCACCTCGGGCTGGCCGAACTTGGCCTTCTCGCTGGCGATGCGGATGTCGCAGGCCATGGACAGCTCGCACCCGCCCCCCAGGGCGAAGCCGTTGACGGCGGCGATGGTGGGCTTGCTCAGGTTCTCCAGCTTCAGGAATATCCCGTTGCCGTAGGCGCCGAACGCCTTGCCCTCCACGGCGGTGAATTTGGACATCTGGCCGATGTCTGCCCCGGCCACAAAGGAACGCCCCGCCCCGGTGACCACGGCCACCAGGATTTCAGGGTCGGCCTCTACCTGGTTCAGCACGGCGTTCAGGTCCTCCAGCACCTGCCTGTCCAGGGCGTTGAGGGCCTCGGGCCGGTTCATGGTGACAATGCCCACGGGGCCCTTTTTCTCCAGAGTGACAAACATAGGAAAATTCCTCCTTATTTTTTAAGTGGTGGTCCCATTATAGCGGATGTTCCCCAAAAGGGCAAGGGGAAACGGATAAAACGCTGAAAACCACCGCCCCGATGTTTTGTCAAGGCGGCTGCCCCAAATTTAGGAATTGGCCATGGATAAAGCCTCCCCTTTCCGAATAGATTGTCAGGAGGGGGGATTGTCTTGTCTGAAAAAATGCTGTCCGCAGGAAAGGGGGCGCTGTTTCTCACGGCCCTGAGCGCCATTTCCCAGCTGCTGGGCTTTTTTTACCGGGTGGTGCTGTCCCGGCTGGTGGGGGCTGAGGTGATGGGGCTGTACCAGCTCATCATGCCGGTGTACTCGGTGATTATGTCCCTTACCGCCGTAGGGCTGGTGTCAGCGGCGTCCAATCTCACCTCCCAGCACCTGGCCCTGGGCAACCGGAAAGCCGCCGACCAGACCATCGCCACCTGCATGAGGCTGTTTTTCCTGCTGCTGCTGCCCATTGGGGCGGCAGTAATCCTGGGGTCCGACGCTATTTCCGTCTACCTTCTGGGGGACGCCCGTACCCAGCTGGGACTGGTCCTCCTCATCCCCTGCGCGGCTCTCACCGGGGTGGAAAACTGCCACAAGCACTTCTTTTACGGCTCCGGGCTTGTGCGGCCGCCGGCTGTGATAGAGCTGCTGGAGCAGTTTGTCCGCACCTTCGCGGTGATTGCCCTGCTGGTGCTGTTCCTGCCTCAGTACCCGGAGCGGGTGGTGGGGCTGATTGTGGCGGGGATGGTCATCTGCGAGGTGTTCTCCTCCTGCACTCTGGTGGCCCTCTACCGGCGCCGGAGGGGTTTTCTGGCCGGAAGGGGCGAGGAGGGGCGGGTCCGCCGGCGGCGCATCCTGTCCATAGCCCTGCCTGTGGGGCTCAACGCCCTGCTGGGCAACCTGATGGGCGCGGCCAATTCCGCCCTGATTCCGCAGAAGCTGGTGGAAGGAGGGATGGAGCGCTCCGCAGCAGTGGCCCAGTTCGGGGTGGTGTGCGGGATGACGATGCCTATGTTGTCGCTGCCCATTGTATTTCTGGGGGCGCTGAATCTGGTGCTGGTGCCCCGGCTGTCCCGGGCTTGCGCCCTGGGCCGGCCGGCTGAGGTCCGGAAGCTGATCTCCCAGGCCGTCTCGGCGGTGTCGCTGCTAACCCTGCCCTGCATGGCCTTCATGGTGGTAGTGGGCCCCGACCTGGGGCGGGCCATGTTCCACCAGGAGGGGGTGGGGGAATATCTGGTTCCGCTGGCCTGCGTCATGGCTATGAGCTGCGGCACCTCGGTGCTGGCTTCCTCCCTCAACGGGGTGGGGAGGCAGCGGACGGTGGCCGCTATTTCCTTGACAAGCGGAGCGGTGCAGCTGGGATTTACCCTGGCGCTGGTCCCCCTGTCCGGGGTGGGAATGGCGGGCTATGTGGCCGGGGCGGTGGCCTCCACAGCCCTGGAGCTGGGGCTGTGCCTGTGGCAGGCGGCCCGGGCCACGGGGTTGGAGGTAAGGCCCTTCCAGTGGATGGCCGCTCCCGGTCTGTCCGCCCTGCTGGCGGGGCTTGTGGGCAACCTGCTCTTCCGGGTCCTGAAGGACTCCGGCCTGGCCCCCATCCCCGCCGGCCTGGCCACCCTGATTTTCGCCCTGGTGCTTTATTTAGCCGCCCTTCAGGCCCAGGGAGTTAAAGCCCGGGAAGTCCTGCGGCTGGATTGGTAACAGACAGCCCCGTCCGGCTGGACAGGGCTGTCTTTATCATGCGGCCCGCTGCATGGGGGCTACCTCTTTTTTGTACACACGGAAAAGGAATAGGGCGCTGAGGGCAGTGGAGAACAGTTCCGCGAAGGGGAAGGACCACCACACCACGTCCAGTCCGCCCAGCCGGGCCAGGAGCCAGCCCACCGGCAGGAGCACGACCAGCTGCCGGACTACCGAGACCGCCAGGGACAGCACCCCGTGGCCCAGGGCCTGGAACACCGAGCCGCTGACAATGCAGAACCCGGCCAGCAGGAAGCTGGTGGAGATGATCCGCAGGGCGGGCACGCCAATGGCCAGCAGGCTGCCGGCGTCCTCTCCCTCGGCCTCGAACAGGCTGAGGAACACGTTGGGAAAGAGCTGGAACAGGGCGAAGCCTACCACCATAATGCCCATGGCGTAAGCGATGGACAGCTTGACGGTTTTGATAATCCGCTCAGGCTTTTGGGCGCCGTAATTGTAGGCTACAATGGGAACCATGCCGTTGTTCAGGCCGAACACGGGCATGAAGATGAAGGACTGGAGCTTGAAGTAGATGCCGAACACCGCCGTGGCGGTGGAGGTAAAGGCAATGAGAATCTGATTCATACCGAACACCATCACCGAGCCGATGGACTGCATGATGATGGAGGGCAGGCCCACGCTGTAGATGCCGCCGATGATGTCCCGGCTGGGCTTCAGGCCCTTCCAGGACATTTGGAGCTCCGGGTTGTGGGTCAGGGCCAGGTATAGCCCTACCAGCCCGCCGATGATCTGCCCGGCCACCGTGGCCACGGCGGCTCCCGCAACCTCCATCCGGGGGAACGGACCCAGGCCGAAGATGAGGATGGGGTCCAGAATCAGGTTGATAACCGAACCCACCCCCTGGATCACCATGGCGTATACCGTCCGGCCGGTGGCCTGGACCAGCCGCTCGCAGGTGACGGACAGGAAGATGCCCATGCAGGCGCCGGCGATGATGGTCAGGTAGTCGGTCCCGTAGTCCACAATGCCGGGGATGTCGGTCTGGATGGTGTAGAACAGTCGGGCGCAGGTCAGGCCCAGGAGGGTGAACACCAGGCCACTGGCCACCTCCAGCAGCATGCCGTTCATGGCAGTGCGATTGGCGCGCTCAAAGTCCTTCTGGCCCAGGCTGCGGGACAGCAGGGCGTTGATGCCCACGCCGGTGCCCACAGCTACGGCAATCATCAGGTTCTGCACCGGAAAGGCCAGGGATACCGCGTTTAGGGCGTCCTGGCTGAGCTTGGATACAAAGTAGCTGTCCACAATGTTATAGCAGGCCTGAATCAGCATGGAAATAATCATCGGCACCGCCATATTCAGCAGCAGCTTGTTTTCTGGCATAACGCCCATCTTGTTCTCGTTTGCGGGTTGTGACACCGGAACTTCCTCCTTTTTTCTCTTTTTTCGCAGCAGAGCCCTATTATAGTGGAAGGAAATTTTTATGTCAATGGCAGTTTCAACAGATTTTTCCCCTTTTGAAAAAACTTGCTTCTTGCGCCGCTTTGTATTAGGATAGGGATAGCATGGAATGCTGACAAGGAATGGAGGTATCCGGTTTGAATTACGAACAGACGCTTGCCCGCCTGTGCGCCCTGTCCGCGCCCAGCGGCTTTGAGAGGCCGGCGGCGAACGCAGCGGCGGAGCTGCTCCGGCCCCTGACAGACGAGGTGCGCATCACCCGCCTGGGCAGCGTAATCGGGATGCGCCAGTGCGGGCGGGAAAACGCCCCCAGGCTGCTGCTGGACGCCCATCTGGACGAGATCGGCTTTCTCGTCACCGGCCACAAGGAGGGGTTCCTCCGTTTCGCCCCCTTGGGTGGGGTGGACCCCCGGATGCTCCCCGACCGGGAGGTGGTAGTCCTAACCTGCCCGCCCGTTCCCGGGGTGGTGGCCTGCCTGCCCCCCCACGTCCAGACCGGCGAGGATATGGACAAGTCCCTGCCCATCAAGGACCTCTATATCGACGTGGGCCTGTCCCAGGCGGAGGCGGAGCGGCGCATCCCCATCGGTACCCCGGCCGCCTACCGGGGAGGGTGCTTCCCCCTGGGGGAGGAGCTGTTGTGCGGCAAGGCTCTGGACGACCGGGCGGGTTTTGCCGTCCTGCTGGACGTGCTGGAGCGGCTGAAGGGGAAGGAGCTGAGCGTGGACTTGTACGTCCTGGGTTCCACCCAGGAGGAGACCCATTCCACTGGGGCTGTTACTGCCGCTTACGAGATTGCGCCCCAGCTGTGCGTGGCAGTGGACGTGACCCACGGGGACAGCCCCGACGCGTCCAAGCATGAGACCTTCCAGCTGGGGGGCGGGCCGGTGATCGGCGTAGGGCCCAACTGCGCCAGATCCCTGTCCAAATATTTAAAAGACCTGGCCAAGCAGATGAATATGCCTGTCCAGATCGAGGTCATGGCGGGCTCCAGCGGCACCAACGCCTGGCCCGTCCAGATCAGCCGGGAGGGGGTGGCCACAGCGGTGCTGTCCATCCCGGAACGGTATATGCACACCCCGGTGGAGGTGGTCCACAAGGGGGACCTGAAGGACACAGCCAGGCTGCTGGCCGCGTTTGTGGAGGACATCGGAGGGGAGGGGCTCGTGTGCTGAACACCTTAAAGGAGCTGTGCCGCCTGAACGGGGTCTCCGGAAACGAGGACGAGGTGCGGGACTTCATCTCCGCCCGGCTTGCCCGGATTAACGGCCTTGAGCTCCGCTCCGATGCCACCGGCAATCTGCTCGCCTTTAAAAAGGGCAAAAAATCTACTGGAAACAAGCTGATGCTCTGCGCCCACATGGACGAGGTGGGGGTTATCGTCACCCGCATCACCGACGAGGGCTTTCTCAAGTTCGATTTTGTGGGCGGGGTAGACCGCCGGGTGGCCATCGGCAAGCCGGTGGTGATCGGCGAGAAGAAGGTTCCCGGAGTCATCGGCCTGAAGGCGATCCACCTGACCACGAAGGAGGAGCGGAAAAAGGCCCCCAGGACCGAAGCCCTCTATATCGACATTGGGTGTAAGGACAAGGCGTCTGCCGGGAAGCTGGCAGAGCCGGGCGATTACGGGGCCTTTGTCTGCCAGCCGGAGGAGTTTGGTGACGGGCTGTTCAAGGCCCGGGCCATCGACGACCGGGTGGGCTGCGCCGTCATGCTCAAGCTGCTGGAGGAGGAGCTGCCCCTGGACGTGGCCTTTGCCTTTACCGCCCAGGAGGAGGTGGGAACCCGGGGAGCGTTCGGCGCGGCCTTTGCTGTCACGCCTGAGGTTGCCCTGGTGCTGGAGACCACCACCGCCGCCAACCTGCCTGGGGTGGAGGGCCACCGCCGGGTGTGTTCCCCCGGCAGAGGGCCGGTGATCTCCTATATGGACGGGGGAACCGTCTACGACCGGGAACTTTTTGAGGTGCTTCGGCGTCTATCGGAGGAGAACGGCATCCCCTGGCAGACCAAGGAGTATATCGCCGGAGGCAACGATGCCCGCGCCGTTCAGCGGACGAAGGCGGGGGTCCGGGTGGCCGCCCTGTCCGCCGCCGTGCGCTACCTCCACGCCCCTGCCAGCGTGGGCAGCATCGCCGATTTTGAAAGCATACTGAAGCTGACCCGGCTGTTCCTGAAGGAAATGGCGAAGAGGAGTGATTGATATGGAACTGGCAGAACTGTTAGAGGTACTGAATGAGGCCCACGGCCCCTCCGGGGACGAGGCGGGCATCCGGGAGAAGCTTGAGGCGCTGGCCCGGCCCTATGTGGACGAGGCGGTCGCCGATACCCTGGGCAATCTGATTGTCCACAAAAAGGGGCCGGGCCCCCGGGTGATGTTCGCCGCCCACATGGACTCCATCGGCTTTATCGTGACCCATATTGAGGAGGGGGGGTTCCTCCGCGTGGGCAAGCTGGGGGGGATCGCCCCCAAGGAGGCGGCCTACGCCCCGGTGCGCTTTAAAAGCGGGGTTCGGGGCGTGTTTGCCCCGGAGGAAAAAGCCGATTTTGGCAAGCTGAAGCTGGACGAGTGCTTTATCGATATTGGGGCAAGGGACCGGGACGAGGCCAAAAAGCTGGTTCAGGTGGGGGATACCTGCGTCTATGACGGTCCTGTCCAGGTCCGGGGCGGGCGGGTGACCGCACCCTACCTGGATGACCGCATGGCCTGCGCCGTGCTGCTGTCCGCCCTGGAGCGCATGGAAAAGCCCGCCTGCGACCTCTATATGGCCTTCACCGTTCAGGAGGAGGTGGGGCTGCGGGGGGCCCGCACGGCCGCGTGGCGGGTGGAACCGGATATCGGGATCGCCGTGGATGTCACCGATGTGGACGACACCCCGGGTTCGGAGAGATGCGGCACCGCCCGGCTGGGCGGGGGTGCGGCTGTTAAGGTAATGGACTCATCCGTCATTTGCCACCCGGAAATTGTGGCAAGGCTGGAGGAGCTGGCCAAGGCCCGGGAAATTCCGGTCCAGCGGGACATTATGCGGGCGGGCGGCACCGATGCCGGGGCGGTCCATACCCTTCGAGCCGGCGTAAAGGCCGGGGGGATCTCCATTCCCTGCCGGTATGTCCACACCCCCGTGGAGACCGCCTGCCTTGAGGACGCGGAGGCATGCGTCCGCCTGGCAGTGGCTTTTGCCCAGCAATAAAAAAGCCCTGCTTTAAAATATTGGATACTTTTCCCGATTTATATCTTGCAAAAAAAGAAGTTATCTGGTACAATACTAAAATGTCCGAATATATGGGCATGTTTGTAATACCAATCGGGCCATGGCGGCCCGCGGCAAGGAGAATGAAAACACATGGATAAGAAACAGAGAGAAGCACGCCGCCAACAGGAGGATATTGCCCTGCAGAGAGGTCTGCTGTGGGTAGTGGGAGCCGTTGTGTTAGAGGTTCTGCTGGCGCTGCTTAACCGCTTCTATGTCAATTACCCTCTCACCGAATCCGGGATTAACATTTTCATGGCCCTGAACGAGGCACTGAAGGTGGTGCGCATCGCGGCCCCCATAGCGGCGGTGCTGGCTCTGCTATGGAGCATCCGGCAGGCCGGGCAGGGGAAGAAATACGCCCCTGCGCTGATTGCGGCTATCGCCCTGGCCGCGCTGACCGTCTGCGTCCATGTGGCCGTCAAATACCGGGCGGACGGCATGTCCATGCTGTATTGGCTGGTGATTGCCTGGGCTGTGCTGGCGATGGTGTTCTATATCTACCAGCGGGAGTTTTTCCTGGCCGCGACCGCCTGCGGCATGTCAGTGCTGGCGTTGTGGTTTGTCCGCTACGGTGTAACCGGGCGGATGGAGGCCATTGTGCTGACTGCCGCCATCCTGGTAGTGGGTGTGGCCGCCCTGTTGCTGAAGAAGAACGACGGAACCCTGAACGGGAAGGAGGCGCTGCGCTTCCTGCCCAAGGAGAGCGATTACGGCGTAATGCTGGCCACCTGCCTGGCCAGCCTGGCGGCGGTTGTAATTGCCCTGCTGGCCGGCGGCACGCTTGCCTATTACCTGGTTTATGTGATGATCGCCTGGCTGTTTGCCCTGTTTGTGTATTATACCGTCAAACTGATGTAACGTTTAAAATTCAGCCTCCCCGTCAGCTGGCGGGGAGGCTTTTCACCTTTTCAAAAATGAGGAGGGGCCTATATGGAGAGTGAGAACCGCCTGTCCGTGACGGCAGTGGTGCCGTCGCTCAACCCCACCCGGCAGCTGGTAAAGACGGTGGAGGGCCTTCTGGCCGTTGGCTTTACCGGTGTTGTTCTGGTCAACGACGGGAGCGCGCCGGAGGCCCTGAGCTATTTTGAGGAGGCGGCTCGCAGCCCGAAGGTAACCCTCCTGACCCACCCGGCCAACCAGGGGAAGGGGGCGGCGATGAAGACGGCGTTTACATGGCTGCTGGAGAACCGGCCCCGGGGCGCCGGGGTGGTGACGGTGGACGGCGACGGCCAGCACCATCCGGAGGACGCGCTGGCCTGCGCCCGGGCTATGCTGGCGGAGGAGAAGGTCATCCTAGGCTGCCGGGACTTTTCCCGGCCCGAGGTGCCTTCCCGCTCCCGTATGGGCAACCGCATTACCGGCGCTGTGTTCAAGCTCTTTTGCGGCATGGACATTTCCGATACCCAAACCGGCCTGCGGGCCATTCCCGCCAGGTATTTGGAGGAGCTGTCCTCGGTGGCCGGGGAGCGGTATGAGTACGAGACCAACATGCTGCTGGCCCTTAAGGACCGGCACATCCCCTATGGCGGAGTTCCGATTCGAACCATCTACCTGGAGGACAACCGGAGCTCCCATTTCCACATAATACGGGATTCCTGGCGCATTTACAAGCTGATTCTGGCCCATTTTTTCCGCTACGCCTTCAGCTCTCTGGCCAGCGCGGCTGCGGATACCGGGCTGTTTGCCCTGCTGTCACTTCTGTTGGCGGGCCTGCTGACCGGGACGGCCCTCAATGCAGCCGCAACCCTGGGGGCGCGGCTGCTGTCCTCCCTGCTGAATTTTTCCCTGAACCGATGGGTGGTGTTCAAGGGCGGCGGCCCTCTGGGCCGGTCCCTGGCCCGGTACTACGCGCTGGCCCTGCCCATGTTGCTGGCCCAATTCCTGCTGACAGAGGGGGCCTTTCAAACCGCGCACGTCACCGACGGGCAGACGGTACTGCGCGCTGTAATTTATACCGCAGTGATGGCGGTGCTGTTTGTGGGCAGCTACGTGATTCAGCACCGCTGGGTTTTTACCTCGGGAGACAGAGAGAAAGGGGAGGGGTTCAATGAGTGAAGAGCGCCGGCGCGGCGGGGAACAGGTGCGGAAAAAGCCCCGGCGTTTCCTGCGGTATCTCCTGCGGGCGCTGCTGGCCGTCCTGGGGACAGCGGCGGTCCTGCTGGCAGGTCTGTGGATGATTCTGGACGAGGTGTTTAACGGTCCCTCCGAGACTGCCCGGAACCGCCTGACCATGTCCCTGCTGGAGGCCAGCGCCACCAAGTGGGTGCCCGCCGTGTTTATCGGCGGCGATGCGGTGGGCCGGATCCAGGCGAAGGTGGCCGACAGCCTGCCTGACGGGCAGTCCGACCCCACCCGGGTGGTCGTCCGGAATGACGGCGCCGGGGAGAGCGACGAGTGGGCCGGCTGTCCCGATGGCCTGCGGGTGGAGGAGGTCCGCGGGGACACCTACAACGCCTACGTGATGCTGGTCCGGGACCCGTCCCGGGTCTACCTGTGCCCCTCCTCCCGGCGATACTCCCGGAGCAGGCCGGGCACCCGGATCACCAAGCAGATTGAGGCGGAGGGGGCAGCTGCGGCCGTCAATGGCGGCGCTTTTTTTGACAACGGAACCATCAGCCCGGAGGTGGGCAGCGTCCCCTGCGGCCTGGTGGTCTCCCAGGGGGAGGTGCTGTGGGACGACGGCAGCTCCTATTACGGCTTCGCCGGATTCAATGAGGACGACATTTTGGTGGTGTCCAAGACAATGTCCGCCAAGGAGGCGGGGGAGGCCCGCATCCGGGACGGCTGCTGCTACGGCCCGGTGCTGATAAAGGACGGGGCCGTCAACGAGGAGGCGTATAACACCAACTCCGGCTACAATCCCCGGACGGCCATTGGCCAGCGCGCCGATGGCGCCGTTCTGCTGCTGTGCATCGACGGCCGTCAGGCGGGCAGCCTGGGGGCCACCTATGGGGACATCATCGACGTTATGGTGGAGTACGGTGCGGTAAACGCCTGCAATCTGGACGGCGGTTCCTCCACGGTCATGCTCCAGCGGGATGGGGACGGAACGGTGAGGACCGTGAATAACGTCTCCCTGCTCCAGGAGGAGCCCAGGCGGATGCCTACGTTTTTTATGGTGCGGCCCCAGGACGGGGCGTGAGGAACTGCGGGTATGAAAAAAGCCAGTCTGTTTGATAAGGTGCTGCTGGGCATCCTTTTGACGATGCTGCTGGGGTTTGTGTACCTCCGCTTCGGGGTGCTGCGGCCCTGGCTGAGACAGTTTGAGGCGTCCCAGCCTAAGTACGCCAGCCAGGAGGTCTTTGACGGGCTCTTTGCCCCGGCGGATTGGGGACGGGTCTGCGAATTGGCGGGCCTGGAGGGCAATTGGGAGCGTGCCGCCCGTGTCCTGGAGGAGCGGACGGCGGGGCGGAAGCTGACCATGGTGGAGACCTCCGCCGGCCTGTCCGGCGACCGGCGGTATATTGTGAAAGCCGGTTCGGAAGGTGTTGCGGCCTTTACCCTTGCCAACAGGGGCGGGGAAAGGGGGGCGGTCTGGGAGCTGGACGCGGTGGAGCTGCTGATCGATCTGGAGCCGGAGGCCGTCCTGATTCGTGCCCTGGAGGGGCAGCGCGTCCGGGTAGACGGGAAGGAGCTGGGGGAGAACTGCCAGATCCAGACCACACAGACCCTGGCGGAGCGCTACCTCCCCGAGGGGGTCCATGGGCGGCGGACCGTCCTCTGGCGGGCCCAGGGGGAGGAGATTTCCGTTTTGGACGGGGAGAACAAGCCCGTTCCCGTGGCCTGGGATGAGGAAAACGGCTGCTACGCTGTGGAGGCAGCGGTGGACGAGCCCACCGAAGAGGAGCGGTCCTTGCTGATTGGAGCGGCCAAAACCTACGCCCGCTATATGATTCGGGAGTCCAATACGGCTCAATTGCAACAATATTTTGACAGCGGAAGCGCGATCTACAAGACCATCCGCTCCAGTGAAACCTGGATGCAGCAGAACGCCGGGTACAGCTTCTCCAGCGAGTCGATCAGCGGCTTTTGCCGCTATGGGGAGAAGTTCTTTTCCGCCCGTGTGTCCCTGCGGATGGATGTGAAGCGGGGCAACGGCTCCGCCAAGCCCTACCAGGTGGATAGCACCTTCTTTTTCCGCGCGGCGGACAGGGGCTGGCGGGTCTTTGAGATGACCAATGTGGACGCCCAAAACGAGACGGTTTTCTCCCGGCTGACATTTATGGACGGGGAGAGGGAGCTGTGCAGCATATTTGCCTCCTCGGAGGAGCGCGGCTTTACGCCGCCCTCCGCGCCGGAGCGCCCGGGACAGCGCTTTGCCGGCTGGGCCGTCCGGGAGCGGGAGGGGGATCAGGTCACCATGACCGTCCGCTTCCGTCCGGACGGGAATGGGAAGGTCACCCTCCCGGCGGGGTATGTCCTGGAGCCCGCCACATTGTACGCTGTATTTGAAGAGGTATAATTTTTCCAAAAATCCGCACAATGAAGGTATCGCGGCCCGTTTGAGCCGACGTTACAGAAAAGGAGCGGATACCTGTGGCGATCAACTATCGGAAAGCGGCGGTGATCGGCTGCGGCTTTGTGGGGGCGTCCATCGCCTTTCGGTTTTTACAGCAGGGCCTGTTTTCCAACCTGGTGCTGCTGGATGCCAACCGGGACAAGGCGGAGGGGGAGGCCATGGACCTAAGCGACGGCCTGCCCTACGGCGCGGCGATGGAAATTACGGCCGGAACCTATGACGACATCACAGATTGCGGGCTGGTTGTAATCACCGCCGGGGTGAACCAAAAACCGGATGAGACCCGCCTTCAGCTTATTGAGCGCAACGCCGCCATCCTGAGAAGCATTTTGAGGGAGATCACCGCCCGGCCCTTTGAGGGCATCCTCCTGATCGTCTCCAATCCGGTGGATGTGCTGACCTATGTGGCGCGGGAACTGTCCGGGTATCCCCGAGAGCGGGTGATCGGTTCCGGGACGGTGCTGGATACCGGGCGGCTCAAGCAGCTGCTGGGAGAAGAACTGGGGGTGGACAGCCGCAACGTCCACGCGTTCATTGTTGGGGAGCACGGCGACAGTGAGCTGGCCGTGTGGAGCGGGGCCAATGTGTCCGGGCTGGACCTGGATGACTTTTGCCGCCTCCGGGGCCAGGAGCTCCACGAGCAAGGGCGGGAGCGCATTTACCGGGAGATCAGGGACAGCGCCAACGAGATTATTAAGCGCAAGGGCGCAACCTACTACGGCATCGCGATGGCGGTGGGGCGCATCGCGGCGTGCATCGTAAAGGACGAGCATGCGGTACTGCCCATTTCTGTGGCGCTGGAAGGGGAGTACGGCCTGGACCGAGTTGCTCTAAGCATCCCCTCCATTGTGGGGAAGAATGGGCTGGAGAAGATTCTGGAGATCCCGCTGGGAGAAGCGGAGCGGACAGCGCTGAAGGGCTCCGCCCGGCAGCTGAAGGAAGTCATTACAGGGCTGAACCTGAATTGAAAAGAAGCCGCCAACCCGACATAGGCTCAGGTTGGCGGCTGTTTGTTTCCAGAAGCCCTTTTTTTTCCAGCGGAGAAAAAGGACTTTTCTGGAGGGGAACATTGTGATAAAATGGAACATACAGAGGAATCATGACGGACGGGCGGACATCAACTGCGGCGCAAGGAGGAGCTTCCGATGAAAATGAGAAAGAGTATCATTCTGGCCATGATCCTAGTTTTGGGCCTGCTGCCGGCTGCGGCGTGGGCGGCGGGAACCGCGCACACCCATACCTGGCGCACGGATTGGGCCATTGACGATTACCACCATTGGCACGGCTGCGCCGACCCCGCCTGCTGCACGCTGGTGCCCAACTGGGCGGAGGGCTACGGATACCACTGCTACGACGGTAGCCGGGATCCGGACTGCAATGTCTGCGGCTGGATCCGGGCGGTAGACCCCGGCCATCCCCACGCCTGGGGAGAGGGGTGGAGCAGCGACGATACCAGCCACTGGCACCGGTGCACCGAGGCGGACTGTCCCGGCGTAGTGCCCGTCGAGGCGCCCGGCTACGGGGACCATGTCTACCACAGCGCGGAAGATCCGGATTGCAATATCTGCGGCAGAAACCGTTTTTTGGATTCCGACCATCCCCATACGTGGCTTGAGGATTGGAGCAGCGACAGCAGCTGTCATTGGCGTTCCTGTGGCGATCCAGCCTGCCCCGGTGTGGCCCCCGCCGCAGCGAAGGACTACGCGGCCCACGTCTATGACAACGCTCAAGACCCGGACTGCAACGTGTGCGGCAGAAACCGCTTTGTGGACCCAAACCATGACCATACTTGGGGCGAGGGATGGAATGGCGACGGTGTTTCCCACTGGCATCGGTGTACGGATGTAGACTGCCCCGGCGTAGTACCCAGCCGGGCGGTGGGCTATGGAGCCCACGTCTATGACGGCGGCCAGGATGTGGATTGTAATATTTGCGGCCGGAACCGTTATGTGGACCCCGATCACACCCATGTCTGGGGCACGGACTGGAGGGGCAATGACACCCATCACTGGTATCAATGCACCGGCGCCGGGTGCCCCGGCGTGGTGCCGGGCTGGGCCAAGGGCTATGCGCTCCATGTTTACGACGGCGCCCAGGACCCGAACTGCAATGTCTGCGGCCTGAACCGCGTGGTGCTCCCACCCTCCTCCGGTGAGCTGGCGATGCGGCCTGAGTCCGACCCGGACGTCACCATATCCGGGCGGGGACGGATCAGCCTCAGGCCGGTGGACCCCCGGGAGGGTGTCAAAGTGACTGTAATTCTGATTCCGGAGGAGCACTATGTGGCCAGTGCATTGACTGTTACGGAAGAAGACGGACAGCGTGTGGAAGCGGTCAGTCATGGGGACGGGACCTGGTCTTTTACCCACCCCGGAGGAAGAGTGAAATTTCATGCCGTTTTCCTGCCGGCCTATGAAGCTTGTGCCAAAGATGCCGGATGTCCAATTGCCGCCTATGGCGACTTGTCGCCGGCCCAGTGGTATCATGACGGCATCCATTACTGTTTGGATTGGAGGCTGATGAGCGGGTATGGCCAAAACAGCTTTTTGCCCGATGAAGGGTTATCCGGAGGAATGATTGCGCAAATCCTCTACAATATGGCCGGCCGCCCTGAGATCCCCCAGGGGAGCACCTATGCGGGTGCTGACATATGGTATGACAGCGCGATGGCCTGGGCCGTCGGCGCCGGAGTTATGAACGCGGACGGTGACCGGCTGGTCACGCCTGCGGAGGAGATTACACGGGAACAGCTGGCCGTTATGCTGTGGCGGTGCGCTGGCCGTCCGGTTGTATCAGGTCAAACTATGCGGTTCTATGACGCCGGTTCCGTCTCCCCCTGGGCCGCAGAGGCTGTGGAATGGGTAGTGGAACGGGGGCTCCTTCAAGGCAGGGCGGGTGGAATGCTGGACCCCGGCGGAAGGCTTACCCGCGCTGAAGCCGCTGCTATGCTGGTGCGTTTTCACAGCGAAGATTTGTTTATCTGGAAAGAACAATCGTGATATAATCGCCTGCGCGATTCTCTCCCCATCTGGGGAGAGAATTTTTTATTCCGAAAATACTGAGATGCTTAATTGTAAATGTGCCGTTTGCTAGAAAATATAGGCAGGGGGCTGAACTGGTATATCTCCGCCGATCAGGGTAAAGATATAAGCGGATGTTCCATCCAACTGAAACAAATAAAATATGAATGAAAAGGAGAGACAAAATCATGTCTAACAGTAATAGCAATAAGATTATGGTTCCCAATGCCCGTGAGGCCATGGACAAGTTTAAGATGGAGGCCGCCAACGACCTTGCTGTAGCTGTACCATCTTAAAACAGCGAAAGTGAATCACAGCGAACTATGACGAAATATTACTTATTTAGGTGAATCGGCCCATAAAACAGGAGCATTGCAGATGAAAATGTCTGTAATGCTCCTGCTTAACTTTGAGGGGGAAGGGCCCGGTCTTTAAGGGGCCTTTATGGCTTCCAAATTTTTGAAAAACGGGTTTGTGGTAATTTTGATAACTTTTTTGGCGTTTTTGTATGCTGTGCTTTGAGGCGAGCATATTTTGAATCGCCCAATTCACTCTGATTTTTGCAATACATGGTAAAAGTTCGCTCATATTTTTGTTTGCAGAAGAAAATATTCGCTCATTTTTTGTGAAGCAGTTGTAATTCTTTCTCTGCCGGAGTATACTATGATCAATGATACCGATGGAGGGAATTGCCCATGTGCTATCTGAAACGCAAAATCGACAGCTTTTTAACGGAGTGGAAGGCTGCGCCTCGGCACAAGCCGCTGATCGTTAAAGGTCCCCGGCAGGTGGGCAAGACGGAGTCGGTCCGGCGATTTGCTGAGAGCAGCTACGAAAATTTGATCTATATCAATTTCGTGGAGGAGCCGAAGTACAAGCTCATCACCGCCGATGGCTATAAGACTGACGATATTGTCAAAAACATCTCCCGCCTGGACCCAGGCAAGCGGTTCCTGCCCGGAAAGACGCTGTTCTTCTTTGACGAGCTTCAGGAGTTTCCCGATATCGCTACCGCACTAAAATTCTTTTCCATTGACGGCCGCTTTGATGTGATCTGCAGCGGGTCCATGCTGGGGATCAATTACCGGAAAATCGAGAGCAACAGCGTGGGCTACAAAACAGACTACGAAATGTATTCCATGGATTTTGAGGAATTTCTCTGGGCAAAGGGCTACGATGACGGGTTCATTGCGGATTTGCTGAGCAATATGAGAACACTGACACCCTTTAGCGAATTGGAGCTGTCCGTCTGTAACTCCCTTTTTCTGGATTACTGCATCCTGGGCGGGATGCCAGCGGTGGTGCGGGAGTATGTGGAGCGGGGCACCTTTGAGGGCTCTCTGGATATTCAACAGCAGCTTATCGCCGACTACAAGGAGGATATCCGAAAATACGCCGAGGGGCTGGATCAGGGCCGCATCCTCAACGTATTTAATCAGATCCCGCCTCAGTTGGCTAAGGACAACAAAAAATTTCAGATTTCCAAGGTGGCCTCCGGGGCCAGGTTCAAGGACTACCGGGGATGTATCGAATGGCTCAGCGACGCCGGGATGGTGAATATCTGCTACTGCCTGAATTTCCCGGAACTGCCCCTAAAGGGCAACTACGAGGAGACCAAGTACAAGCTGTATTTTGCCGACAGCGGCCTGCTGGTGGCTATGCTGGACGAGGAGGCCCAGGAGGATCTGCGGGCCAACAGGAATCTGGGCGTGTACAAGGGCGCGCTCTATGAGAACATCGTGGGAGAGGCGCTGGTGAAAAGCGGCTGTGGGCTGTACTACTATAAGCGGGAGGACTCTACGCTGGAGGAGGACTTTTTCGTCCGCACCGCCTCAGAACTGATCCCGGTGGAGGTCAAAGCCACCAACGGCAGGGCCAAGTCCCTGCGCACGCTGATCTCCAGCGAAAAATACAGCGATATCTCCCACGGGATCAAGCTCACCGGGGGAAACATCGGATACAGCGACAATATTTATACGTTTCCGTACTTTTGCGCGTTCTTGCTGAAGAGGTACTTGAAGTCGGGAAACGGAATGATCTCATAGGAAAACGGAGCTGGAGACGATGCAAATAGAATCCTGGAAGAACTGGTTTCAGCCCCACATTCTGGAACGGGGCAGGGCTTACTTTGAAGAGGACCGGGTCTCAGATCTGGAGCGCACGGAGGACGGCTGCACCGCCACAGTGGAAGGCACGGAGGAATACGAGGTGGAGATCCTGTTGGATGGAGACTCCATTGAGGATATGCTCTGTGACTGTCCCTATGCGGAGGATGGAAATGCTTGTAAGCACATGGCGGCGGTCCTGTTCGCAATGGCCGCCGAACCGTCCGAGAAGAGAGCTCCCGCAAAAGAGGAGCGTCTGACTCCCACTGGTCTTGTGGAAAAAATTCCTGACAGCCAACTCCGCCCGCTGCTGACAGAATTGGTATCCGCAGATGAGAAACTTTATAGGGCGCTGCTCCTTCGATATGGGGAGACATCTCTGGATGAATGTATGAAGACGCTGAAAAAAGAACTGGCCTCCATCGGGAGGCAATACGCAGGCAGAGATGGCACCATAGACTATTACCATGCGGGAGGGTTCTCAGAGGCGATCGCAGATCATATTCAGCGGCAGACGGAAACGCTGCTGGCCCGAAACGCACCTGTGTTGGCGTTCCAGGCCGGGATAGATGCGCTGCGGAAATATTCCGATTACAGCATAGACGATTCCGATGGCGAATACGGGTTGATTATGGAGACAATGCGCGATATGTGCATGGATGTCCTGGCTGCCGCAGACGAAACTGTTGCCGAAAAGATATTTGACCTCTTGTCTGACTGTGTCAAATCAGACCGAGAGGACTGGTTTGTCCAGGATTTTGCGTCACAAATGGTGTTTTCACTTTTTGTTGGAAAACGTTTTGATGAAAAGAAATTGGCATTGACAGATGAGCAGATTGCCGCGCTTACCTTAGCAGGCAGGAAAGATTACTCCAGTGAATATAAGATGAAAGAACTGCTGACGCGCCGTTTTGATCTGATGAAAAAGCTGTCCTCGCCAAAGGAGGAGCTGGACGCCTTTTTAGACCGGTACACAAGCTATTCCGATATCCGCAAGCTGCGTATCCAGCAGGCGCTTGATGATGGAAAGACGGACGAGGCCATTCATCTGCTGGAGGAGGGCAAGTCCGCCGGCCGTGACAAACCGGGGCTGGTAGCGGAGTACAGCGAATGGCTGATGGACCTATACGAGCGGCAGGGACAGCGGGAGAAACTGATTGCGGAGTTGGAGTATCATGTCTTTGACCTGTCCTCCGGCGGTATGGAGATGCTGAACCGCCTGAAGAACGCGTGTACGCCGGCGCAGTGGCTTGAGTACACAGAGCGATATCTTTCCGGGCGAGCTTACCACAAGCTGGAGCTTATGGAAGCCGAGGGGCTTTGGGAACGCCTGATGAAAGCGGTCACCGCGACTGGGCGTCTTTCCATCCTGGACCGCTATGAAGCGGCTCTGAAAAAGCGGTATCCGAATGAGATACTGGAGGCATACGCTTGTATTCTGACCAAAGAAGCAGCGGCGGCGTCCGGCCGAAAGCGGTATCAGGAGTTGGCCCGCTATCTGAAAAAACTCAGGAGCTACCCGGGCGGGGCAGAGCGAGCGGCACAGCTGTCGGAGGACTGGCGCACCCGGTACATCCGCCGCCGGGCTATGATGGAGGAACTGCGGAACGTGGGGTTTTAACTGCACCATTGTTATAAGGTGCTTTTTGCGCTATAATAGAGAAAAAATTCGATCGCTTTTGTGAGGGACTTATGAAGAATCCACCCTTTGAATTAACAAATCAGATCGTTTCCCTTGTGGCGGAGATTGCGGAACTGGTAGGACAGGTATCGTCTGCGGACCGCCTCTCCGCAAATCCGGCTCTGCGCCGGAGTAATCGGATCAGGACTGTCTATGGTTCTCTGGCCATCGAGCAGAACACGCTGACATTAAATCAGGTCGCAGCGGTCCTGAACGGCAAGCGGGTGCTGGCGCCGCCCAAGGATATTGCGGAGGTCCGCAACGCCTTTGAAATTTACGAGCGGCTGGAGGCACTGGACCCCTATTCCATAGACGACCTTCTGACGGCTCATAGCGTGATGATGCGGGGGCTGGAACAGGAGGCCGGAGCGTTCCGCTCCAGGCCCGTGGGGGTGGTCAACCAAGCAGGAGAGATCGTCCACTTCGGGACGCTGCCTCAGTATGTGCCGGAGGCAGTGGAAAATCTGCTGAATTGGGTGCAGGACAGCGAGCTGCCCATGCTGATCCGCAGTTGCGTGTTCCACTATGAATTTGAGCTGATCCACCCCTTTGCAGACGGAAACGGAAGGACAGGCCGGCTGTGGCACACACTGCTGCTGTCCAAATGGAATCCCATTTTTGCATGGCTCCCGGTGGAGTCCATCGTCCACGACCATCAGCAGGAGTATTATGAAGCGATCAATCATTCCAACGCTGCTGCATCCTCCACGGCTTTCATCGAATTTATGCTTTCAGCAATCAAAGCATCGCTCATGGAAGGGGTCAATATGAGCGATGAAATGAGCGATGCCCCGAAAGATAAAGTAGCAGAACGCTGGAAGCAGATCGAGCAGTTTTTGGAACACCACGAGGTTATCCAAAATGCTGATGTACGTCAGATCTTCGGTGTCTCAGCGGCGACAGCCAATCGCATCCTTTCGAAACTTGCGGCAGAGGGAAAACTGGTGAAATGCCGGGAAGGCGGCCATTGGGCGTACCGGCGAGGTAGATTCTGATTTATATGATATTCCAGCAAAAGCAACTCCCTCATTTTTCTGCTGCTATTTCTTTATAAAAATACCCCCGTATGATTCTAATCATTCTAACCGATTCGAATCATTTTTCTTTACATTTGTGGTTAGAACGTACATAGTGGTGGTATTTTAAAACACAGCGTTGGAACAAAGGAGCAAAAAATGGAACGTTTTGAAATCATAGACCTGCTGCCGCTGCACAGACAAATGACACTTGCTATTTTTCGTGATCCAGGCACCCAAAAATGCGAGGTGCAGATTCTGCCCGTTTCGCTGGAAATGGCAGAACTCCAAAACATACAAGCAATGCTGAAAATTCCCTCTAAATCCAGGGATGATGCGGCGACAGTATCTGTTGAGGTAGATGAAATACTGAGCCGCAAGATTATGGATCAGTGTGAGGCCAGGGGCATTTTACCGGAACAGCTGGTGCGGGCGTTTGTCTGTTTTTGCGGTGAGCCGGAAAACGCAGATATTGTAAAATCTTGGGTGCGCCGGGAATTTGTTCGGAGCAAGATAGACATAGAAAAACTTCCCTCTGTCACCAGAGAAGAGTTGGAACAGGATGTAGATGCTGTCATGGAACGGGTCGAGAACGGAGAAAGTCCAATTCTGATTCGGAGCGCAGGAACAACAGACTTACTGTTGTTTGGCTGGGAGGACTATTTGAGACGGTTCCCAACACTGTATACCCCGGAAGAGATTACGGAAATTGAGGCGGCGTGCTTGGAAATAAAAGAGACAGAGGCGGAGTAAAGGCTGCCTGAATTGTTATACAGATTTACCAATAAAACAGGAGGACAACAAAATGTTGGAAGTTGGAACGAAAGCCCCGGAGTTTACCCTGCCGGACAAAGACGGCAATCCGGTATCCCTGACCGATTTTGCGGGCAAAAAAGTTGTGCTGTATTTCTATCCCAAGGACAACACTCCCGGCTGCACCCGTCAGGCCTGCGCCTTTGCTGAGGCCTATGAGGAGTTCAAGAAAATCAATGCGGTGGTCATTGGTGTCAGCAAGGACTCGGTGGCCTCCCACCAGAAGTTCGCGGAGAAGCACGGGCTACCGTTCATCCTGCTCTCCGACCCGGAACTGACCGCCATCCAGGCCTACGGAGTGTGGCAGGAGAAAAAGCTCTACGGCAAGGTGAGCATGGGCGTGGTGCGGTCCACCTTTGTGATCAATGAGAATGGTATGATCGAAAAGGCAATGCCCAAGGTGAAGCCCGATACTAATGCTGCGGAGATTTTGGAATATCTGACAGCGAAATAACGAGCAACAGCTCATAAAAACAGCTCTACCATTCCGCAAATGCGGGAAGGTAGAGCTGTTATTCGAGGTACAGCCTTCAGCGGTGGCCCTCTACTCGAAATCAGTTGCCCTGAGAACATTTCACAGCATCGATGGCCAGCACGATCATCAGGCTGTATAGGGCATCCTCCGGACGGGTGATCTCCATGCTGTAGGTGTCGGTCCAGTTCCAGAGCTCTTTGGACAGCCGCATGACGGTTCGGGCCCCATCCATGACGGTGTAGTCCCATTCCCAGAAGTCGCCCTCGATGGTCCAGCCGTTGCAGTCCAGTTGGAATTTGGGGCGAAACAAGGTGAACTCTTTGACAATCTCGCCAGCCAGCCGCTCTTCCACATACAGTTCAAACTTGGGCAGAAAGGTCAGGATCCGTTCCTGCACCCGGCCGACCGGGTTTCCCATCGCGTCGTAAATCTGGAGCCGGTGTCCCCAGCTCAGCTCGCCCTTGACAACGTAGACTGTGTTGCCGTCCTCATCAAAGATGTCGTAGCTGTCGAACCAGGAGAAAAATCTCTGTTTAAATAATAGTCTCATCTTGGAGCGCCTCCCGCAGCTTGTGAAAAAAAGTTTGTACTATCTTCAATAAGATACCATATACATTCAAGAAACACAAATCATTTTTGCGAGGAGAAGATGCCTCTCACTACCCAAATTAAACCACCGGTTCAATGACAAACCGTTCCGCTGCCTGTATGATAGGGACACAACGACAGAGAAAAGGAGTGGAACACCATGAATTTGAAAGACGCCTTTCGGGCCCAGAACAAGCTGCAGGCTCTAATGGACGAGGCGGGAGAAATCCTCCAGAACCAGGGCAACACCCTAAAGGTCACCACCACCCACCTGCGCAGCAAGGTCATGCCGGAGGCTCAGGACGCGGTGACTGAGGAAGCCGCCCCCAGCGAGTACGCAGAGCACATCAACCAGGTGGCTGTGTTCCTGATGGCCATGCTGGTGGAGCGGGAGAAGCTCAGCGCCGCCATCTGTGCCGCCAAGTCCAAGCTGCCCCTGGACATGGACAGCGAGACCGGCCTGAACCGGGTCCGGCAGAACCTGGCCGATATCTTCCGCCGGATGGCAGTCCTGCGCAACAGTGAGGTGGTACTCTCCAACGGCGGCAGCGGCTACCGGTTTAACGGCGAGGGCAACCAGGTGAGCTACCGCTGCGACGCCAAGCGGGTGACCACCATCAACTTTGACCGCAATAAAATCCGGGGGATGGCTACCGAGCTGGGGCGCAAGGCTGACGAAGTGTCCGCCAAGCTGGACCAGTGCATCGTGAACACTGTGGTGGACTACTCCCTCCCCTTTGAGATGAACGACAGCTTCAACGTGATCCTGTCTGACTTCATCCAGCGGCAGTCTGAGTAACCCCTGACCTCGGGCGCGGTGGGCATGGCGGAATGGAGGACCTGTGACGGCCGGTTCAGGTGCGGATGAATGATGATGCCGCACACCGAGAAGAACATACTGGAGAGCATCTGCAAAATGCTGTATTGAATGGAACCGACAGACGCTTTTCTCTACGTTCCCCGCAAGCACGTTTTTACCCCCCTTCCCCATACGCGAACTGAAAAACCGCCCTTACGCTTCTCCCTTTTGTGACTTGGCCTTCGGGCCGTTATACAACAAGTCGCCAGCTCCAGGCGGGGACGGCGCTCATTGGAGCGTGGTCCGGCCTGGACACGGCGGATAAGGGTCTAAGCAGCTTTGAAGTTTCGCCATGCCCCCCGCGCCCGAGGGCAGAAAAGATGAGCGGCAGGCTCCGGCCTGCCGCTCATGGTACAAATATGGAGTTCGGGGAGATCAGCCGCCACCAGAATATCGTTCATGGGCACATCCAGTAGGGTACTCAGGGCGTAGAGGTTGTCCACCGTGGGCAGGCTCTGTCCACGCTGCCACTTGTAGATGGCCTGGGGTTCCTCGAAGCCGAAGAACTGCTGTAAGTCCCGGACGGACAGACCTTTCGTCTGCCGCAACCGGCGGATGTTGGCCCCTGTGGCGGGAAGGTCGATGACGGGGAACTGGTTCAAAAGCATGACAATCGCCTCCATTCTGGAAGTGTAGAATAACAGAATGGTGCAGAAATGGCAAGATATTTTGTGGATTTGTAATAAAATCGTTAGAAAGGAGGGCTTCCGATGGCACAGCCGGTGCCGCTGAACAAACGCAGTAAAAAGGCGCAGAAAGAATACCATGCCAAGCAGCGCAGTTCCTGGTATGGGCTCAATCCAATCACACGCACTGTGCCCAGCGGGAAGGTGTATGACCGAAATCGAGTTAAACGAGCAGCTCGCAGCGCTCTTGGAGAGACCTGAGAAGGAACCAGGTCACTCACGCCGAACTGGGCGGCGGTATCGCCGCAAGAAAGGCCAGGAAAAGGCAGATCGACGGCTGTCCATTGTCCAGCTTTCCGGTTATGCGCCCCATCGTGGGTATGTGGACTGGGACTTTGAGGGAAAGACTCTCCTGCATACTGGCAAGCATATTAAGTATCCCAAAAACAGTAAATGCCAGCGTTGGCTCAAACGGGTGAGCAACAAAAAAGTGCGGACTTGTCCATATTTGCCGAAAAAGGGGAATGGTTACCGCAGGGTTTTCGATTACTGGTGGGCATTATATTAAGGAACATATATAGGTAAGAACCACCGTATTGCAAAGAAATGTAATACGGTGGATTTTCATTATATCATTGGTGGGGGTGGCCCATGCCCTCATGTTTTTCCAGTTGTTCGACTAACTGAAAAAAATACAGCTCCTGCCTGAGTGTCAATATCGAATAGGTGGCAGTCCAACTCACCTCTATGAAGCAGAGCGGTGTAGATAGGTTCTCGCTGTGTTTTCAAGTAACGCCACCGCCGTTGACCCCAGATATCAATAATGCGTGGAATCAGGTGGAGTATGCCCAGCGGTATGAGAAGCTGAGACGCATGAAGATTCCCCCGCGCCCACGATTGTAAACATTTTTAATTTCTTTCAATAGGCATCCCCCTTTTGACAAAAGCGACTGCGCATTCAGTCGCTTTTGTCTGTATAATGATATCATCAAATCACATCAGGAGAAAATAAGATGGCCGGAACAAATATAGGTAACATCGGCCTTGAAGAGCAAATCTGAGATGCAGCTTATGCCCTTTAGGGAAATCTGGACACCTCTGAGTGCAAGACTGTGATTTTGCTCAAATATATCTCTAGCCAGCTTGAGAGCAAATACAACAAACTGGCAGCTGGGGGTAAATCTGTTCACCAACATTTACCTGGTGGAGGCGCTCCAACTCTGTAACAGGTCTGATAAGGATGTGCATAATCTGAATGAGCGCCCGCACAATCTGGCAGTACAGTGCGGTATGGCTCTTTCCGAGTCATTCGGAGGCCGATGACCTGTAAAATCTGCTCAGATGCATTGGACGCTTTTACAAAGACAGCGAATCCGTCTTGGCTCTTGGTACAGCGGTATTTCAAAGAAATTGCCAATCTATACAAAGGTGACAGGCAAAGGCATCACTAGCTTATCCATGATGTAGGGAACTCCATTCAGAAGGTAGAGAAGATGTAAAGAGAAAGGAAGTAACGGCATATGGGTGAGGCATTGAAAAAAACTGAGAATAACTTTTTTGTGTGGCTGCCAAGCGTTGCTCCTCCTTTTGAGAGGACTGTACCAATATATTGCAATGTAGATGTCTCTCTTCAAAATTGTTTGCCAATCATGCAGCCATCCGGTTAAATTGTCAGCATCCGAATTGATGACCTCCTTAAATTTCGGAGAGTACACAGAAATGGTGTAACTTTTGTTTCGGCTTGACAAAGCAGGTGCTGCTTATAAATGTAATGGTGGAACTCACAAGTTACCTGGCTTGTTATGCTTATCGTTCCCAAGTAAGAACGGCGAAGCCATTCTTCATCGTATGGATCTTATGGGTATTAGTATTTCAACAGGTTCTGCTTGTGATAGTGTAAATACGGAAATATCACATGTATTACAAGCTATACGACTTGGTGAAGACTACGCCAAAGGTACAATTCGGATTTCGTTGGGAAAGAATAATACCAAAGAAGATGTTGAGAAGATTGCTATAGCTTTAATGAAAATCATGAGTCTTTCCGCATTGACACGGCTACTGCGGAACAGGCGCTCCGGGAAAACGCCATCACCATCAAGGGTAAAGGCGGCAAGATTTGCACCGTGCCCATCAATGAAAGTATTTCCATTGAACTGAAAAAGCTGCTGGCTATCACGCCTCGGGGACATAAGCTGTTTGTTCCGGACGGCGTGCCCACCGACATCGCAATTGCCCGACTCCAGCAGTACATTTATAGGGTGAGACCGCAAATCCAAGATGAGGGTTCCGCCCGTCCCATGACCCACCACGGCCTGCGCCACAGCTTCGCCGCCCGAACCTATCAGGAAGTGATCGACAGCGGTATGAGTTCGCTCAGCGCCAGTCTCCGTGTCTCCCAGCTGCTGGGCCACGAGCGGCCCGATGTGACGAAAGGCTATCTGGCCTCCATTTCAAAGGACGGCGCCAATGGGAAATAGTGGGATAAACCGCCCTGTTCCGGAGCAAAATAGCCCCGGAGGCGATGCAATGGAACAGCAGACCATCACCATGGGCCAGGTCACCTACGAACTGCGGCGGGTCTTTCAGGGTACCCGTTCTCTGTCCGAACTGATGGCGGAGCGGCTTGCCCAAAATATTCCAACCACCCAGCCCGTTGACGGAGGCAGCGGCCATGGGGTATAATCAAATCAGTGGGCCGGTTCACCGGAGGAGGCGAGCATGAAAACCGGCAGATTCACACTGGCGTTTGCCTACCTGCGGCTGTCCAACGAGGAGGCCCAGGGCGGGGAATCGTCCAGTATCACCAATCAGCGCATGATCGTGCAGAACTACTGCAAACAAAACAACATCACTCTCGTCCGGGAATTTGTGGACGACGGCTACTCCGGCGGCAACTTCAACCGCCCCGGCTTCAAGGAGATGCTGAAGCAGCTGGAGCAGGGCAAGGCCAACCTGGTCATCACCAAGGAC
>CANDCW010000034.1 GCA_947383275.1 uncultured Bacillota bacterium
CGCATCGTCAAGCTGATGACCTTCGGCGCCTTTGCCGAGGTGGTCCCCGGTGTGGACGGCCTGATCCACATCTCCCAGCTGGCCGACCACCGGGTAGAGAAGCCCGGCGATGTGGTGGCCGAGGGCGACAAGGTGGATGTCAAGATCACCGACGTGGATATGGAGAACAAGAAGATTTCCCTCTCCATCCGCGCCCTGCTGGAGGCCCCCGCCTATGAGGAGGAAGCCGAAGAAGAGGCTCCTGCGGAGGAAGAGTAATCTAATGAAAACGCACCCGGCCGCGCTGCGGCCGGGTATATTTTTTGTTTGGGACCGGAAATTTGGAAATTATAGGAGAAATTTTTTGAAAATTCTGGTTTTTCTCTTGCAAAAATCAGGCAAATTTGTTATAATAAGGTTAATTTCAAAGAGCTAGAATTGGAAAAGGCCGAACGTCGGATGAGAGAAAGTGAGGTAAGAAGTGTTCCAAATCGGGGATAAGGTGGTCCACCCCATGTATGGGGCTGGCGTGGTGGAGAGCATCGTCCAGAAGACAGTGGACAGCGTGGTGCGGGATTATTACATCCTCCAGCTGCCCAACCGGTCCATGGTGGTGATGGTCCCCACGGAGAACTGTGAGGAGATCGGCGTGCGTCCGGTGGTGGATCAGGAGCAGGCCGACCGTGTAATGGCCGCAATTTCCGATATACAGGTGGAAATGACCGCGAACTGGAACCACCGTTACCGGGAAAACATGGAGCGGATGAAAAGCGGCGACCTGCTGGAGGTGGCCCGCGTCATCAAGGGCCTCACCATCCGGGACCAGGACCGAGGGCTGTCCACCGGAGAGCGGAAAATGCTTCATTCAGCCAAGCAGATCCTTATCTCTGAGATCGTACTGTCCAAGAGCGTCAGCTACGAGTCGGTGGAGGAGGAGCTGAATACCGCGCTGGCCTAGTTGAGTTAAAATATCAGGACGGCTTTTTTGTTCCGGACCGGAATAAAGAGGCCGCTTTATTTTGTACTTTTCCATATGGAGAATTTGTGCTATAATCAGGGAAAGCAAATTGACGGATAAGGAGCGAGGAGTATGGGTCTGCTGTCTCTGTTTAAAAAGAAGAAGGACGAAGAACCCAGGTGTTCGGCAGTTATCGTGTCCGCCGGGCTGGCCCGGCGGATGGGGGGGATCGACAAGGTGCTGGCCCCTCTGGGCGAGCTGCCCGTGCTGGTACATACCCTCTATGCGTTTCAGGACTGTTCCGCCATCCGCGAAATCATTGTGGTGGCCCGGGAGGACCTGGTGGTGGAGGTGGGCCGGCTGTGCAAGGAGTTCGATTTGGATAAAGTGCGCAAGGTGATTGTGGGCGGCGGCGAGCGCATTCAGTCGGTCCAAGCCGGGCTGCGGGAGGTTGATCCGGAATCCAGCCTGGTGGCCATCCACGATGGGGCCCGCCCCCTGGTGACCCAGGAGATCATCCGGGATACGGTGGCCCGGGCCGCCCTCACCGGCGCGGCCGCCCCGGGTATTCCGCTGACCGATACCATTAAGCGCACGCAGGACGGCCTGGCTGTGGAGACGGTAGACCGGTCGCAGCTGTGGGCGGTACAGACGCCTCAGGTTTTTGAAACCGGCCTGATTAAGGGCGCGGTTCAGAAGGCGGTCGATGACGGCGAACTGCTGACAGACGACTGCGGCGCGGTGGAGCGGCTGGGCATGAAGGTGACCCTCACCAGCGGCAGTGAGGAGAACATCAAAATCACCACCCCCCTGGACCTGATCCTGGGGGAGGCCATCCTCCAGGCCAGGGCGGATGAGACGCTGTGGAGGAATCAAAAATGAGGATTGGCCAAGGCTATGACGTGCACCGGCTGGTTGAGGGCCGCAGGCTGGTTTTGGGCGGGGTGGACATTCCCTGGGAAAAGGGGCTGTTGGGCCATTCCGACGCCGATGTGCTTACCCACGCCGTGATGGACGCCCTGCTGGGGGCAGCGGGCCTGGGGGATATCGGAAAGCATTTCCCCGACACCGACCCCGCTTACAAGGGGGCGGACAGCCTGAAGCTGCTGGAGCGCGTGGTGGTGTTGCTGGAGGAGAGGGGCTTTGCGGTGGGCAACGTGGACGCTACCGTCCTGGCTCAGCGGCCCAAGCTGGCCCCTTACATCCCGAAAATGCGGGAGAATTTGGCCCGGGTGATGGGAGTGGACCCGTCCCGGGTCAACGTGAAAGCCACCACCGAGGAGGGGCTGGGCTTTACCGGCTCCGGAGAGGGCATGGCCGCCCATGCGGTGGCGCTGATCGAGGAGATATAGAAAAACCCGGCGCGTATGCGTCGGGTTTTTGCTTTCGCCGCCTTGTCAAGGGCGGTTTTTTGTACTTGACAATGTTCTAGCTACGTCGTATAATGTAGCTAGAACGGAGGTGAGGAGTTGGCCCCAGAGAGCAGGGCTGAGTATTTTCGCAAGCGGCGGGAAACCATTGGGCAGTTGAATGTTGCAGTTTCCAAGGAACGGCTAAACGCTCTGGAAGAAAAGCTGAAACGCAAAGGGAAAACAAAGACGCAGTGGGTGAACGAGAAGATTGACGAAGAACTCAGCCAAGAAAAATAGAGTGTTGGCGGCCCGAAAAACCACACCAACACCCTATATACCACGCCCGGAGGAATGGCAAATTTGATTATGCCACAACTCCTGGTGAAAAACAAGGAGGAAAACGTGGAACAGCGGAATATTTTAATCGAACTGGAGGAGGCCTTTGGACGGCTTTCCGATGGGCTGAACGCTTTTAAGCTGATGGCCTATGGGCTGGAGAACATCCAGGACCCCTATGCGGACGGAATGTACATGATCTGGCGGTATCTGGACGGGGCGAGCGAGGAGGTGCGGCGCCTGCTGAAGAAGGTGTCAGCGCCTGGGATATCTGCATAGACTGGTTACGAGAGGGGACCGCCGGTTTCCCTCCCGGCTATTTCTGCGGGGCGGAAGCGCTCCGCCCCAGGAAAGGAACCATGCCATGCTCTATTATCTGATTGTATGCCGCTCACTGACCTATGCCCAGCGCACCGCTGCGGCGCTGGAGCGGGCCGGCATCACCGCCCGGGTACTGCGCTCCCCCAAGAGCATATCCGGGGAGGGGTGCAGTCACTCGGTGAAAATATCCCAGCGCAATCTGCCCGACTCCCTGCGTATTTTACAGCGGGTGGGCCTGACACCCAAACGCATCTATATCACCGCCGGGGACGGCAGCTACCAGGAGGTGGCCCTGTGATTTATCTGGACAGCGCGGCCACCACCCTGCAAAAACCCGCCGCCGTTGCGGCGGCGTCCGCCTGGAGCATCGGGCACCTGGCCAGTCCCGGACGGGGCGGGCACCGCCCCGCCATGGCGGCGGCAAGTACCGCCTATGACTGCCGGGAGGCTGCGGCCCGGCTGTTCCGCGTGGACGACCCGGCCAAGGTGGTCTTTACCTTTAACGCCACCCACGGCCTGAACATTGCCATTAAAACGCTGGCCGGGCCGGGCAGCCGGGTGGTCGTCTCCGGCTACGAACACAACGCGGTTACCCGGCCCCTCAGCGCCATGGGCGTATCCCTGCGGGTGGCCCGGGGGCCCCTGTTCGACCAGCGGGCCGCCCTGGAGGCGTTCCGCCGGGAGCTGGACCGGGGGGTGGATCTGGCGGTATGCACCCATGTGTCCAATGTTTTTGGCTTTATCCTGCCCATTGAGGAAATCGCGGCGCTGTGCCGGGAACGGGAGATCCCGCTGATTGTAGATGCCTCCCAGTCCGCCGGCGTTTTGCCCTTGGACTTCAAGGCCCTGGGCGCGGCCTTTGTGGCCATGCCGGGGCACAAGGGGCTGTACGGCCCTCAGGGCACCGGACTGCTCCTGTGCGGGACGGATCCCATTCCTCTGTTGGAGGGGGGCACGGGCAGCGAGTCCAAGCGGCAGGCCATGCCGGAGTTCCTCCCCGACCGGCTAGAGGCGGGCACCCACAATATCGCCGGGATCGCCGGCCTGCTGGAGGGCCTGCGTTTTCTGGAGCGCCGGGGCGTGGCGAACATCGCCGCCCATGAGTCTGGCCTCATCCGGCGCATGGGAGAGGGCCTGCGGGCCATCCCCGGGGTGGAGGCGTTCCTTTCCCCGGACCCAGCCGCTCAGGCGGGGGTGCTCTCCTTCCGCGCAGCGGGCTGGGACTGTGAGGAGCTGGGAGAACTGCTGGGCAGCCGGGGCATTGCCCTCCGGGCGGGCCTCCACTGCGCGCCCCTGGCCCACGAGACTGCCGGCACCCTGGAGACCGGAACCCTGCGGGCCAGCGTGTCCGCGTTCAACACCAGGCATGAGATTGAAAAGTTCCTTGGAACAGTCAGGGAATTGCTTGATTTGGAGGGGAAAAGCGGTCGGAAAGAAGCCTAAAGGCGCCCTGCGGCGGCTTGTCGGGAAGCCTCCCTCTCTGAGGGGGGCTTTTTGTTCATAAAATTTTCATGTAGGAATTTGTCTTTTCGGTTGCCAAACCGATGGAAATATCGTATAATACCGTGATGAAGTATGTTGCGGCCTATGTGCGGAAATGAGGTGGGCTCTAGTGGTGGAGATCATTCACAGTGTTCAGATGTTTGTGCAGTCTAATTTCCCGCTGCTCCAAATCCAGCTGACGGATGTTCTGGACATCGCTATTTTGTCGTTTGTCATCTACAAGCTGTTGTGGATGCTGCGCAAAACCAGCTCCGGGCGGGTGCTGCGGGGCGTGCTGATCCTGCTGCTGGCTATGTTCCTCTCCTCAAATTACGTACTTTCCCTCACCGCCACCAGCTGGCTGCTGGACAAGGTGGTGCAGTGGGGCTTTGTGGTGCTGGTGGTGCTGTTTCAGCCGGAAATCCGCCGGTTTTTGGAGCGGATGGGCAGCAGCCGCCTGGGACTGGTGTTTGCCTCCGCCCGGGAGGCGGGGGAAGAGATGGATACCGCCATCAGTCAGACCTGCGAGGCCTACGCTGACCTGTCCCGGGACAAGGTGGGGGCGCTGATGGTCTTTGAGCGGCAGAATCTGCTGGACGACGTGATTAAAACGGGGACTGCCCTGGACTGCAGTGTGTCCAGCGAACTACTGAAGAACCTGTTCTGGAACAAGGCCCCCCTCCACGACGGGGCGGTCATCGTCCGGGGCGGGCGCATTGTGGGGGCGGGGTGTATGCTGCCCCTGTCGGGCAACGTGAACCTGAGCCGGGACTTGGGTATGCGCCACCGGGCGGGGATTGGCATGAGCGAGCATTCCGACGCCGTGGTGGTCATCGTCTCGGAGGAGACGGGCTCCATCTCCGCTGCCGTGGGGGGCATGCTCAAGCGGCACCTGGCTCCGGAGACGCTGGAGCGGCTGCTGCGCAACGAGCTGCTTAACGACAAGCAGGAGGACAAAAAGAGCGGCCAGCTCCCCCTGGTGGGGCTTCTGCTGGGCGGAGGGAAGCGGGAAGAGGGTGACCAGCTATGATGGCGCGGCTGAAAGAGAGCCGGTGGGTATTCGTTTTGCTGTCCATTGCGCTGGCGATAGTCTTTTGGGCCTATGTGCGGGCAGCGGTGGACCCGGACGGGGTGACCAACATCCATAATGTGCGGGTGGAGGCTACGGGGACCAGCGTCCTCACCAGCCAGGGGCTCACCATTGCCGATATCTCTCCCCAGGTGGTGGAGCTGCGGGTGAGCGGCCCCACCAGCGCACGCACCGAGCTGCTGCGCAACCGGAGCAACCTGTGCGTGCGGGTGGACGTCTCCAGCTGTGTGGAGGGCGAAAATACCCTGCGCTACCGGCCGGTACTGCCGGAGAATATCAACACGGACGACCTGCGGGCGGAGACCTCCACGGTCACCGTTACCGTGGAGAAGCTGTTTACCAAGACCTTTGACGTGCAGTTCCAACTGGACGGCAAGGTGGCGGGGGACTATCAGATGGGCACACCGGCCATTGAGCCTGCCTCAGTGATTGTGGGCGGGCCGGTGGAGCAGGTCAATCAGGTGGACAAGATCGTTGCCGTTTTGAAAAGCGAGGAGCTCAGCGAGCGCTTTGCCGGCGACCTGGCGCTAGTCCCTCTGGACAAACAGGGCAGCCCCCTCAACGGCCTGGAGATTACCCTCAGCGCCGAAAAGGCATATGTGGTGGTGCCGGTTGTGATGACCAAAGAGGTCGAGCTCACGGTAAACCTTTTGCCTGGCGGCGGGGCCACCAGCGAGGACGCCGTAAAAGAAATTGATCCCCCCACCATTGTGGTTTCCGGCTCGGAGGCTGACCTGGCCGGCCTGGAGGAGATTTCCCTGGGCAGCATCGACCTATCCAAGGTGGTAGGCACCAATGTGTTCCCCTTCACCATTGCGCTGGACCCCAGCCTGAACAATGAGAGCGGCTTGACCACGGCCAATGTCACCGTGACGGTGGAGGGGCTGGACACTGAGGTGTTTGCCGTGTCCAATATCCGTACCGTCAACCCGCCCGAGGGATACAACGTGGATGTGGTGACCCAGAGCGTTCTGGTGACCGTCCGGGGGCCCGCGGAGGAGCTGGAAAAAATTGATACCAGCCAGTTCCAGGTGGTGGCCGACCTGTCCGACCTGACGGGAGAGGGCTCCCGGCAGGTGCGCGCCAAGGTCTATCTGAACGGTACCAGCACGGTGGGGGTCATCGGGGAGTATACCGTTTTGGTGAATATCAGCAGATAGGCGGGGATCGTTATGGTTCAAAACGCAATTGTAAAGAAAATTGTTGGGGAGGGAGTGGCGGAGGTGTCCCTCCTGCGGCAGATGGAGTGCGGCCTGCACTGCGACGGCGCCTGCGCCGGCTGCTCCGCCAAACCACCCCAGGAGATTCTGGCCCTGGCCTCCAACGGCATCGGAGCCCGGCCCGGAGATTTTGTGGAGGTGGAGCCCGCCTCCGGCCACAATATCAGCACCTCCGTGGCAGTGTTCCTCCTGCCCTGTTTGGGGTTGGGGGCCGGCTATGGGCTGGGGGTGGGCCTGCTGCACCTGAGCGAGATTGCCGCCTTGGCAACTGCCGCCCTGGGGCTTGCCGCTGGTTTTGTGCCCGCCTTTCTGATGGATCGGGCCATTGCCCGAACAAAAGCCCCGGAGTTTGCCATCCTGAAGCAGCTGCGCTGAGGGGCGGGAAATGTTCGGTTATGTGCGCCCCTTCCGCCCAGAGCTGAAATGCAGGGACTTCGACCTCTATCGGGCCACCTACTGCGGCTTGTGCCGCTGCCTTCGGCAGCGGTATGGCTGGACGGCCCCTATGTTCCTGAACTTCGACTTTACGTTTCTGGCACTGCTGCTGTGGGAGCCGGAGGAGCATTTTACACCCTGCCGGGGCCGGTGCCACGCCAACCTTCTGCGGAAATTGCCCATGTGTCCCGAAAGCCCGGCTTTGGTGCTGGCTGCAGACGAGAGCGTCATTCTGGCTTGGTGGAAGCTGCGGGATTCAGTCCGGGACGAGGGGTTCTGGAAGGGGCTGTCCGCCCGGGTCCTGTCCGTTTTTCTGGGGCGGGCCTACAAAAAAGCGGCTCGTAGCCGTCCACAGTTCGACCGGGCGGTGCGGGGCTGCCTGGAGGAGCTGGACGCCCTGGAGCGGGAAAACTGTTCTTCCCTGGACCGGACGGCGGATGCCTTTGCCCGTCTGCTTCAGTCAGCCGCCCCCGCCGGGGGGGTGCGGGGACGGGTGCTCAGCCAACTGCTGTACCACCTGGGCCGGTGGATTTACCTGGCCGACGCCCGTGACGACCTGGAGGAGGACAAGCTGGCTGGCCGGTATAATCCGGTAGCCGCCCGCTACGGCCCGGCCGGGGACGACGGAGCCCTCCGCCTGACGATGGACCAGTCCCTGGCGCAGGTGGGCGCGGCCCTCCAGCTGGGGGAATTTGGCTGCCGGGGGCCGTTGCTGGAGAATATTGTATACCTGGGACTGCCTTTGGTAGAGAAGGCTGTTTTTGACGGCAGCTGGAAAGAAATAAAAAAACAAAAGATTTGGAGAAACGACACATGAGAGACCCGTACAGCGTTTTGGGCGTGAGCCAGAACGCCACAGACGACGAGATCAAGAAAGCCTATCGGGAACTGGCCCGGAAGTATCACCCGGACAACTACCAGAACAATCCTTTGGCCGATTTGGCTGAGGAGAAGATGAAGGAGATCAATGAGGCCTACGACACCATTACCAAGCAGCGTGCCGGCGGCTATTCGGCTCCCTCCTCCGGCGGGTATGGGGGCGGCTATCAGCGCGGCGGCTACTCCTCGGCCGCGTCTGATCCCGCCTACGCCCGGATCCGCAACCTCATCAACGCGGGCGACCTGAGCCAGGCGGAACAGCTGCTCTATGGGGTGGGGCAAAAGGACGCGGAGTGGTATTTCCTGTCCGGGAGCATTGCCTACCGCAAGGGCTGGCTGGACGAGGCCATGCAGAACTACAACATTGCCGTTCAGATGGAGCCCAACAATATGGAGTACCGCCAGGCGCTGGCTTTGATGCAGCGGGGAAATATGGGCGGCTACCGCCCGGCGGGCTACGCCACCGGTATGGATGCCATGGACTGCTGTACCACCATGATGTGCCTCAACTGCCTGTGCGGGGGAGGCCGCTGCTGAATGGCCGGGGCAAATCGGGCCAAGCGTACCGGTACGGCATTGGGCGGCGTGATGTCGGCAGGAAGCGTTGTCCTGCTCTGGCTGGCCTGCGTGGCCCCCTCGGGGCGGCTTGGCCTCACTGCTGCGGCCGGCTTGTTCCCTATGGCTGCGGCCATGTATGCGGGGCGGGCAGCGGGATATCTGTGCTGGGCCGCTGCGGCCCTGTTGGGGCTGCTCATGCTGCCGGACAAGGGTGTGGCCCTGCTGTTTGCGGCGTTTTTGGGATTGTACCCTGTGGTCAAGGGCCGCATTGAAACAATTGGCCGTCTGAGCGTGGAGTGGGGGTTGAAGCTTTCCTGGTTTGAGCTGACGCTCACCCTGTTCTGGTTTGTCCTCCAGGAGCTGCTTCTGCCCCAAGCGCCGGACTGGCTGGCCGACAATGCCGTGCTGCTCTATTTGGGCGGCAGTTTGGTCTTTATCATTTACGATATTGGGTTATCCCGACTTATTACCCTTTTGCGTATTCGCCTGAACCGCGTGAAAGGACATTAAGGAGAGTGAACGATATGGTCAAAAGTATGACCGGGTACGGCCGTGCAGAGGAGGTTTTCAACGGCTGTACCATTACTGTGGAGCTTCGCTCCGTCAACAATCGCTACCTGGACTGCAACGTCCGCCTCCCCCGGCTGTACCTCTTTGCGGAGGACGCCATCAAGAGCCGGGTGCAGGGCGTTATTTCCAGGGGAAAAGTGGACGTGTTTGTCACCTTGGACAACGCCGGCGCGGAGAAGGTGCAGGTGTCTGTCAACAAGCCGGTGGCGGACGGCTACTACAACGCATTAAAGCAGCTAGCGGAAGACTATGAGCTGGACGGAGAAATTTCCGTGGCGCTGCTGTCCCGGTTTCCGGAGGTCCTGCTGGCCGAAAAGGCGGAGGAGGACGTGGAAGAGATGGCCCGGGACATCTGCTCCGTTCTGGACCGGGCGCTGGCCGACTTCGACCGGATGCGCACCCGGGAAGGGGAACAGATGAAGGAGGACATCCTGTCCAGGGCGGCCGCCATTGAGGAGAAAGTGGCTGTCGTGGAGAAGCGGTCCCCTCAGACGGTGGCGGATTACCGCGCCAAGCTGGAGGCCAGGATGAACGAGGTGCTATCCAACACCCAGCTGGACCCGGCCCGCATCCTCACCGAGGCGGCAATCTTCGCCGACAAGGTGGCGGTGGACGAGGAGACAGTCCGCCTGCGCAGCCATATCAGCCAGCTGCGGGAGATGCTCGCCAAGGGCGGCGCCACCGGGCGGAAGATGGACTTCCTGATTCAGGAGTTCAACCGGGAGGCCAACACCATCGGATCAAAGTGCAGCGATATTGAGATCTCAGGCCAGGTGGTGGACATTAAGGCTGAGATCGAGAAAATTCGGGAACAGGTCCAGAACATTGAGTAGGATTCGGGGGGCGGTCTATTGAAGCTTATCAACGTTGGATTTGGCAGCTTAGTGTCCGCCGGCCGGCTGGTGGCCGTGGTCAGTCCGGAGTCCGCTCCCATCAAGCGCATGACACAGGAGGCCAGGGACCGGGGTATCCTGATTGACGCCACCTATGGCCGGCGGACCAAAGCGGTTCTGATTATGGACAACGACCATTTGGTGCTGTCCGCCCTCTCTCCGGAGGCGATCGCCGGCCGGCTGGAGGGCGAGGAGCGGGAGAGCGGGGAGGAGGAGCCATGAAAAAAGAGAGAGGCCAGCTGATTGTGCTGTCCGGGCCGTCGGGCGTGGGCAAGAGTACCGTAATCGCCGAGCTGCTCAGCCAGCGGGGTAACATCTACTTTTCCGTGTCATACACCACCCGGCAGCCCCGGGTGGGCGAGCAGGACGGGGTGAACTACAATTTTGTGGACCGGGCGGAATTCCAGCGGATGATCTCCGCCGGCGAGCTGCTGGAGTACGCCGAATATGTGAACAACTACTACGGCACCTCCCTGAAGGTCATTCAAGACAGACTGGACGCAGGAATCGACGTGCTGCTGGACATTGAGGTTCAGGGCGCGGCCAAGGTCCGGGCCCGGTGTCCCGACGCGCTGTTCATCTTCATTATCCCGCCTTCTTTTGAGGAGCTGTCCCGCCGCCTGCACCGCAGGAATACGGACAGCGAGGACGTGATTGCCGGACGCCTGGAGAAGGCCAAGGTGGAGTTTCGGGAGATTCCCAGCTACGACTACCTGGTCATCAACGACAAGGTGTCCGGGGCTGTGGCGGAGATCGAGGCCATCCTCACCGCTGCCGAGTGCAGGGTGGGTAACCGGAAGTCTATTCTTGCGCAGTTTGCGTAAATTAAAAGGTTATATAACGTGAAGGAGTCTTTGTTATGATGCTGTATCCCGCAATGAAGGATCTTTTGGAAAAGGTGCCCAGCCGCTATGAGCTGGTCAACGTGGTGGCCTGTCAGGCCCGCCGTATTGCCAGGGAGGCCGAAATGGCCGGCGAGCCGCTGGATGAAAAGCCAGTGAGCATTGCCATCCAAGCGGTGGCTGACGGCAAGCTGGAGGCCAAATCCGGAGAGCTGGAACAGCCGGAGGCATAAAGGGGGCGCCGCCCCCTTTTTTTACAAGGGGACGCAGTGAGGTGAACAGCCATTGGGCAGGAAAATCGCAAAGGTGGCTGTCGCCAGGGCGGTCTACGCCATCGACAAGCCATACGACTACTTGGTGCCCCGGGAGCTGGAGGGACGCCTGCTGCCCGGGATGCGGGTGCTGGTCCCCTTCTCGGCGGGCAATCGGGGGTCGGACGGGATCGTGCTGTCTGTGTGCGAAGGCCCCTCCGCCGGAGAAGCGCTGAAGTCGATTCAGGCGTTGCTGGACGACCAGCCGGTGCTGGATGGGAACGCGATTCAGCTTGCCCTATGGATGAGGGAACAGTATTTCTGTACCGTTTACGACTGCGTGAAGGCCATGCTGCCGGCGGGGCTGTACTTCTCCCTGCGGGATTGCCTGGTGCTTCAAGTGGATCGGGAGCGAAGCTACGAGGCCGTTGGAAACTCGCCCGCCGCTGTCCAGCTGTTGGATATGCTCTGGGGCTGGGGCGGCAGGGGGGACATGGAACAGATCCGTCTGGCCTTTGGGGCCAGGGACCCGAACCCCCCGGTCAGGCGCCTGATAGACAGCGGTGCGGCTGTTTTAGAGACGGGCGCCCAGCGGGCGGTGGGGGATAAAACAGAGAAGCTGGCGGTACTGGCTATTCCGGCGGAGGACGCCATGGCCATGGTATCCCCCCGGCGTAAGACTGCCCCCCTGCGCTACGCAGTGGCCGAGCTGCTGTGCACCCTGGGCGCCGCTTCGGTTAAGGATCTGTGTTATTTTACCGGGGCGTCGATGCCCACCATCAAATCTTTGGAAAAGAGCGGCATCCTCACCCTGGAGAAGCAGGAGGTGCTGCGCCGGGCCCCTCTGGAGGAGGTGGCTCCGGTGCCGCCGCCGGTGCTCAACGAACAGCAGCAGGCGGCCTTTGAGGGGCTGGACGCGCTGGCCCGTCAGGACGCCCCCCGTGCCGCCCTGCTCTACGGCGTGACGGGCAGCGGAAAGACCCAGGTGTACATCCGCCTTATTCAGGCGGCGCTGGGCCGGGGCCGGACGGCTCTGGTCCTGGTGCCTGAGATTGTGCTTACCCCCCAGCTGCTGCAAATTTTTGCCGCCCACTTTGGAAAGCAGGTGGCGGTACTCCACAGCTCCCTCCGGGCGGGAGAGCGATATGACGAATGGAAGCGGGCCCGCCGGGGCGAGGCCCAGGTGGTAATCGGCACCCGGTCGGCAGTCTTTGCCCCTCTGGACAACCTGGGCCTGATTATTTTGGACGAGGAGCAGGAGGGCAGCTACAAGTCGGAAAACGCCCCCCGGTACCACGCCAGGGATGTGGCCAAATACCGCTGCGTGAAAAGCAAAGCCCTGCTGGTGCTGGGCTCGGCCACGCCGTCGGTGGAGACCATGTACCAGGCTCAAACGGGCCAGATCGGGCTGTTCCGGTTAAGCAACAGGTACAACCAAAAGGCGCTGCCCCAGGTGCTGATTGTGGACCTGAAAGAGGAGCTGCGCCAGGGCAGCGCGGGGGCCGTCAGCTCCGTTTTGCGCCGTGAGCTGGAGGAGAATCTCAAGCGGGGGGAACAGGCTATTTTGTTCCTCAACCGCCGGGGGGCCAGTCGGATGGTGTCCTGCGGGGAATGCGGCGAGGTGCCCGAATGCCCCCGGTGCTCTGTCAAGCTGACCTATCACTCGGCCAACAACCGGCTGATGTGCCACCACTGCGGCTACTCCCAGGCCCTGCCTCCGGCGTGCCCCTCCTGCGGGGGGCTGCTGAATTTTGTGGGCATCGGAACCCAGCGGGTCCAGGAGGAAGTGCAGGAGCTGTTTCCCTGGGCGGAGGTGCTGCGGATGGACACGGATACCGTCTCTGCGGCCAATCCCCATGAGAAGATACTGGAGCGGTTCCGAAAGGAGCGGATCCCTGTTCTGGTGGGCACCCAGATGGTGGCCAAAGGGCTGGATTTTGAAAATGTAACCTTAGTCGGCGTGGTAGCCCCCGACCTCTCCCTCTATGTGGACGACTTCCGGGCGGGGGAGCGGACCTTTTCCCTCCTGACCCAGGTGGTGGGCCGGGCGGGACGGGGAGAGAAACAGGGCCGGGCAGTCATTCAGACCTTTACCCCCAGAAATGATGTGATCCTCTGCGCCGCCAGGCAGGACTACGACGGCTTTTATGAGCGGGAGATTGAACTGCGTCGGGTGCGGCAGGACCCTCCCTTCGCCCAGCATGTGGTGGTAACCGCCTCCGGTACGGACGAGGGGGCCGTTCTGCGTTGCTGCGTCCGCCTGCGCCGCGCCCTGGAGGGGGCGCTGCCCCAGCTCTCCGGGCCGTGGCGGCTGCTGGGCCCCGCCCCGGCGGCAGTGGCCAAGGTGAACAACCGCTACCGCTACCGGCTCACCCTCACCGGCCAGCCGGACAAGGTATTCCGGGCCTTGATGGCCCAGCTGCTCCGGGCGGCGCACAAGGATAAAGACAGCAAGGGCGTTTCCGTCTATGCGGACGTGGACCCTTACAATAGTTAGACCGGCCGGGCTGCTGCAGGCGCCCGGGCCGGACAGAAGGAGAAGGAGTATATGGCAATCAGGACGATTTTAACCCAGGACGATCCGGCGCTGAGCAAAGTGTGCCATCCGGTGACCAGGTTTGACGAGAAGCTGGCCGATCTGCTGGATGACTTGAAAGAGACGCTGGCCCAGGCCAACGGGATGGGCTTAGCTGCGCCCCAGGTGGGAATTCTCCGCCGGGCGGTGGTAGTGGTGCTGGAAGATGAGAGTATGCTCGAGCTGGTCAACCCGGTAATCCTCGACCAGAAGGGGGAGCAGACCGGCTGGGAGGGATGCCTGTCCCTGCCCGGCATGTGGGGCAGCGTGACACGGCCTGACTGGGTGAAAATCAAGGCGCAGGACCGGCGGGGCGGCTGGTTTGAGATGGAGGGCACAGATATGACCGCCCGGTGCTTCTGCCACGAGCTGAGCCACTTGGACGGCCACATGTATACGGAGCTCACCGACCGCCTCTATACCGCCGAAGAGCTGGACGAAATCATGTCTCAGGAGGAGAAAGAGGAGAACGCGAGGCGCAGAAGGAGAAAGAGATGAGAATCGTATTCATGGGCACGCCGGAGTTTGCCATCCCCTCCCTAAAGGCGCTGATTGGCAGGCATGAGGTTGTGGGGGTGTTCTGCCAGCCGGATAAGCCGGTGGGCCGGCACCAGAATAAGCTCCAGCCGCCCCCGGTGAAGCTGTGCGCTCAGGAGCATGACATCCCCGTCTATCAGCCGGAAAAGCTGCGGGACGGGGCCGCGCTGGCCGTCCTCAAAGAGCTGGACCCCGAGCTCATCGTGGTTGCCGCCTATGGCCGCATCCTTCCCGACGATATCCTGGCCCTGCCCCCCAAGGGCTGCATCAACGTCCACTCGTCTCTGCTGCCCAAGTACCGGGGCTCCGCCCCCATCAACTGGGCCATCCTCAAGGGGGAGGCGGAGACGGGCGTGACCATTATGCACATGGCTTCCCAGCTGGACGCGGGGGACATCATCCTCCAGCGGTCCACTTCCATTGATCCGGAGGAGAACGCGGAAACGCTCTATGGCCGTCTGGCGGAGCTGGGCGGGGAGCTGCTTTTGAAGGTGGTGGCCCAGATTCAGGCCGGAACCGCCCCCTGCACCCCTCAGAACGGCGAACAGGCCACCCTGGCCCCCATGCTGTCCAAGGCGCTGTCCCCCATCGACTGGACCAAGCCCGCCCAAGCGGTTCACAACCAGATCCGGGGGCTGTACCCCTGGCCGTCGGCATCCACCGATGTGATTACCGGCGATACCGTCAAGCTCCACCGCTCCTGCCTGCCCGGAACAGCGGCCTCCGCACACCCCGGAACGATTGTCGCCGCTGGAAAAGCCGGTATCGACATTGCCTGTGGCGACGGAACTGTCCTGCGCATTCTGGAGCTCCAGCCCCCCGGCAAAAAGAAGATGACCGCCGCCGCCTACCTGGCGGGGCACCCAATTAAAGTCTAACCGAGGAAAAACGAAGCCAGAAAGGCCGGTGAGAAGCATGGACGCCCGGGAAGTATCGCTGCTGGCGCTGAACGACTGCCAGCGGCAGGGGGGATGGTCAGACACCATCCTGAAAAAGCGGCTGGCCTCCGCCGGGCTGGACAGCCGGGACGGCGCGCTGGCCACCCAGCTGTGTTTTGGCGTGCTGCAAAACCAGCTTCTGCTAGACTTTTATCTGTCCCATTTCTCCAATCTGCCCCTGAAGCGCATGGAGGGCCGGGTGGTCCAGGCACTCCGCCTGGGGGCCTACCAGATGCTTTTCCTGGACAAGATCCCTCACAGCGCGGCGGTGAACACCTCGGTGGAGCTGACCCGCAGGCACTGTAAAAATCCCCGTGTCCCGGGGATGGCCAACGGCATTTTGCGCAATCTGGAGCGCAATTTGGAGCATCTGCCCACCATCCCGCAGGCCGATCCGGTGAGCTACCTGTCCACCCTTTACTCCCATCCGGAGTGGCTGGTGCGGGAGTTCCTGTCTGTTCTCGGGAGCGATGAGACGGCGAAGCTGCTGGCGGCGAACAACGCTCCCGCACCCATCACCGCTATGGCCAACACCACGAAAACCACAGTGGAGGCGTTGGCCGCGCTGCTGGAAGGGGAGGGCATCCGGGCCCAGCCCCACCCCTGGATGGCCGACTGCCTGATTTTAAGCAGAACGGGCAATCTGGAACGGCTGGCCGCCTTTCAGGAGGGGCTGTTCTACATCCAGGACCCGGCCAGCAGGCTGGCGGCACTGGTTCTGGATCCGAAGCCCGGGATGCGTGTGTTGGACTGCTGTGGGGCCCCCGGCGGCAAGAGCTTTTCCGCCGCCATTCAAATGGAGGGGACGGGCGAGGTGTTTTCCTGTGACCTCCACCCCCACAAGAAGAAACTGATCCAGGCCGGAGCGGACCGGTTGGGCCTGAACAACATCGTGCCCATGGTGGCGGACGGCAAGGTGTTCCGCCCCGAGTGGGAGGGAAAGTTCGACCGGGTTCTGGTGGATGCGCCCTGTTCCGGCCTGGGGGTGATCCGCAAAAAGCCGGATATCCGCTACAAAGACCCGGCGCCGCTGGCCGGCCTGCCTGAAGTCCAGCGGGCAATTTTAGACACAGCCTCCCGGTATGTTAAGCCGGGCGGAGTGCTGGTTTACGCTACCTGCACGCTGCTGCGCCGGGAGAATGAGGAGGCCGTCCAAGGCTTTCTGGAAGAACATCCGGAGTACAAGGCGGCGCCCTTACGCCTGCCGGAGTATGTGGGCGACGGGAGGGGCGGAATGCTTACCCTGTGGCCCCACCGGCAGGGGACGGACGGCTTTTTTATCAGCAAACTGCGCAAAGAGGAGTGAACTCTTTGATTGACATAAAATCGATGACGCCGGAGGAACTCTCCGCTTGGCTCAAGGGGCAGGGCGAACCCGCTTTTCGGGCCGGGCAGGTGTTCAAGTGGCTGTACCGAGGCGCTGCCTCCTTTGGGGAGATGACCGACCTCTCCAAAGCCCTCCGGCAGAAGCTGGAAGATACGGCTCTGCTCGCCCCGCCCCAGGTGGCCCGGAAGCAGGTGTCCCAGCAGGACGGTACCATCAAGTACCTGTGGCGCCTGGCCGACGGAAATTGTGTGGAATCGGTGCTTATGCGCTACCAGCACGGCAACACGGTGTGCATCTCCTGTCAAGTGGGCTGCCGCATGGGCTGCGCGTTCTGTGCCTCCACCATCGCGGGCAAGGTCCGGGATCTGACTCCGGCGGAAATGATTGACCAGGTTTTATTTACTCAAATGGACAGCAGAGCGCCTGTTTCCAACATCGTTTTAATGGGAATCGGGGAGCCGTTGGACAATTTTGAGACGGTTTTGCGCTTTTTGACCCTGGTAAACCACCCGGACGGGCTGAACATCGGGATGCGGCACATCTCCCTGTCCACCTGCGGTTTAGCGGAACAAATTGACAAACTGGCCCGGCATGAGTTACAATTGACATTATCGGTATCCCTCCACGCGCCCGATGACGAGACCCGGAGCAGGATTATGCCTGTGAATCGGGGCGTTGGTGTGGAGAAGCTGATGGAGGCCTGCCGCCGGTATTTTGAGACGACAGGCCGGCGCGTCTCCTATGAGTATGCCATGATCGACGGGGTGAATGACACGGACTGGCAGGCCGACTTGCTGGCCCGGCGGCTGAAGGGCGCCCCGGCCCATGTGAATCTCATTCCGCTTAATGAAGTGGAGGAGAGCCCCCTCAAGCCAAGCCGCCGGGTGGCGGCGTTTCAGAGGCGGCTGGAGGGGCACGGCGTTACGGTGACGGTCCGGCGGAAGCTGGGCGGCGACATCGATGCCTCCTGTGGACAACTTCGCCGCAAGGCGATGAGAGAAGAGACTTAAGCCGGCCAGCCGGCGGAAACGAGGTTGAACGCTATGCAGGTATGGGGAGTGACCAGCCGCGGCGCGATACGCCAGCAAAATCAGGACGCTTATGCAGCCAAGGTGCTGGAGGACGGCAGGGTGATTGCTCTGGTGTGCGACGGCATGGGCGGAGCCCGTGCGGGCAATGTGGCCAGCGCGATGGCTGTGGAGCTGTTCATGGAGGAGTTCCTGAAAACAGGTCAGGACGGCCCTATCCAGGAGTGGATGGGCCACGCCGCTTCGGTGGCGAACCAATCTGTATTCTACAAGTCTGTCCATGATAGCGATTGCGCCGGTATGGGCACTACTATGGTGGCAGTGCTGGCCGGCGAGCAGGAGGCCGTAATCCTCAACGAGGGGGACAGCCGCTGCTATCATATTAACACCGACGGCATTGTCCTGATTACCCGGGACCACTCTCTGGTGGAGGACTTGGTGGAGCGGGGCGAGCTTACCCGGGAACAGGCCCGCACCCACCCTCACAAGAACCTGATTACCCGGGCCTTGGGGGCGGAGCCCATCCTTATGGCCGACTGCTTCCACCAGCCTTTGAGCGGCGGGGACTATCTGTTGCTATGCAGCGACGGCCTGAGCAACGTGGTGAATGAGCAGGAGATGCTCTACGAGGTGATCCACGGCGGCGAGGACGCCCAGTGCTGCCAGCGTTTGTTGGATATCGCCCTGAGCCGCGGCGCGCCGGACAATGTCACCGTGGTACTGGTAAAACGCTGATATTACGCTCCGCCTAGCGGTACGGAATATCTTGAATGATAAGGAGGATATTTACCATGGATCCTTACATCGGTAAATTACTCGACAATCGATATGAGATATTGGAGCTGGTGGGGACCGGCGGTATGGCCAAAGTCTACAAGGCCCGGTGCCACCGTTTGAACCGGCTGGTGGCCATCAAGATTCTGCGGGAGGATCTGGCCCAGGACGCCGAATTCCGCCGCCGCTTCCACGATGAGTCCCAGGCAATTGCGATGCTGTCCCACCCCAATATTGTGGCGGTCTATGATGTGAGCCGCTCCTCTGAGCTGGAATACATCGTGATGGAGCTGATTGACGGCATCACGCTGAAGCAGTACATGCAGAGAAAGGGCAACAAGCTGAACTGGCGGGAGGCCCTTCATTTTATCATCCAGATTACCAAGGGCCTGAGCCACGCCCATGGCCGGGGGATTATCCACCGGGACATTAAGCCCCACAACATTATGGTCCTCCGAGACGGCAGCGTGAAGGTTTCTGATTTTGGAATTGCCCGTGTGGCCTCGGGGGGGCACAGCACCCTGACCCAGGAGGCACTGGGGTCAGTCCACTACATCTCGCCGGAACAGGCCCGGGGCAGCCACATTGACAGCCGCTCCGACCTATACTCCGCCGGCGTGGTGCTCTACGAGATGATTACCGGGCGGCTCCCCTTTGAGGGGGATACCCCCGTTTCCGTGGCCATTCAGCACATCAACTCCATCCCCCTGTCCCCCCGGGAACTGGACGCCTCAATTCCGGAGGCATTGGAGGCCATTACCATGAAGGCCATGGCCCCCAATCCGGACGACCGCTATCTGTCTGCCGATGATATGCTGGCCGATCTGGAGGAGTTCCGGAAAAACCCCAATATCAACTTTGATTACAGCGCCTCCGAATTTGGCCCGGAGGAGGTCCCAGAGGAGGAATATACTCAGATTCGTCCCGCACATTCCATACCCAGCCGTCCCATTCCAGAGCGGCGCTATGTGGAGGACGACTACGAGGAGAACTATCCGCCGCCGCACCGCCGCCCCAGCCGCCGGTATGAGGATGAGGAGGACTATCCCGCTCAGCGCCGCCACCGGTATGAGGATGAAGAGCTTGTCCGCCGCCGTGGGGCCATCTGGCCTGTTTTTCTGGCGGTGGCCGCCGTGCTCCTGTTCGTGGGTGTGATTGTTTACTTCCTGTGGAATACTTTCTTTGCCGGCGTGCTGTCCCCGCCCAATACCCACACCGTTCCCAATCTGGTGGGCGAGATGTACGCGGAGGTGAAGGACGACGCCGCGCTGCTGGATGGTTTTACCCTCATCGAGGGAGATACCGTCACCAACGACGCCGAACCCGGCACCATTATCGACCAGGACCCCAAGGGTGAGCGTGAGGTGGGGGAAAACGTCACCGAAATTAAGATTACCATCAGCGGCGGGCCGGATGTTGTGCCTATGATTTCCCTGGACGGCATGAACTTCCAGCAGGCGTCCGACGCCCTGCGGGCTATCGGGCTGAAGGCCGCTGTGCCGGAATATGAGAACCATGAGACCATTGAACCGGGCTATATCATCTCCTACACTCCCCAGGAGGGCGTGAAACTGGCTCCAGGCTCCTCGGTAGAAATGGTGGTGAGCAAGGGCCCTGCGGATAAACCCATTCCCATGCCCAATCTAGTTGGCATGACCGAAGAGCTGGCTAAGAGCACCATTGAAATGTACAAGCTGGGGACGGGAAAATTTGATCCGCAGCACGATGATACCGTGCCGGAGGGCCGGGTGATCAGCCAGTACCCCCTGGCTGAAACTGAGGTCACCGAGGGCACCGAGGTCAACCTGATTATTAGCCTGGGGCCTAACGATACGAAGCCGCCGGCGGTTGACCCTCCTGCGCCCCCTGCAGACGGCGTGACCAAGGATGTGGACATCCCCCTTCATGGCTATTCGGGTACGGTGACCATCCAGCTGCTGATGGATGGGGTACAAGTGGCCTCCAAGACGGAGGACGCCAACCTGAATGAGAGTACCACCATCCCTGTGACCGGAACGGGAACCAAGGTTATCACCTACTATATCAACGGCGTGAGCGCAGGCTTCCGCACCGTGAATTTCGACGAATGAGCGAGGGGGTTATCCTGAGAGCCCTCAGCGGCTTCTACTACGTGGATGACGGGGAGAGGGCCGTTGCCTGCCGGGCTCGAGGCAAGCATAGGCATGCGAAAATTACCCCCCTGGTAGGCGACCGGGTGCGCTTTACTCCGCTGGAGGATGGCGGCGGCGCTTTGGATGAGATACTTCCCCGGAAAAACTGGTTTTACCGTCCTGCGGTGGCCAACATTGACCTGCTGGTGGTGGTGGCCTCCCAGGCTGTGCCCGTCACTGACCCCTTCCTCATTGACCGGGTGGCTGCGATCGCCCGGAGCCGGGGCTGCGAAAGCTTAATCTGCGTCAACAAGTGCGACCTGGAGGCGGGAGACGGCTTGGCCCGTATCTATGAGCGGGCCGGCTTCCCTACCCTCCGGGTGAGCGCCGAAACAGGGGAGGGCATTGAGGCCCTCCGTCAGGCAATTGCCGGGAAGGTGTGCGCGTTTACGGGCAATTCCGGCGTGGGTAAGTCGAGCATCCTCAATGCTTTGGAGGCCGGCTTCGATTTAGCCACCGGCGAAATCAGCAGCAAGCTGGGACGGGGGCGGCACACGACCCGCCATGTGGAGCTGTTCCGCCTGTCCTGCGGGGCGCTGGCGGCGGATACGCCGGGCTTTTCCTCCTTTGATGTGGATAAAATGGAGCTGGCCCGGAAGGAGGAACTTCAGAACGCGTTCCGGGAGTTTGCCCCCTATCTGGGCAAGTGCCGGTTTCAGGATTGTGCCCATGTCAAAGAGAAGGGGTGCGCCGTTCTGGAGGCGGTACAGTTGGGAGAGATATCCGAAAGCCGCCACCAGAGCTATGTCCGCTTGTATGAACAGGCGAAGGCGATCCCTGATTGGCAGCGGAAGGAGCTGTAAGGACGGGTTTCCCCGATAGACTCGTATTAAGGTGATGAAAATGAATGAAATGATCCTCCTCAAGCTGGGAGAGATGGTCCTGAAGGGGCTGAACCGTCGCAGCTTTGAGGATAAGCTCCAGGCCAATATCTACCGGCGGCTGAACAACCTGGGACAGTTCCGGGTATATACCCGCCAATCCACCACCTATGTGGAGCCCATGACCGATGGGTGCGACATGGATGGGGCTTGGGAGGCGCTGACCAAAGTTTTCGGTGTAGTGGGGCTGTCCCGGGCGAGGGCCTGCGAAAAGGACAAGGACGCGATTCTTGCTGCGGCCCGGGAGTACTTGGGCGGAAAGCTGTCTGCTGCCCGGACCTTCAAGGTGGAGACCAAGCGGGCTGACAAGACCTTTCCCATGACCTCCATCCAGCTCAGTCAGTATGTGGGTGGTGAGCTGGACGAGCTCTACCCCAATTTAAAGGTGGATGTCCACAACCCGGAGCTCACCGTCCATGTGGAGATCCGGGATTACGCCGCTTTTGTCCACGCCGGTCCGGAGCCGGGGGCGGGCGGACTGCCTGTGGGTATCAACGGCCGGGCAGTGTCGCTGCTGTCGGGGGGCATCGATTCCCCGGTGGCCTCGTGGATGATTGCCAAGCGGGGCGTGGCCCTGGAGATGGTCCACTTTTTCTCCTACCCCTATACCTCCAACGAGGCCAAGGAGAAGGTGCTGGACCTGGCCCGTCTGCTTACGCCCTGGTGCGGGCGGCTTACCGTTCACGTAGTACCCTTTACAGCCATTCAGGAGGAACTGCGCCGGTCCTGCCCCCAAGAGCTGTTTACCTTGGTCATGCGGCGGTTTATGATGCGTATTTCTCAAAGCGTGGCCCGGCGGTGCGGGGCAAAGGCGCTGGTAACCGGAGAATGCCTGGGGCAAGTGGCCAGCCAGACTATGGAGGCTATGGCGGTTACTGGCGCGGTGGCGGATATGCCTGTCCTACGGCCCGTAGTGGGGATGGATAAGGAAGATATCGTCAAGATTTCCCGCAAAATCGGCACTTACGATACCTCCATTCTCCCCTATGAGGACTGCTGCACCGTTTTTACCCCGCGGCACCCCCGGCTGCGCCCCACGCTGGAGGAGTTGGAGGCGGCGGAACAGGCGCTGGATGTGGAAGGAATGGTCCGAGCCGCTGTAGACGGAATCGAGCGCATTCAAGTATAAAGAAAAACCACTGCAATCCGAGCAAGGGCGTTAGGGAAAAGGGCCGCGCTGATGGAGTACCGGGATCAGCCCTACCATCAGCTCCGCTTTGACGAGCAGGACAGCACCGTGGAGTGCACTTCTGCTATTGCTGTAAGTATCTTAGCGTAAACACCCAAATCTGAAACTCCAGTTTATCGGCCTGATGAAAACCGGGGGATAGAACAGATGATAAAATATTGGCCGTGCCTTTTCGTACTGGTTATCTGCGCTATGGTATTCTTTTTGTATAGTCAAGGACTCATGGAATCAAAAAGGATTCATACGAAATATTTTGTGAGAACCGGCAAAACCTTGTGAAACAGCGCATTACGCCGCATTTCCTGACAACAGACCACCCCAATTACTACGAATTTACTACCAAGGGATGAGCTTTGATACGACGAAACACCGGGAAATGCGGACATACGGTTTTGCGCCGCCCTTTGAACTACCCTCTAAAATCACATATCGCCCGACTGGATAGGCCGTCTTTTCTGCATGGAAAAGGCGGCTTTTTCTATGCCCGTACATAGCCGTCTGTTTCGCCGCAGGCGGCTAAATCTATGAAAGGAGGGACCCCCAAAAGGTAATGTCAAGAATAATGCGCAAAATAGTTTGCAGGCTCTGGCAGAATAGAATCAGCCAGCAGAAGAGGCATCCTCCGGGGTAGCCACTAAGTGCTTCATATTCATGTACTTCTTGTTGCCCCACTGGGTGCCAGCTACATGGCGGAGCCTGGCACAGACCAGCATCAAAGCAGAATTGCCATCTGGGAAGCAGCCCACTACTCTGGTGCGGCGGCGGATCTCCCGGTTGAGCCGTGACGATGAATTGCAAGGGGAGAGTTTTTCAATCCAAAATCAAAAAATAATGCTGGAGGACTTCGCCTGCCGGAACGGGTTTCCCCGTTTTCGCCATTTTACTGATGACGGCGTTTCCGGCACCCGCTTTGACCGGCCCGGGTTTATGGCGATGATGGAGGAAATCGAGGACGGCAACGTGGAGGCAATCATTGTCAAAGATATGTCCAGGCTGGGCCGGGACTATCTGAAAGTCGGTCAGGTGATGGAAATTCTTCGCCAGCGGGGAGTGCGGCTGATTGCCATCAACGACAATGTAGACACTGACAAAGGGGACAATGACATGACCCCGTTCTTGAATATCATGTACGAGTTTTACGCCCGTGACACAAGCAAGAAAATTCGTTCTGTTTTCAAGGCCAAGGGCATGAGCGGCAAGCACCTGACGGGGACAGTGATCTACGGCTATCTGTGGGATGAAAAGCGGGAACACTGGCTGGTGGACGAGGAGGCCGCTGCCGTAGTGCGGCGCATCTTCGCCATGACGCTGGCTGGCTACGGCCCCTATCAAATCGCCACCCGGCTGACCCAGGACAAGGTTGAAATTCCATCGGTACATCTGGCGAGATTTAACGAGGGTGTGAACCGTACCAAGCCGGTCAAGGACATTTACGGCTGGGGTTCCTCCACCATCGTCCATATCCTCAAAAAGCGGGAATACCTGGGCCATACCGTCAATTTCAAAACCCGCAAGCACTTCAAGGACAAAAAGAGCCACTATGTTGATGAGAGCGAGTGGACGATTTTCCTTCTGTAGATAAAAAAGATGCAGAAGCCTATTTGTTACAACACAACGTTTCTGTTCGTTCGGAAAGCATGAAAATCAGAGGCCAAGATAATTTTTCAACATGGCCTCTGTGATTATGGCCTGGCAGAAAATTTTGTGTAAAAGGAGACAAGCTGTAGTCAAGGAAACAGGAGCAAATCAGAGGATTTCCCTGGCTGGACACAACCCGGCTTAACTCGGCTTATCCACCTGTGTTCCGAGCGGAGAGACGGTATGCGCGCGCAGCGTGAATGCCGTCTCCCTGCCCGGAAACGCTAAGGGGAAGCCGGGTTCAGGCAGTCAGGCGGTCCTGGAACAT
>CANDCW010000035.1 GCA_947383275.1 uncultured Bacillota bacterium
TCTCCTATTTTTGACAGCTTAATCATACCACAGAGTAAATGGACATTGCAAGTACCATGTGGCGGACAATTTGCGGACAATACCCGGAAATTTATTGGACATCTTCAGGATATTTTTTATTTGCAATTTCCCCTGTGAAGGAATACATCTCCGTCAATTCCTCAATAGCGTCATCCTTAATTCGCCGCACAGTACGGGTGGCGATTTCCAGTTTTTTTGCGCATTCTTCTTGGGAATAGCCTTCAAAATAGAGCAACTTCAGCAGTTCCGCATGACGAGGGTTCAAAAGGGACACATAATAGTTCAGCCGCTCCTGTTCCCGCTCCAGCGTCACAAGCTGCCCGACAACTTCTTCCGCGGTATCGCTATTCACGTGATTAGCTCGCGCCTGGTAGTTGAGCGCAATGTAAAGGGTTTTGTCGGAGGCATGACCTCCTGGATGCCCCTTTTCACCATCTCCGTGCGCCAAGGCCAATGCTCCAATAATTTCATTTTCTGAAACGCGGGCCGGATGGGACAATTCATAGTGCAGAAGCTCAATCTGCTTGGATCGCTTTTGGTATGATTCCAGCAGACCAATCACATACGTCTTGGTTTCTACGTTCATTTTCTCAGATCCTTTTCAGACAGTTTCCCTATAGGAGCAGTTGCCGTCAGACCAGCACGGATCCCGAGTCGGTCTAAAGCTGACTGTTATTACCGATTTGCGTCTGTCAATGAGCATATTACTTTGGGCGGGCCCCGCATTGTGCGAAAGCAGATATTTATGCTCTGATAAGTGGGCACGATGACCACCTCCTGCGCTGTGCTTTCCTTATCTTGTAACATTCTGTAATTTTATACCGAAAATGAGAACAAAACGTGAAAAAGTTTTCGGATTTTTTTGGAATCGCTCGACAAATATTGACACAAATCGACTTGATTGACGCATATGTACTATTCACTTGTGGAAAAACGGTAGCCCACACCGAACACAGTCTGAATATAAGTTTGATCTTTTTTGTCCAGCCCCAGCTTCCGGCGAAGCGTAAAAATGTGATCGGATACCTGGGTACCCATGTAGTCCCGGCTCGCATTCCATACAGTCTCGTATATTTCCTCTTTGGTCAAAGCTGTCCCCGCTTTAGATGCCAAAAGAAGGAGAACATCAAATTCTTTGGTAGTCAGATGGATTGGCTTCTCTTGCATCTCCACCGTTCTGCACATTGGATCAATAACCAGCTCTTTGTGTTTTATGCGCGTCAGCGTTCTGCCCAGCTTCAACCGTGCGATTCTCTGTTCTCGGCGGAGAACGGCGTTGATAACAGCCAGCACCTCATCGGCAATCAGCGGTGTTTCCACGCAGGCATCCACGCCGCGATTGAGTACAGCGGCCCGCGCTGCGCCATTGGGAAAGGCATCCGCGATAATGATGTATGGCAATGGCCGCATGGCGCTGATAGAAAGTCGAGAGAAAAGGATTTCATTTCCTTTATTACTAAAATCAAGCAATAAAAAGGCAGGGTTGCACGATGACAGCCCTGCCCATAAATCCACCGCATCTTCTATTATAGCCGAGTCAATGTGATGATCGCGCAAGAAGTCGCATACATGGATAGTGTGTTCGGTTTTGCGGCAAACAAGCACGATATCCTGTTTCATGACATCTGTTCCTATACGCAACTGCAAGGGGTTAGATTGTCCTACGCGGTTGTTATTCATCTACACGCCGCCCAGCAGCTCCTCGCTCTCCACATAGAGGCGGGCAACGCTCCACCGCTGGGGGATGTTGAAGTCAAACAGTATGGTGAGCTCCGCCGCTGCTGGCTCAGGTGTAGTCGCCGAAGGGAATTGGCTTGAAACTGCTGCCGATGGTGACAGCCTTGATGCTGGCAGATCCAAATTCGATGCCGTGGCATATGTTTTTCATTGCCTCTGTCTCCTTACATCATTTCGGCTGGCAGAGCATAAGGAACCTCCAAATAAATCGACTGCGGCAGGGCGGCAACTTTCGCCCCCGCCTGGGCGAAGGCCCGGGCCATGGCGCCGCACAGCACGCCGCCCGCGCCGGTGACGACAACCACCTTGCCGGAAAAGTCAACATTCAAGGGTAAATCAAGCATTTGTAATTCCTCCTCATACGGTTTACGCCCGTTTCATTGTCAAGCTGCGCGTTGGGCGCATGGCCGGGTCGCTTTCGCTCCGACTCGGGCTGGTCTCTGGGGCCTATGGCCCCATCGCTCGCCCTCGCTTCGTTCCAAGCTCCCCTATGCGCCTACGCTTCGCTCTCGAGGGTGTCCCACACCCCCAGCATATACATGACGCCCAGGGCCCGGTCGTAGAGGCCGTAGCCGGGCCGCACGGTGCCGGGGCCCTCCCCCCACAGGTGGCGGCCGTGGTCGGGCCGGATGTAGCCCTCCCAGCCCGCGTCGTGGTAGGCTTTCAGGATGTCCAGAATGCCGGTGTCGCCGCAGCAGTCCCGGTGGGCCGCCTCGGAGAAGTCCCCGTTGGGGAAGTGTTTTACGTTGCGGATGTGGGCGAAGGCGATGCGGCCGGTGTGCTTGCGCACGATGTCCGCCACGTTGTTGTCCGGGTTGGCGTTCAGAGAGCCCGAGCACAGGGTCAGGCAGTTATAGGGGTCGTCCACCAGTTTCAGGAAGTAGTCCACCGCGGCGGCATCGGTGAACAGCCGGGGCAGGCCGAAGATGTCCCAGGGGGGGTCGTCCATGTGCACCGCCATCTTGATGTCGCACTCATGGCAGGTGGGCATGATGGCCTCTAAGAAGTACTTGAAGTTGGCCCACAGCTTCTCCTTGGTGACGCCCTTGTACTTCTCAAACAGCTCGTCCAGCTTGGCCATCCGCTCCGGCTCCCAGCCGGGGAAGGTCATGTGGTACTTCTCGGTGAAGGACATGACGTAGTCCGCCATCTCCTTGGGGTCCTGCTTGATCTTGGCCGCCTCGTAGTACAGGGCGGTGGAGCCGTCCCCCACCGGGTGGAACAGGTCGGTGCGGGTCCAGTCGAACACGGGCATGAAGTTGTAGCAGATCACCTTCACCCCGAAGGGGGCCAAGTTACGGATGGTCTGCTTGTAATTCTCGATGTACTGATCCTGGGTGGGAAGGCCGATCTTGATGTCATCGTGGACGTTCACCGACTCCACCACGTCCATGTTGAAGCCGTACTCGTCCAGCTGCTTCTTGACGGCGGCGATCTCGTCGGGCTGCCACACCTCCCCCGGCATCTTGTCGTGGAGCGCCCAGACGATGCCCTCCACCCCCGGGATCTGCTTGATGTCGGACAGCTTGATCTGATCGTTGCCCTCGCCGTACCAGCGCCAGGTCATTTTCATGCGATTTTCTCCTCCAATAAGGTCTTATGTAGTTAGCCGAATCAGCCATGCGCCGCTTCCGCAATATGCCCCGCACACAACCCGAACTGCTCCAACAGTGCCCCGGCAGGGCCGGAGTGTCCGAACTCGTCGTTGACGCCGATGCGCTCCACAGGGCAGGGCAAGCCGTGCTTTGCGATGACGGCGCACACCGCCTCGCCCAGTCCGCCGATGATGGAGTGCTCCTCACAGGTGACGAGCCTGCCGCACTCCTTTGCCGCGTTCAGTACCAGACCCTCGTCCAGCGGCTTGATGGTGGCCATGTCGATGACACGGGCGCTGATACCCTGCTGGGCCAGCAGCTCGGCAGCTTCCAGCGCCTCCGCCACCAGCAGGCCGTTGGCAATGAGGGCCACATCGGAACCCTCCCGCAGGACTTCACCTTTCCCAATCTCAAAAGTGAAACGGTCTGCGTCGTGGATGACCGGCGCGCCGTACCGGCTGAACCGCATATAGACGGGGCCTTGGTGCTCATAGGCGGCCCACACCATGGCTTTGGTCTCCACGTCGTCTGCCGGTGACATCACCACCATGCCGGGGATGGAGCGCATCAGCGCAAAGTCCTCACAGCACTGGTGGCTGGCCCCGTCCTCGCCTACGGAGATGCCGCCATGGGTGGCGCCGATCTTCACGTTCAGGTGGGGGTAACCGATGGAGTTGCGCACCTGCTCAAAGGCCCGCCCCGCCGCGAACATGGCAAAGCTGCTGGCAAAGGGCACATACCCCGTGGTAGACAGCCCCGCCGCCACGCACATCATGTCGCTCTCCGCGATGCCGCAGTCAAAGTGGCGGTCTGGGAACGCCTTTTTGAAGATCTCCGTCTTGGTGGCGTTGGCCAGGTCGGCGTCCAGCACCACCACATCGGGATGGGCTGCCCCCAATTCCTTCAGCGCCTCGCCGTAGCTCTGCCGGGTGGCGACTTTTTTCACATCTGCCATTTCAAACCGCCTCCAGTTCCGCCAGCTGAGCGCTCAGCTCCGCCATGCCCCGGGCATACTCCTCGTCGTTGGGGGCCTTGCCGTGCCAGCCCACCTGACCCTCCATGTAGCTCACGCCCTTGCCCTTGGTCGTCTCCAGCACGATGGCGGAGGGCTTGCCCTTGATCTGCCGGGCAGCGTCAAAGGCCTTTTCCATAGCCTGGAAGTCGTGTCCGTCGATCTGGAACACATTCAGCCCAAAGGCCCGCAGTTTATCCGGGATGGAGCCCAGCCCCATCACCTTTTCGTTGGTGCCGTCGATCTGGAGGCCGTTGTGGTCTATGATGACGCACATGTTGTCCAGCCTGTAGTGGGCGGCAAACATCAGCGCTTCCCACACCTGGCCCTCCTGCATCTCGCCATCTCCCAGCAGGGTATACACCCGGGCGGCGCTGCCCTGGTGCTTCAGGCCCAGCGCCATTCCCGCCGCGCAGGAGACGCCCTGCCCCAGCGACCCGGTGGACATATCCACGCCGGGCACCGCGTCCATGTTTGGGTGTCCCTGCAAATAGCTGTCAATGTGCCGCAGGGTGGGCAGGTCGTCCACTGGGAAGAACCCCCGGTAAGCCAGCGCCGCATACAGCCCCGGCGCGGTGTGGCCCTTGGACAGCACAAAACGATCCCGGTCTTTCCGCTTAGGATTCTGCGGGTCAATGTTCAGTTCCCTGAAATACAGGTAGGTAAACACATCCGCGGCGGACAGGCTGCCGCCGGGATGGCCCGCCTTGGCCCCATGGGTGGCGGTGAGTACGCCCATGCGCACCTTGCAGGCCGTCTTTCCAAGTGTGATTTCTTCCTCTTTGGTCATGATAGATTCTCCTTTTCAGCCCTGGCCATAGTAGGCCCCCGGCCCGTGCTTACGGAAATAATGCTTATCCTGAATACGCTGGGGGACGGGGCTGGCGGAGGGCCGCACCTGCCGGGTGAGCAGGGCCATTTTTGCAACTTCCTCCAATACCACCGCGTGGTACACCGCCTGGGCCGGGTCTTTGCCCCAGGTGAATGGGCCGTGGCTGGCGCAGATCGCGCCGGGGACGGCGGTGGGTTCGATGCACCGCTCCCGGAAGGTTTCCACGATGACCACGCCGGTGTTTTTCTCGTAATCCTCCTCCAGCTCCCCCTGGGTCAGGTGGCGGGCGCAGGGGATGGAGCCGTAAAAGTAATCGGCGTGGGTGGTGCCGAAGCAGGGGATGTCCTCCCCGGCCTGGGCCCAGGCCACCGCGTGGGGGCTGTGGGTGTGGACGATGCCGCCGATTCCGGGGAACGCCCGGTACAGCTCCAAATGGGTTTTGGTGTCGCTGGAGGGTTTCCAGCGGCCCTCCACCCGCTCCCCGGTATCCAGGCTGACCACCACCATGTCCTCGGCGGTCATGCCGTCATACTCCACCCCGGAGGGCTTAATCACGACCAGCCCCTTGTCCCTGTCGATGCCAGACACGTTGCCCCAGGTGAATGTCACCAGGCCGTATTTGGGCAGGAGCAGGTTCGCTTCCAGCACCTTTTGTTTCAGTTCCTCCAGCATTTACAGCACCTCCACCGCTTTTCGCTCCACATCCAGCAGAGCCCTGTACCGCTCCATATAGGCGTTGAAGCCGTTTACTGTCTCCTCATCCGGCTGGACGGTGGAGCCGGACACCCCTGCGAACACGCGGCGGTTCAGGTAGTCCTCCAGCGTCTCGCCGCCGGACTTCCACACCCGGTACGCCGCCAAAAGCGCCATGCCGTAGGGGCCGCCCTCCCCCGCCGTCTCCATGCAGGCGACCGGGGCATTGCAGGCGGCGGCCATGTAGGTCTGGCCCACCAGCGGAGTCTTGAACAGCCCGCCGTGGCCGGTGAGGGAATCGATGGCGACCCCCTCCGCCGCCAGAATATCCATGCCGATTTTTAGGGTAGCCATTGTGGAATAGAGCTGGGCGCGGAAGAAGTTGGCCAGGGTGAATTTGCTGTCCGGGCGGCGCACTACCAGAGGCCGGCCCTCGTCCATGTGGGTCACGCCCTCGCCTGCCAGGTAGTTGCAAACCATTACACCGCCGCAGTCAGTATCGCCCTCTAAGCTCTTTTCGTACAGTTTCGTGTATAACGCACTGGTATCGGGCGCTGCCCCAAACAGCTCCGCTGTCTCCCGCAACACCCCGGCCCAGGCGTTGGTATCGTTGGTGCAGTTGTTGCAGTGCACCATGGCCACCGGGGCCCCAGTGGGGGTAGTCACCAGGTCGATTTCCTCGTAGACGCGGGACAGCGGCTTTTCCAAAACCACCATGGAGAAAATTGACGTACCCGCCGACACGTTGCCCGTCCGAGGGGCCACGGCGTTGGTGGCGGTCATGCCGGTGCCTGCGTCGCCCTCGGCGGGGGCAAAGGAGATGCCGGGAGTAAGCAGGTTGTCCAGCAGGGCCGCGCCCCGTTCGGTGAGCGCGCCCGCGTCCGCGCCGGCGGGAAGCACGCTGGGCAGTATATTGGCCAGCGTCCAGGGCAAATCGCGGGACTTCACCAACTCGTTAAACTTCTCCATCATTTCCCTGTCGTAGTCCAGGGCCTCGCTGTTGATGGGGAACATACCGCTGGTTTCGCCCACACCCACGGCGTTGATGCCGGTGAGCATATAATGGACATAACCCGCCAGGGTGGTGATATGGGCAATCTGGGGAACGTGGGGTTCCTCGTTCAGAATGGCCTGGTAAAGGTGGGCGATGGACCACCGCTGGGGGATATTGAAGCCGAACAGGGCTGTCAATTCCGCCGCCGCTTGCCCCGTGACGGTGTTCTGCCAGGTTCGGAAGGGCGTCAGCAGGTTCCAATCCTTGTCGAAAGCAAGGTAGCCGTGCATCATGGCCGAAACACCCATGGCGCATATATTCTCCCGACCCTCCACCCCGGACAGGGCGGTCTTCAGGCCCTTCCACACCTCGTCCAAGCTATACGTCCAGATGCCGTTTTCGTAGCTGGACGCCCAGATGTAGTCCCCGGAGGACACAGGGGTATGCTGTCCATCGACGGCCACCGCCTTGATGCGGGTGGAGCCCAATTCGATGCCAAGGCAAAGTTTTTCCATGGCGCTCAACCCCAGGGATTCTCGGTGGGATAGGGCAGGGACTTGGGCTGATTATACGCGATATCCTGAACGCCCAGGAACTTGAACACCTCGAACAGCGCCTTGCCGTAGTGGCCGAAGGCCACCGCGCCGTGGTGGGGGTAGCGCTTCTGGATCAGTACATGGCGGTAGAACCGGCCCATCTCGTGGATGGCGAACACGCCGATGCCGCCAAAGCTGCCGGTCTTGACGGGCAGCACCTCGCCCTGGGCGATGTAGGAGCGCAGATTGCCCTCGCTGTCGCACTGGAGGCGGTAGAAGGTGATGTCAGAGGGCGCAATGTCCGCCTCCAGGGTGCCGCGGGTGAAGTCGGGGTCGCTGTCCTGGGGCTCCAGCAGGCGGTGCTGAATGAGCTGGTATTTCACCGCCCGGTCGGCGCACAGCTTGCAGGCGGGGGTGTTGCCGCAGTGGAAGCCCATGAAGGTGTCGGTGAGCTGATAATCGTACTTGCCGCGAATCTGCTCCTCCCACATCTGGGCGGGGACGGAGTTGTTGATGTCCAGCAGGGTCACCGCGTCGCCGCTGACGCAGGCCCCGATGTACTCGCTGAGCGCGCCATAGATGTCCACCTCGCAGGCCACGGGGATGCCACGGGCGGCCAGACGGGAGTTGACGTAGCAGGGCTCAAAGCCGAACTGGCTGGGGAACGCGGGCCAGCACTTGTCCGCGAAGGCCACATACTTGCGGGAGCCCTTGTGGTTCTCCGCCCAATCCAGCAGGGTCAGCTCAAACTGCGCCATCCGCTCGCCCAAATCCGGGTAGAAGCGGCCCTCGCCCATCTCGGCCGCCATCTCGTCGCAGACGGCGGGAATGCGGGGGTCGCCCGCGTGCTCCTTGTACGAAACCAGCAGATCCAGCTCGGAGTTCTCCTCCACCTCTACGCCCAGCTCATACAGCCCCTTGATAGGGGCGTTGCAGGCAAAAAAGTCCTGGGGCCGGGGGCCAAAGGTGATGATCTTCAGGTTCTTCACGCCGATCACCGCCCTTGCGATGGGCACGAAGTCCGCAATCATTTTGGTGATGTCCTCCGCCGTGCCCACGGGGTACTCCGGGATGTAGCCCTTCAGATGGCGCATCCCCAGGTTGTAGGAGCAGTTGAGCATACCGCAGTAGGCGTCGCCGCGCCCATTGATGAGGTCGCCGTCCCCCTCGGCGGCGGCCACGAACATACAGGGGCCGTCAAAGTTTTTGGCAATGAGGGTCTCGGGGGTCTCGGGGCCGAAATTGCCCAGGAACACCACCAGGGCGTTGCAGCCGTGCTCGTTCACATCGGCCAAGGCTTTCAGCATATCCAGCTCGTTCTCAACGGTGACAGGGCACTCGTAGAGGTCGCCCGCATAGGCGGCTTTGATGGCGGCGCGGCGCTTCTCGCTCAGGGCGATGGGGAAGCAGTCCCGGGAGACAGCGATGAGGCCAAGTTTTACGTCAGGGATGTTTTTCATGATGTTTTCCTCCTATATCAAATATCGTTGGCAATGTCGTTGTTATCGCCGGACAGCCGGACGGCGGCGCCTTGTCCGGCCTCGGCGCTGTCCTCATGGGCCAGCAGCCACTTGTTCCGGGCCCAGAGCAGTTGATCCTCCTCTGTTATGGCCTTGATGGCGGGTTTTGCCTCGTTGGTGCCCCGGGGCAGCGCCACCGCCACCCGGAAGCCCTCGGCCTCGTCGGTGTGGCAGGGGGCATAGTGCAAAGTGGTGGCGTACACCTCCACCAACACCCCGGCGGGGACGCGAAACGCCCGGACTTTTGCGGTGTCCAGCATACCGTCCACGATTTCGTCCTGCTTGGCCAGCAGGAGAATGAAGTCATGGGTGCCCACGTTAAACTCGCTGTCCCGGTGGTACTCCAGGCAGTTCAATTTGGTGTTGCGGCCCCAGCACATCCCCAGCTGGACGGGCATCCCGCCGTAGGCGTTGGCACCAAACAGTTCAAAGATGGGCAGGGCCTCCAGCTCAGGAATGGTGGGCTGGTAGGTGGTGCCACTTTCCGGCAAGGGGATGGCTTTCATGGCCGCCAGCAGGCCATCCAGCTTATAGCCCTTATGCACCTGCCCATAGGGGGAAAATTCTGCGTCAAATATGCTTTTGATCTCCATGCTTGACCTCCTCATTTCAACGCTGGAAACACATTTTTTAGGGCCGGGTAGATTTGTTGGAACTTTCGATATCGCTCCTCGTACCGGGCGGTGAGTTCTGCGTCCGGCTCCACGGTCTGGGCCACGTGGATCAGCGTGTCACAGGCGGCCTGGACGCTTTCAAACGCCCCGCAGCCCACCATGGCCAGCACCGCGCCGCCGTAGCCGGGGCCCTGCTCGGTCTGTGGCAGGGTCAGCGGAATGCCCAGCACGTTGGCGAAGATGGTCCGCCATAGGGGCGATTTGGCTCCGCCGCCGCAGATCATGCTCTTGGGGATGGACACGCCCAGGGACTTGGCCACCTCGAAGCTGTCCCGGATGGCAAAAGCCACACCCTCCAGCACCGCCTGGGTGAGGTCGGCGCGGGTGGTGTCCATGCTCATGCCGATGAACGTGCCCCGGGCATTGGTATCGTTGATGGGGGAGCGCTCGCCCATGAGGTAGGGCAGGAAGAACACCCGGTTTCGGCCCAACTTATCCTTGCCGATGGGCTTTTGCTCGGTTTGGTAATCGCTGATACCCAAAATGTCCCCGCACCACCACTTGTTGCAGGAGGCAGCGGACAGCATACAGCCCATCAGGTGCCAGCCGCCGTCCGCGTGGGCGAAGGCATGGAGGGCGTTGTTTGGGTCAACCCCAAACTTGTCCGAGCTGATGAAGATGGTGCCGGACGTGCCCAGCGAAATATTGCACCCGCCCGCGCCCACGACGCCCGTTCCAACAGCGGCGGCGGCGTTGTCCCCCGCCCCGGCGCAGACCTTGACGCTCTCGGGTAACCCCAGCTCTTTCGCCACATCGGCTTTCAGGGTTCCCACCGTCTCCCAGCTCTCGTACGGCTTGGGGAGCTGTTCCTCGGTGACGCCGCAAATTTGACACATTTTCCAACTCCACCGTTTGTGCTCCACGTCCAGCAGGAGCGTCCCGGAGGCGTCGGAATAATCGGTGCAGTGGATACCTGTCAGCTTGTAATTGATGTAGTCCTTGGGAAGCATGATCTTGCGAATCTTGGCGAAGTTTGACCGCTCGTTCTCCCGCATCCACAGCAGTTTTGGCGCGGTGAAGCCCGCGAAGGCGATGTTGGCGGTATAACGGCTCAGCTTGCCCTTGCCAATCTCGTTGTTGAGATAGTCCACCTCTTTGGCCGTCCGCCCGTCGTTCCACAGGATGGCCGGACGGATGACGTTATCATCCTCGTCCAGCGCCACCAGGCCGTGCATCTGGCCGCCCGCGCCGATGCCAACAACTTGGGCGGCATCAAAGCCACACAGCAGTTCCGACATTCCCTGCATCACTGCCTTCCACCAGTCCTCCGGGGCCTGCTCGCTCCACCCCGGCTGGGGGAAAGACAGGGGGTACTCCTTTGTGACCTCGCGGAGCACCGCGCCGCTCCCGTCCACCAGCAGCAGCTTGCAGGCGGAGGTGCCAAGATCAATGCCAATATAGAGCATATTGTTATCCTCCTCAGTGGATCACAGGGATGGTAACACTCCCTGCGTATCTGCCGTCTGCAACAGCCAGGGTGAGTTCCGCACCTTCTCCTGCTTGCACGACAGCCAGTGCCTCACCGTAATAGGTGTCGGTACGGTCTGTGGTGTAGCCGATCTCATTGTAGGGGCACGCACTGCCCAGGCCCAGCAGTCTGCCGCCCGTCACCTTCACGCTGAGGATGCCCCGCTCCAGCGGCTTGACCGTGCCGCTTTCGTCGGTGTATTGCAGTCTGATATGGCACAGGCGGCCCGGCTCCACGGCGGCCTCCTCGGGTACAGCCCGCAGCTGTGTTTCCGGGGATGCGGTGCGCAGGGAGCAGCGCCCCAGCTCCTGTCCATGGCTGTCATAGCTCACCGCTTCCACTGTGCCGTCCTCATAGGTGCTGCGGAATTTGGCCATGCAGTCGTTTTTCAGCTCCTTTTTGCCTGCGCTTTTGCCATTCACCAGCAGCTCCACGCTGTGGGCACGGGCGTAGACCTCCACGTTGGCGCTCTTGCCCGCGCAGCCCCGCCAGCTCCAGGAGGGGATGGCGTTGGACATTTTCCAGGCGGAGGGGGAGTGCTTGTCGCCGGTGTGGTTCACCGGGCACACGGCGATGTACGGGCCCTTGTCCTGCTCCATGGCCACACGGGTGTACAGCGCCTCGCCCAAGGGCCGGCCTGTCAGGTCGATCCGGCCGGAACCCGCCGACACCCAGCCCACACCGTGGCCAAAGTCCGGCGCGTAGTCCTGGTACTCCCAGGAGCCGATGCCCACCTCGCCCAGGTAGTCCATACCTGCCCACACAAAATCGCCCACGATGCGGGGCTCTTTTTTCGCCAGTTCCCGGAACCGGTAGGCATCAGAGCAGAAGGTCTCGCTGCCCAGGATCAGCCGGTTCGGGTACTTTCTCAGGTCGCCCTCATAGCGGAAGATGCCATAGTTGTATCCCGCCACGTCCATATTGGCGAAGGCGTCCCGGGTTCGCCAGTCACAGGGGGGGAGGGTGGCCCCCAGCTTCATGAAGTTGTCCCCAAACAGCCCCGCCATGTTGTTGAAAAACTCGCTGCCCACCGCCTTCTTTTTCTTGGGCACCGCCCCGGCGGCTTTCAGCTTTTCCGCCTTTTCGGCCTCTTTTTTTGCCTTCTCGTCGCTGTAGACGCCAAAGCCGACAGAGGACAGGAAATTGAAAAAGATGTTCACGCCGCAGGTGACGGGCCTGGTATCATCCAGCTGGTGGAGATGGTTCGTCAGATCGGCAGTGAGCTTGATCCCCTTTTCCTGGGCGGTCTCGGACACCTCGTTGCCGGTGGAGTAGAGGATAACTGAAGGGTGGTTGTAGTCCTTGTCCACCATGTCCTTTAAATCCTGCTTCCACCACTCCATGAAGTAATCCACATAATCATGTTCCGTCTTATGGATGTACCAATGGTCGATGTACTCGTCCATCACCAGCACACCCAGATGGTCACAGGCATCCAGCAGGAACTTGGAACAGGGGTTGTGGGCGGAGCGGATGGCGTTGTAGCCGTTTTCCTTTAAAATGCGGATCTTGCGCCACTCCGCGTCCTCGTAGCAGCAGGCCCCCAGCACACCGTTGTCGTGGTGGATGCAGGCCCCCTGGACAATGACCCGCTCCCCGTTGAGCAGCAGACCGCGGCGGCCCCACTCCAGGGTGCGCAGACCGAAGGTCTCCACCACCTCATCCGTCCCAAACCTTATCCGGCACGCATAGAGCTGAGGATCGTCCAGGCTCCAGGGCTTAGCCCCTTCCAGGATCATGGTAAATGTAAACTGCCCCTTGGTCTCCCCGGATGCGGCGGCCAGCTCTCGTCCGTCGTCCAGAACGGCCACGGACACCGGCCCCGCACCCTCCGTCTCCACCCGCACCTCGATCTGGGCCGGATCCAGGGATAGTGTGCGGATCTTCACCCCGTTGAGCTTGATGTGCTCCCGATCCGCCGTCCACAAGACAACAGGCCGGTAAATGCCCGCGCCGGAGTACCAGCGGGAGTTGGGCTGGTCGGCGTTGCGGGCGATGACCTCCAAGGTATTTTCCTCCCCCGCCCGCAGCTTCCCCGTCAGCTCCACATAGAAGTTGGTGTAGCCGTAGGGCCGGAAAGCCAGCTTTTCCCCGTTGAGCCACACCTCGGCGTTGTGGTACACGCCCTCAAACTCCAACACAGCGCATTGATCCGTCAGCGCTCTGTCCGGCGTAAAAACCTTGGTGTAGAGATAGTCCCGCCCCTCGTACCAGCCGGTATTGATACCCCCGGCGGACAACTCCGTCCGGGGCTCAGACAGCATGGCGTCGTGGGGGAGGCTGATGGGAACGCCAGGCGCCCGTTCCCCCAAGTACTTTACCTGCCAGTGGTCATTAAATTGATTTGCTTTCATCTTTTGCTCCCTCCAACGAAAAGAAGTGGAAGTCAACACGTCCCACTCCACAGAATTTGAAATACAGTGCCCGTTTCCCGTTATCTAAAGCACAGTCTGCGCGGAACTCCGCCCGCCCACCGATCAGCTTCAGCGGGATGCGCGCCGACACCGTTTGAAAGTCCGGCCTGCCGGAAAGCAGGAATTCCCCTTCCGCCGCGCCGCTCAATTCCACCGATACAGTTTTGAGCTCCCGGATGTCAAAATACTTGAAGCCTGCCACAGCGCCGTCCCGCATATTGGCGATGTACTGGCCGCCATCCCCCTCCCGGTCTTTTCCGGTCTGGGTGAAAAAGGGGTGGGTGGCAAATGCCCTCCGGGGGCTGGGGCAGTCGTACCGCCCCACCCCGTCCCTGCTCCACAGGTTGCAGGCAATATAGGCCGGGTAGCGCCCAATGCCCCGCAGCGGCCCGCCGTTCAGCCCGCAGGAGGTCAGCTCCGCCTGCCGGAAGGAGCCGTCGGGGCTGCGAACCAGTTTTTCCGCGCAGGCCTGACGGGAATAGGAGTGGCGGTTGGTCTGCCGGTGGTAGAAGATATACCAGTCCTCCCCGATGTTCAGCAGCCCGCCGTGGGTATTGCCCAGGTAGTTCAGGCCCTTTCGCTCGTCCTCGTTGCCGTCCAGGAACAGGTCACCCTGGCTCACCAGCGTGCCTCCGAAGGTGAAGCCGCCGTCGGGCCGGTCGCTGACCGCATAGCACAGCTCGTGGTTGTGCCGGGAGGAGTAGACAAAGATGTACTTGTCCCCGTCCTTGCGGATGGAGCTGGCCTCGAAAAACTCGTGGTTGGGGAAGGAGCCGGGGCCCTCCTTGGGAAAAATCACCTGGGGCTCTCCCTTGATGGTGAGCATATCCCGCTCCAGCTCCACCACCGTGCCACCGTCGTTTTTCAGCTTTTTGAAGCCGGTGACGGCGGCGGGGGTGGGGGTGTAAAACCCGGAGTACAGCCAGATCCGCCCGTCGTCGTCCGCCAGCACGCCGGGGTCGAAGGGGAACTGGTCGCCTTTTTTCCGGCCCCATACCGTGCCGTCTGGGTAGCGGACATGGCCCAGGAATTGATAATGCCCCGCCGGAGTGTCGCAGACGGCCACCCCCATGATCCCCATAAAATCGAAGGCGTAGTAGAGGTAATACCGCCCGTTCGCCCCCCGGCATACGTCGGGGGCGAACAGCAGCCGCAGGCCCAGCTTATTTTTCGGATCCTGGTTCTTGAGGTAGATCACGCCCTCATACCGCCAGTCGGACAGGTCGTCCACCGGGGCGGACCAGCACACGTAGTCGTTGACGCAGAAGATGGGCGCGTTGAACCTGTCGTGGGAGCCGTAGACGTAGACCCGGTCTCCGAACACATGAGGCTCGCCGTCCGGGATGTACTCCCAGCTGGGGAGATAGGGGTTGAACGCCTGCTTTGTTTTCACGCCGCGCCCCCTCACTTTTTGCGCTCCGCGATGGCCTTTTGCTCCTCGGGGAGGTTTTTCTCCACCGTCCACAGCAGCATCAGCACCGCGCACACGGCATAGGCGATGGTCTCGATCCAGATATAGCTCACTGTGATGGCCCCCTGGGCCGCGGCGGTCTGCCCCGCGGTGCCCAAGGCCACGTCGGCGCCCTGGTCATAGCCGCTGCCGTTCAGGATGGCGCTGAAAATCGCGTTGCAGATCGGGGTGGCGGCCACCATGATGGAGCTGTAGATGGACATGGTGAACCCGTCTGTGCGGATGCCGCTCTTGAATTCAATGTGGTCGATGACATCCGCCAGCATGGCCAAAATCAGGTAGCACGCCGGGGCGGAACCCAGGCACTTGATCGCCACGCCGATGGCCACCGGGACGATCTGGCCCTGCCCCATCCCGGCAATGACACCGCCGATGACGCCGACCACCATGCCGATGATGGTGACGGTGCGCTTGCCGAATTTGTTGGCCAACGGCACCACCAGCGCCGCCGCCACCGCCATGGGGATGGCCCCCAGCACTGCCAGCAGGGATTGGGACGCGCCCCAGGCGTCGGCGGAGCCAAAGAAGGTGTTGTCCAGCACCCACTTGCAGAAGAAAGCCATGGAGCCGTTCTTCATGGCCCCGCTCCACTGGAAGCCCATGTAAAAGACAATGGTGATCCACCACCACTTTTCGCTGGTCACAGCCTTGAGCTGTTCCCCCAGGGTGGCCGTTTTGTCCTGGGCGTCGCTGCCGGCTGTGCCCATGCTCTCCTCCGTGACCCGCTCCCGGGTGAACTTGAACTGGAGGAAGATGGTCAGGGCGGTGAAGATGGCCACGGCCAGCATGGTCATGAACCAAAGCCCCTGGTTTTCTTTCAAGGCGAAGGATACCAGCATGGGGAACACCATGGAGCCCACACCCATGACCCCCAGGCCCGCCACGTTGGTGAAGGAAGCCAGGGTGGCCCGCTGTTTGCTGTCCCGGGTGGACACAGGGATCAGGGTGGAGTTGGCGGTGTTGTAGATGGGATACGCCACCGCGTAGTAGAGATTATAGGCGATGGCGATCCACACCATTTTTGCCGTGGGACTCTGGACGGGGACGATGAACATGAGCACGCTGGCCACGCTCAGCGTCAGCGCAGACAGCAGCACCCAGGGCCGGGCCTTGCCCGCCAGGGCCTTTGTGCGCTCAATGAGCTGTCCTACCACAAGGTTGGCCGCCACGATCAGGATGGTGGAAAACAGCTGCAGCCCCGTGAGGAAGCTCAAATCCAGCTTGAGCACATCGGTGAAGTAGTTTTGCAGGATGCTGGTGAAGATGCCGGAGGACAGCAGCGCCCCGAAGGGGCCGATGAAGTAGCCCAGCAGCATTTCCGGCAGCTTTACGCTCTGGGATCTCACCAGCGAGCTGATGAGGGGGGTGTTCCAGAAGCCAGTTTCTTTTTTGTCCATAACGTCCCTTCCTTGCTCTGCTTAGATCGCGTTCAGTTCGACCGTCCTGGTCTGCATCCCATCTGCCCGCACAGTCACCGTGATCCCGCCAGGGGCGTCTCCGGCGCGGACAACGGCCAGCGCTTTCCCATAATAGGTGGTATGGGTATTGGAGAAGAAGTTCTCCCCCATATTGGGCTTTGCGGAGCCAAGGGCCAACAGCTCGCCGGCGCCGCTGACCTCCACCGTAACCGCGGTGTCCTCGGAAGACTTTGTGATCCCGTCCGCGCCGGTCAGGTCGATGCTCAAATAAGCCAGATCCTGCGTCCCCGCCTTCAAGGCGCTCCGATCAGCAGCCACGCGCAGTTCGCTGGCGCCCTCGGCAGTCTTCATGGAGGTGCGGGACAGCTCTTTCCCGGCACTGTCATAGCTGATCGCGGTGATCGTTCCGGGCTCATAGGCAATGTGTTTGAAGACGGCCTTATACTCCTTCGTCTTTTTCTTCCCATAGGAACGCCCATTTAGGATGAGTTCCGCCGTGTCACCGTCGGAATACACGGTGATCTTGTTCCGTTTCCCCTCGCAGCCGGCCCAAGACCAGCTTGCCACCGCGTCTGTGTCACGCCACATGGATACAGAGCCCGTCTCCCCGGCGTGGGTATACGGTTCCACACCGATACCGGGGGTGTGATCCAGTCCCCAGGTCAGCCGGTTCCACTGCACCTCGGGGCGGAGCTTTCCGCAGATGTCGATCACGCCGCAGCCGCCGGAAATGATAGGCGCGTCCTGACCGGGATTCTTGAAGCTTTTGTAGCGGACGGTGCCGATGCCGGACTCCCCCAGGTAGTCCCAGCCGGTCCACATGAAATCGCCGATGACATAGGGGAGCTTTTTCACCAGCTGCCAGTTGTGATAGAGGTTTTTGGGCAGGGTCTCGGAGCCAACGATAACCCGGTCCGGATGAAGTGTGCCGTCCTTCTCATACCGGGAGGCGGCGTAATTATACCCGCCGATATCCAGGTAGGAGAAGCACACCTTTGTGGCATTATCCGCGGCGGGCTTGGCGGCCATTTTTTCAATCATCCCCCCGGCCATGTTCATCAGCATATTGAAGAACGCGCTGGTAGGGACATTATCCATGGTCTGACTGCCGTTCTTGTTCTCTTTCCCGTCCTTTTTGTCGCCGTATATGCCGCCGCCCTTGGCCGACATACTGCACAGCATCAGGTTGACACCCAGGGTCACGGCTTTCCCCGGATCCAGCTTCCGGGCCAGGACGGCCAGCTTTTTGCAGTACTCCTGTCCCTCGGGGATGGCCAGCTCGGAGATCTCGTTCCCGATGGAATTCATGACTACGCTGGGGTGGTTGTAGTTTTTGATCACCATGGCAGTGAGATCCCGTTCCCACCACGCACGGAAATCCTTGTCCGCATAGTCGTAGGGGTTTTTATGCACCAGCCAGTTGTCGCAGAATTCATCCATGACATACATACCCAGCTGGTCACAGGCATCCAGCAAGGCTTTGGACGCCGGGTTATGGGAGGAACGTATCGCGTTGAAGCCGGCCTCCTTGAGCAGCCGGACGCGGCGGAGTTCAGCAGCTTCAAAGGAGCACGCGCCCAGGATGCCGTTGTCGTGGTGGATGCAGGCGCCGCGAAGCAGCGTCTCCTGCCCATTCACGAAGAAGCCCTTGACGCTCCAGCTGAGGGTGCGGAAACCAAACCGCTCCTCCGCCGTGTCAACCACCTCGCCATCCTTCAGCAGCTCCGTCCGGCACAGATACAGCTCGGGGTGGTCTGCGTCCCAAAGCCGGGGCTGGGAAACGGGGATGTCCACGGAAGCTGTCCCGTCCTTTACCGGCACCTCGGCCTGCGCCGCGAGGCTTTCGCCGTCCAGGATGGAAACCCGAACCGTGTCGCCGCCGGTGACCGACACCTTCACATGGGCCGTGTTGTTCCCGGAGGTGGAGATCAATAGGCCGTCGGGGATGATATGGTTCCGATCCCCAAGGAAAAGGTTTACGTTCCGATATATCCCGCTTCCGGAATACCAGCGGGAATTGGGCACCGCCGAGTTGTCGGCGATCACCTTTATCTCATTTTCCTCACCGTATTTCAGATACTGCTCCAGCGCCACAAAGAAGCTGATATAGCCGTACCGCTGCTCGGCGGCGAGGGTGCCGTTCACGAACACCTGGGCGTTTTGATAGACCGCCTCAAATTCCAGGACGGCGGACTGCTCCCGCCACTCCTCGGGCACGGGAAGCCGTCTGATATAGACATAGGCGCCGCCGGGAAAATATCCGCAGGCCCCTGCCGTAGCGGCATCCTTCGAGCGTTTCTCGTACAGCATCGCGTCATGGGGAAGCGTGACCGGCTTCATGGCCTGCTCCCCGCCCACGGCACTGAACAGCCAGCCCGTGTTGAAGTTTTGTTTTTTCATCTGTCTGCGCCCCCTCAAATATGTGAGAATGCCTCGCTGTTGGTGCAGTATACGATATCGCTGCGCCCCGCGATGGCCTCAAAAAGCCGTTCCAGGGCATCCCAGCTGGCATTGCCCTTTTCGTAGTCCATTTCATAGCTGTGCGCCCAGAGGTATAGCAGCAGGTCCCGGTCCTGGAGCTCCTCGCGCTTGAAGCGCTCCACCAGCTTCATGGCGTCCTTCAAAATGATGGAGGTGGAGGGGCGGAAGTTCAGCGGGTTTTCGGGGAACTCATAGCCGCCGGAGGGAAACACCGCCCTGGCATACCGGTAGCCCCGTTCCTTCAAATACGCCTGCACCGCCGGCGAGGTGGAGCCCTGCGCATAAGCATGGCCCACGACGGGGGCGCCAAAGAGCCCTTCCAGGCCGGCCTTGTCCGCGTCCACCGACGCGCGCATTTCATCCTCGCTGACAGCGCCCAGGGATTCATGCCGGAAGCCATGGGTGGCAATTTCCATCCCCTCATAGACCTGGAGCACCTCGTCCTTTGGGATCCGGTTGTGCTGAACATAGGAGAAGGGCCACTTGTGCTTTACCCCCTCGGGGCAGTCCTGGAAGGAGAAGGTCCCGATCCCCTTCACCTCGCCGCGGGCGCCGAACAGGCCGGCATTGAGGTTGAAAGTCCCTTTGAGCCCGTATTGCTTCATCAGCCGGATCACCCGTTTGTCCTGCTCCAGCCCATCATCGAAGCTGAGCGTAAAATACTTCTTGCCCATGCCTACGCCTCCCCGGTCAGATGTTTCAAATCGTATGCCTGTGCCAGCAGCGTACCGCCGGCCTGGTTCGGGTGCAGATGGTCGCCCTGATGGTAGCGCTCATCGGTGACCGAGGGATCGTTCTGATCCCTCAGCAGGGCGTCCGCGTCAAATACGTAGTCGAACATCGCGCTTTCCCTGATCCACCCGTTGATGCTGACCCGCAGGGCCTCCATCTCCGGGGTATAGCCCTTTTTCACAAACCCGATGCGGGGCGGGAGAGTCTGGGCGATCACCCGGACGCCCGCCTTGTGGAGCCGCTCCACAACGCCTGTTACGGCAGACGCGTATTTTTCCAGGGAGATGGCCGCCTCTGTCTTTTTGGAGTAATAAGCCGCGTCATTGACCCCCAGCGCGAGGATCACCCCGTGGAGGCCGTCAAAGCGGAGCACATCGCGTTCAAACCGGGATACCCCTTTTTCCCCGTAGGAAGCCCCCATCAGCCCTGGAACATCATAAAGCAGGCAGTTCCCGCTGATACCGGCGTTCATCAGCGCGTACCGGCCGCCGTAGGCGTCGGATAGGCGCTTTTGCAGCGGCTTCACCCAGCGGTTCATGGCCGTTATGCTGTCCCCGAAGGCTGCGATGATCTTCGACGGCTGGCCGGTGAGCACATCAATCTGATCCATCCCGGGAACGGCTTCATAGAGGTTGTACTGCTCCTTATAGCCCTCCCTGCGGGCCGGGGGAAGCTCCTTGTCCCCGGTGTGATCGCCCGGGTAGACAACGGCGGCCTCCTCGGTCATATTGCTGTCCATGACCTTTGACGCATAATAGAGCCTGATCTCCAGCTCCTCGCCCTGGGCCGCCGGGAGCGGAATCTCGTCAGAATAGCAGCTTTCCCCCACGGGGACAAAGAAGGAGCCGCTGCCGCCGCTTGTAATGGGGTGCATCTTCCCCTGCGCCCATACGGTCAGTCCGCCGATGGCATAGGGTTTCTTCCCATAGTGATTTGAGAAACGAACCCGAAGCTTCTCGCCGGAAACCTGGGGCGTTACATGAAACACCACCGTTTTCTTTTTCCCTGCCAACAGGCCCATAGCGAACGCGGGGGCGGCGGCTTGATGCCAAATTGGTGTCCAGTCCATGGTTATCCTCCTTCGTTATGCGAGCGTAAAGTTCAAAATATCAAGGGCGCCTTTGCCCTTATACCGAAAATACAGGGGGCAGGAGCCGATGGGCCGGCGGCTCTCCAGCGCCAGCCGCTTGGCGTTGAATTTCGTGCCGGCAGCCGTCCATTTGTCCGCGGCGGCAATGGAAATGGAAGCTATGACGACACCCTTTTCCCCGGGCAAAAGCTCCAGTACGCCGCCTCCGCCGCGAACCGTCACGTCGATGCGCGTGGTTGCTTCCAGGTCAAAATATCGGAACCCGGCGACGCTGCCATTCTTCATTTTGGAGATATAGGCCGTTGGCGCGGTAAGCTCCGTGTCCACCGTCACTTCACGGCCCTCGGGCTCCGGCGGTTCATAGTCCGGGCCGTCCTGGGTGATCTCAGGCCCGCCCATAGGGTTGCGGATGCCAAACACCCCGGCGTGATGAAGGACGCAGGCAATGTAGGCCGGATAGGTTCCGATCCCCTTCAGGGGGCCGCCGTTCAATCCACAGCTTGTGGCCTCCACCATTTGAATCGTGCCGTCCTCCTGGATCTCAATGGGCTCGGCCACGGCCTGCCGGTTCTTTTTCACTCCATTGGTGGTGCGGTGGTCAAATATGTACCATTGGCCGTTGACGCACACCATGCCGCCGTGGCTGTTGCCCATGGGATAGGCGGCGTTCATGAGCTTTCTGCCGTTCAAACCGATATCGCTGGAGGAGTGGATCGGCCCCTTGTGGACAAAACCCTTGTCGGGAAACAGGCTCATGGCGTAATTGAGGCCGGTGATATTAGTGGCCGGATAGACCAGATAATACCACTCACCGATGTGGCGGATGGAGGGGCCCTCCCAATAGTTTGGCTTCTTGGGGTCAAAATCCGCCGGCATGATAATCGTCGGCTCGCTGATGATGGTCAGCATATCAGGCGCGAGTTCCATCACAAACAGGCCTTTGATCTCGTGTCCAAAGTTCCCGTTTGACGCCTGACCGCTCCCCACATAGAGGAAAACACGTCCATCGTCGTCCACCAGTACGGCGGGGTCAAACACGAACCAGTCTTCCGGCTTTGAGCCATAAACCCGCCCGTCCGGGAAATGGACGTCGCCCAAATACTGATATTTCCCCGCGGGGGTGTCGCACACGGCAACGGAGGTGATGGACGTATTGGCCACGGAGTAGTAGAGATAATACCGCCCATCCGTGCCGCGCACCACATCCGGGGCATAGTAGGACAGCTTTTCCTGATTCCACGGGGTATCCTCTTTTTTGAAGATCACGCCCTCGTACCGCCAGTCGGAAAGGTCGCCCACCGGGGCCGACCAGGAGACGTAATTGCCCTCGCAGTATTCCTTGGCTCCAAACAGGTCATGGCTCCCATAGATGTACAGCCGCTCGCCGAACACCCTCGGTTCAGCGTCGGGGATGTATTCCCAGCTGGGGAGATAGGGATTGTAGCATTGCCGTTTCAATGGTGATTCCTCCTTCAAAAACGCGCGTTTTTATGGTATACTGCCCTCAGGGGGGCGTTCACATGGAAAACATGACACATCTGTATTTTGACAGCATTGATGAGATGCGGGATCAAACCGACAGCCATGGCCCGAACTATCTTCGCGACCATACGGCCGAGCGGGACTATTTTTCTCCGTTGTCGGTGGTGACCAGCATCCGTACGCCCCAGGAGTACCTGTTTTCCAACTATATGGATACGTGGTCCTTTTGCGTCCACACTCCGGCAAGAAGCGAGTTCTTTCATGAAACCTATATGCACAAGCATAACTTCTTCGAGCTGATGTATGTGCAGCGGGGGGACGTCCGGGTCATGATTGAGGAGGCAGAGACCGCCTATACTCAGGGGAACCTCTGCCTCCTCAACCGAAATACCATGCACCGGGAAACAGATATGTCAAACGCGGATATCGTTTACATCGGCATCGACCCCGCGCTGCTGACGCAGTGGCCCAAATCATTTCCGCCGCCGTTCCAGTACAAAAGCATCCTCAATCAGTTTTTCAGTGACAACCTCTCGGAGCGCGCCGCCTATAAAAAGGACTACCTGGACTTTACCCTTCTGGGGACGGACGCGATCCCGCAGCTGACCCAGGAGCTGATCCGCGCATTTTCCGTGAAGCGGATCGGCTATCAGTTTGACATCTATTCCTCTTTACTTCGGCTGTTTGCCGCGCTGGAAAGCCCCGATGTCTATAAGGCCACCCATGTTTCGCTGGGGCACAGCCGGGAGCTGATGGCCGTGGAGCAGGCCAAGAAGCTGATCGAAGCACAACACGGGGTCATCCGCCGGACTGAGCTTGCGGAGGCGCTCAACTACTCTTGTGAGCATATCTCCCGCATCATCAAGAGGCACACCGGGTACACCCTCAAAGCGTATTGCCAGAAGGTGCAGCTGGCTGAGGCTGCACGTCTGCTGAGGAACACGGAATTCCCGGTCAGCCAGATCGCAGCATCGCTGGGATACGAGAACAGGACGCAGTTCTACAAAGTATTTCAGCGGGAGTATCATCTCACACCGTTGGAGT
>CANDCW010000036.1 GCA_947383275.1 uncultured Bacillota bacterium
GCCAGGGTGTGGGAGGAGGTGGTCATGGGGAAGATGCCCAGGTCCGGGTCCTTCATGGAGCCAAGCTGGCCCTCCAGCAGGATGGTTTTCCCCTCCTTCAGCGCCTGGTGGACGAAAGCCACGGTATCCCCTACATAGGGTCGAATGCGTTCCCGTAGCTCCAGCAGCTGGCCCATAATCTCGTCTGCACTGATTTTGGGCTGGTGGTACAAGTGCTCAAAGAGCACGTTTTTCAGCTCCACCGCCGCAGTCAACCGCTCCTTCAGCCGGGGCTCGTGGAAGAGGTCGCACACTTGGATGCCCGTTTTGGCGTACTTGTCGGAGTAGAAGGGAGCGATGCCGCTCTTAGTGGAGCCGAAGGCTTTACCGCCCAGCCGGGCCTCCTCGTAGGTATCCTGAAGAATGTGGTAGGGCAGCAGCAGCTGCGCCCGGTCAGCGACCATGAGCTTGGGGGCGGGCACTCCCTGGGCCTCCACCTGCTCCAGCTCGGTGGCCAGCTTGGCGATGTCTAATGCTACGCCGTTGCCTATGATATTGGTGACATGGGGATAGAATATGCCGGATGGGAGGGTGTGCAGGGCAAACCGGCCGTAGTGGTTGATAATGGTGTGGCCGGCGTTTGCGCCGCCCTGGAAGCGGATGACGATATCAGACTGTTCGGCCAGCATATCAGTGACCTTGCCCTTGCCTTCATCGCCCCAGTTGGCGCCTACAATTGCTTTTACCATAACTGTTACCTCCGGGGACGGGATTCGCAGCCGGGAACGGTTTGCCTTTTCCGCCCTTGTAACGCAGGTATTATACCCCTTTTTATTTCTGGTTGCAAGGGGAAATCAAAAAACCGGCGGCATCCGTTGAGAATGCCGCCGGCAAGCGGAAATGCTCAGTAATTTTCGGCCTTGAGCTGGAAGTAAGCCTGGGGATGGGCGCAGACGGGGCAGACCTCCGGGGCCTTGGGGCCCACACAGATGTGGCCGCAGTTGGTGCACTGCCAGATCATGTCGCCGTCCCGGGAAAAGACCAGGCCACCCTCCACGTTGGCCAGCAGCCGGCGGTAGCGGTCCTCGTGCTCCTTCTCGATTTTGGCCACACCCTCAAAGAGGGCGGCAATATTGTCAAAGCCTTCCTCCCGAGCCTCCTGTGCCATTTTGGCATACATATCGGTCCACTCAAAGTTCTCGCCCTCGGCGGCTGCGGTCAGGTTTTCAGCGGTGGTGCCGATACCGCCCAGAAGCTTAAACCAGATCTTGGCGTGCTCCTTTTCGTTGGCCGCGGTCTCTTCAAAGATCTGGGCAATTTGGACATACCCCTCTTTTTTGGCCTTGGAGGCGAAATAGGTGTATTTGTTCCGGGCCTGGCTCTCGCCGGCAAAGGCGGCCCACAGGTTCTGTTCAGTTTTGCTCCCTTTTAATTCAGGCATAATAGGTTCCTCACTTTCAAAATAAGAATTATTCGCATTTTAGCAACAGAATTATATCAGTGGGAAATTGGTTTGTCAATGGGGAAAAGAAATCTTTTCCTATCCGTAATGGTACCGTTTCCGATACCGCCAAATCAGTGCTGCCGCAACGGCCGCGCCCATTGCGTCCGCCACGGTCACGGCCAGCCAGATGCCGTCCAGGTCCAGCATGATGGGCAGGAGGAGAACCATGCCGCCCCGGAACAGGAAGGTGCGCAGGAAGGAAATCAGCGCGGAGATGATCCCATTGCACAGGCCGGTGAAAAACCCCGAGCCGAAAATGCCGAAACCTACAAAGAAATAGCTCAGGGCGAAGATGCGGAAGCCGTGGACGGTCATGTCTGTCAGCGCGGGGCTGTAGCCCACAAAGGCCATAGCCAGGGGCCGGGCCAGCAGCTCCGACAGGGCCACCATAGCCAGGGAGGATGCGCCAATAACGGTCAGGCTTTTGTGCAGGAGGCTTTTCAGCTCTGCCCGGTTGTCCGCCCCGAAGTGAAAGCTGATAATCGGTCCCACCCCCATGGAGAAGCCCAAAAACACCGCAGCGAAAGCGAAGTCCACATACATCATCACCGAGTAGGCCGCTACCCCGGACGCTCCAACCAGACGCATCAGCTGGAGGTTGTACAGTACGCTGATCAGGGAGGCGGACAGATTGCTCATCAACTCGGAGGAACCGTTGACGCAGGCATTTTTCAGTTCCCGGAGGTAAAGTCCGGTAGGGCAAAGCTTCAGCCGGCCTCCCGCGGGATGCAGGAAAAATAGCAGGGGCAGCCCGCCGCCCACCAGGTAGCTGAGCACCGTCCCCCAGCCTGCCCCGGCGATGCCCATGTTCAGGGGCCCGATGAGGATGTAATCCATAACGATGTTGGTAGCTCCGGAGGCCAGAGAGACAGCCAGTCCCATCTTGGGCAGCTCCGCCGTCACAAAAAAGACCTGAAAGGCCACCTGGAGCATGAAGGGGGCGGTCCCCGCCAACAGAATGCGGCCATAGGCGATGCAGTCGTCCATGAGCAGATCGCTGGCCCCGGCCAGCCGGGCAATGGGTTCGATGAGCAATGCCCCGCCAATGGAGAAAACTGTTCCCAGCCCAAGCGCTACCAGGATAATCATGGAGAAGTACCGGTTGGCCAGCTCAGGCTTGCCCTCTCCCATAGTCCGGGCTACGATGGCGCTGCCCCCGGAGCCCAGCATAAAACCGAAAGCCGACAGGATCATAGCCACCGGGAAGATGATGTTCACTGCCGACAACGCCAGTTCCCCCACCAGGTTAGACACAAACAGGCCGTCTACCACGCTGTAGATGGAGGTGAAGATCATGGTTACAATAGAGGGCGCGGTAAAGCGGAATAGTTTTGAATAAGTAAAATGGTCGGAAAGTTGGATTTGCATACAGAATAAACCTTTCTAGTAGAAATAAAAAGTTCTCAGCTGACTACATCGTCAACTGAGAACTTTTGTGGTGCGCGAGGCGGGAGTCGAACCCGCACGCCCTTGCGAGCACTGGCACCTGAAGCCAGCGAGTCTACCAATTCCACCACTCGCGCGTGTGGCACTCGTTCGGCGCAAGAAAGATGATACCACATTCATCCACCGATGTCAACACTTTTTTCGAATTTTTTCATTTCTTTTTTACAAGGCGAATTCGGCTGAAAATCCGGGCCTTATTAGTGGATTCAGATATTGACAGGCCTCGATCTATTTTGTTATACTAGCGCTTAGGAGCGGCAGGAAGCCGCAAATGGACCAGAAGGTCTTTAGAGCCATTGCAATCATTGGGAATTGGCGTCCGGCACAGAAGTCTGGATGCGGCCAGAAGGCGTACCGTATCGGTATGCTTTTTTTAATGTTTAGAATGGGGGGATTATTATGCTGGAGGGGTTCTTCAAAGAGAATCCTCGCGCCGCGCTGGCTCTTTCCGGGGGTGTGGACTCCGCGTTTTTGCTGTGGGCAGGGCTCTGTGCGGGAGCCGAGGTACGCCCCTACTTTGTCAAAACACCCTTTCAGCCCCAATTTGAGCTGGAAGATGCCTGGCGGCTATGTGACGAGTTGGGCGTGGAGTTGGATGTGGTCGAGGTTGACATCCTTACCGACCCGCAGGTTACGGCCAATCCGCCCGACCGGTGCCGCCACTGCAAACGGCGGTTGTTTTCTGCGCTGCGGGAGCGGGCGGCGGCGGACGGTTTCTCCCTGCTGTTGGACGGCACCAACGCCTCTGATGACGCAGGAGACCGGCCCGGGATGCAGGCGCTGCGGGAGTTGGAGGTCCGCTCCCCCCTGCGGGAGTGCGGCCTGACCAAGGAGCAAATCCGGGAGTTGTCCCGTCAGGCGGGGCTGTTTACCTGGGACAAACCCGCCTATGCCTGCCTGGCCACCCGGGTCCCCGGCGGGAGGGCCATCACCCGGGCGGACCTGGAGCGCGTAGAGCAGGGAGAGAATCTGCTGTCCGAGTTGGGGTTTCGGGACTTCCGCCTGAGGTTGATCGCGGACGGCTGCAAGCTTCAGGTTACAGAAAAGCAGTTTTCTCAGGCGTGGGCCAGACGGGGGGATATTTTAACTGTGCTGTCGTCCCTTTTTCATGAAATTACGCTGGACCTGAGGCCCAGGGCCGCCAGCAGATAGGGAGGTATTTCAATGGACAACCGGCACGATATTTTACATCTGCTGCGCCAGGTTGCCGACGGTTCTGCTACCCCGGAGGAGGCGCTATCCCAGCTGAAACGGGAGCCCTTTCAGGAACTGGGGTACGCCAAAGTGGATTTCCACCGCGGCGTCCGGCAGGGGGCAGCGGAGGTTATCTACGGCGCGGGAAAGACTCCGGATCAGATCATTGGCATTGCCGGGGCTATGGGGGAGCGGGGGTGCAAAAATATCCTGATTACCCGATTGAGCAAGGAAGCGGCGGACATTGTGGGGGGAACCATCCCTCTGGAGTACCACGCGGTTCCAAAGCTGGCCGTCGCGTTTCCCGGGGAGCGAAACATGCTGGGGCATATCGTGGTGGCCACCGGCGGTACCAGCGATATGCCTGTGGCCGAGGAGGCGGCACTCACCGCCGAGATGCTGGGCAACAGGGTCACCCGCCTATATGACGTGGGGGTGGCCGGACTGCACCGCCTGCTGTCCAATTTGGAGCCGTTGATGAGTGCCCGGTGTGTGGTGGCGGTGGCCGGAATGGAGGGAGCGCTGGCCTCTGTGGTCGGCGGGCTGGTGGACTGCCCGGTGGTCGCCGTGCCGACCAGCGTGGGGTATGGGGCCAACTTCGGGGGGCTGTCTGCTCTGTTAGCGATGCTCAACTCCTGCGCCTCCGGGTGCAGCGTGGTAAATATCGATAACGGCTTTGGCGCCGGCTACCTGGCAAGTATGATAAACCAAATGGAGGGAATCTCGTGAGAACTGTATATTTAGAGTGTAATATGGGCGCAGCGGGGGATATGCTTATGGCCGCGCTGTACGAGCTGATGGATTCGGCCCAGCAGGAGGCTTTTTTGCGCGCTATGAACAGCCTGGGCCTGCCCGGAGTGGAGGTGGCCCCCGCTGCCGCCAGGACCGGCGGTATCGCGGGCACCCGTATGCGGGTGACGGTCCGGGGCCGCGAGGAGCATGAGCACCACCACGAGCATGAGCACCATCACCACCACGCCACGCCGGGACGCGTCGCGGAGCTCATCGACAGTCTGGCCCTGCCCCGGGAGGTCAGGGCCCGGGCCCGGGAAGTCTATGACGCCATTGCCCAGGCGGAGGCCCAGGCCCACGGCTGTGATGTGGGCGACGTCCACTACCACGAGGTGGGAGCGCTGGACGCAGTGGCTGACGTTGCCGGCGTGTGCTACGCCTTCCATCTGCTGGGAGTAGATTGGGTCACGGCCTCGCCCGTGCATGTGGGCAGCGGGACGGTACATTGCGCCCACGGCGTCATGCCTATTCCCGCTCCCGCCACCGCAGCACTTTTAAAGGGCGTGCCCGTTTACGGCGGGGAGGTCCGGGGCGAGCTGTGCACGCCCACTGGAGCCGCGCTGCTGAAGTGTTTTGCGCGGAGCTTTGGGCCCATGCCACCTATGGTCACGGAGAAAATTGGATATGGGGTGGGGACCAAGGAGTTTGAACAGGCCAACTGCGTCCGGGCTTTTCTGGGAGAGGCGCAGGAGGGGGCGCATGGGGAGATTGTGGAGCTGGTGTGCAATATCGACGATATGTCCCCCGAGGCCCTGGCATTTGCCTGTTCCAGCCTGCCGGAGCTGGGGGCCCTGGATGTGTACACTACCCCTGGCACCATGAAGAAGGGCCGTCCGGGCCATGTGCTCACCGTGTTGTGCGAGCCGGGCCGGGAGGGGGAGCTTGCCCGGCACATTCTGGCCCAGACCACCACCAACGGCCTGCGGGTCCGGCGGTGCGGCAAGTATTTCCTTGCCCCCGGAGCGGGACAGGTCCAGACCCCGTGGGGGCCGGTGGGGGTAAAGCTGGCGCGGGGGTACGGCGTGTCCCACGCCAAGCCGGAGTTTGAGGACGTGGCCGCGCTGGCCCGGGAGAACGGCCTGCCTTATCAGGCGGTTTTCGAGGCCGCGCTGAGGCGGATGGAGGAGTAAATGAAAAGACGAACCCTCCGCCTGCTTGCCCTTCCGCTATCTCTGCTCCTCCTTGCCTCCTGCGGCAGAGGAAACGAGGGCGGCTTCTCCCCTGAGCCAGGGACGTCTAAGCCGCTGACCATCGTCATGCCCACCACCTCCGAGCCCGAGGCGGGCTTCGACCCCGCCTTCGGCTGGGGGGCGGGGGAGCACGTCCACGAGCCGCTGATTCAGTCCACCCTCACGGTGACCAACCCAGACCTGACCATCGGCTATGATCTGGCGACCTCCATGGAGGCCGGCGGGGACGGCCTCACCTGGACTGTCACCATCCGGGACGATGTGAAGTTTACCGACGGGGAGGCCCTCACGGCCGAGGATGTTGCCTTTACCTATAATACCGTGAAGGCGTCCAGTTCCGTCAACGATTTTACGATGCTGGATTTTGCCGAGGCCGTCGATGAGCTCACCGTGGTCTTTCATATGAAAACCCCTTTCTCCATCTGGCCCTACACCATGGCCGTTACCGGCATCCTCCCGGAGCACGCCTATGATCCGGCCAGCTATGGCTCCAACCCCATTGGCTCCGGGCGGTATAAGCTGAAGCAGTGGGACCGGGGCCAGCAGGTGATTCTGGAGTACAATCCGGACTACTACGGGCCGCAGCCCCGGATGGAGCGGGTGGCCATCCTGTTTATGGAGGAGGACGCCGCCTTCCTGGCCGTCCAGGCGGGCCAGGCCGACCTGGCCTACACCTCCGCCGCCTACTCTGACCAGAGTGTAGAGGGCTTCTCCCTGCTGTCTGTCTCGACGGTGGACAACCGGGGGATTAATCTGCCCGTTGTCCACGGTCTGCCCACCAGGGAGCTTCCATTCCGGGAGGCCATCAACATGGGCATTGACCGGCAGCGGATGATCGACAACGTACTCAACGGTTATGGCGCCCCCGCCTACAGCGTGTGCGATGGCCTGCCCTGGTACAGCCCTGCCAGCGAGGTGAACTATGACCCGGAGGGGGCCAAGGCTCTACTGGACGAGTGGGGCTGGCTCCCGGGACCGGATGGCGTGCGGAGCAAGGGCGGCGTCCGGGCCAGCCTTACAATCCACTATACTGCTGGAGATTCCGTCCGACAGGGACTGGCAGCCGAGCTGGCCAACCAGCTGGGCGAACTGGGTATTGAGGCGGATATCAAAGGTGTGGGTTGGGACACCGCCTATACTGACGCCCTGTCCAACCCATTGGTCTGGGGCTGGGGGGCCCACACCCCCATGGAGCTTTACAACATCTACCACACCGGCCCCGAAACGGATACCGCCCGCTACTCCCCCTACTCCTGTGAAGCAGCGGACAGCCTTCTGGATCAGGCTCTGGCCTGCCCCGGCCTGGAGGAGTCCTACGCCCTGTGGCAGCAGGCCCAGGAGGAGATTGCCGGGGACGTGCCCTGGGTGTGGCTGGTGAACGTGGACCATCTGTACTGGGTGCGGGACAGCCTCCAGGTGGCCCAGCAGAAGATTCACCCCCACGGCCACGGGTGGTCTATCGTCAACAATGTGGATCAATGGAGCTGGGAATGAGACATCGACTGCAATTTGCCGCAAAAAAAATGATTCGCATGGCGCTGCTGCTGCTTGGCGTCAGCCTGACGGCCTTTCTGCTCATGGATGCCGCCCCTTTGGATCCGCTCCAAACCAATATCGGACAGGCAGCGCTGGGATCCATGAGTCCGGAGCAGATCGCCCGGCTGGAGCAGTACTGGGGGGTGGGCGTGCCGCCGGCAGAGCGCTATCTGGGCTGGCTGAAGGGGGTGCTGCGGGGAGATTTTGGCGTTTCCCTGCTCTACCGCCAGCCGGTGCTGGAAGTCATCGGCCAGCGGCTGTCCAATTCGGTGTGGCTGTTGGTCTTTGCTTGGGTGCTGTCCGGCGCGCTGGGGCTTGGGCTGGGACTGCTGGCCGGAGCCTGCCGGGGCCGCTGGCCGGACCGTCTGGTGCGGGGGTACTGCCTGCTGATTTCCAGCACCCCCGCCTTCTGGCTGGCCTTGCTGCTGCTAATGGTCTTTTCCGTCCGGCTGAGGGTGCTGCCCGTTGGGCTGTCGGTGCCTGTCGGGGCGGACGCGCCGTCTGTGGTCCTGGTCCAGCGGCTGCGCCATGCGATCCTGCCCGCGCTGACGCTGTCCGTCACCGGCGTGGCCAATATTGCCCTGCATACCCGGGAAAAGACCGCGGATGTGCTGGACAGCGACTACATCCTCTTCGCCCGGGCCCGGGGGGAGGGAGGACGGTCCATTTTGGTCCGGCATGTCCTGCGCAACGTGGCGCTGCCGGCCATCACCCTGCAATTTGCCTCCATCGGAGAGATTGTGGGGGGCTCGGTGCTGGTGGAGCAGGCCTTTTCCTTTCCCGGCCTGGGCCAGGCGGCGGTATTTGCCGGGCTGGGAGGCGACCTGTCCCTTCTTCTGGGCATCACCGTAGCCACCGCGGCGATGGTTTTCACCGGCAATCTCGCTGCCGACCTGCTTTACGGCGTGGTAGACCCCCGTATCCGAAGGGGGGTGGCCAAATGATGAAAAACCGGCGCAAAAGTACCCTTTTCCTGCTGGCGTTTGGCTGTATCGTTTTGTCTGCCGTTGCGTTGGCCGGAGCGCTTCTGGCTGAAGAAGCCGCGGCCACCGGCTTTGCCCGTAAAAACCTGCCGCCCTGCCCCGCGTTCCCCTTCGGTACCGACTGGATGGGCCGGGATATGATGGCCAGAACCATGGCGGGGCTGTCGCTGTCTATCCGAGTGGGGGCGCTGACGGCCTGTGTCAGCGCGGTGGTCGCGCTGGCGCTTGGGACGGCCTCCGCCCTCCTGGGGGGCTGGGTGGACAGCGGCATTTCCTGGGTGATCGACCTGGTGATGGGCATTCCGCATATCTTGCTGATTATTTTGATCTCCATCGCCTGTGGGCGGGGCTTCTGGGGCGTGACGGCCGGGGTGGCCCTCAGCCACTGGACCTCTCTGGCCCGGCTGGTTCGGGGGGAGATCCTCCAGCTGAAGCGGGCCCACTGGTTCCGGATATCCCAACGGCTGGGCGTGTCCCGGCGAAGCATGTTTTGGAATCACATATTTCCTCATCTGCTGCCCCAGTTCCTGACGGGCCTTGTCCTCCAGTTTCCCCACGCCATTCTCCATGAGGCCGGCGTCACCTTTTTGGGCTTCGGCCTGTCCCCGGAGCAGCCCGCCATCGGGATTATTCTGGAGGAGAGTACGCGTTACCTGACCACCGGCCGGTGGTGGCTGGCGCTGTTTCCCGGAATGTCCCTGGTGCTGGTGGTGGCGCTGTTTGCTCTGGCGGGGGAGCGGCTGCGGTTGCTGTCCGCGCCCGCCAGCGCCCAGGAATAGGAGGGACGATGGAACCGATTTTGATTGTGGAACACCTGTCCGTCTCCTTCCTCCGGTATGGCCGGGGGCTGGCCCGAACCGAACTGTCCGCCGTCCGGGATCTATCCCTGACGGTGGAGCCGGGGCAGGTGACGGCGGTGGTGGGCGCCAGCGGCTCCGGTAAAAGCCTGCTGGCTCACGCCATCTTCCATCTGCTGCCCCGGAACGCCCGAATGGCCGGGACGGTCCTTTACAACGGCCAGCCCCTCACTGAAGGGCGGGCCAGGGCGCTCAGGGGCCGGGAACTGGCTCTGATTCCCCAGGGAGTCACCTATCTGGACCCCATGATGCGGGTGGGCGCACAGCTTTGTCAGGGGCGGCAGAGCGAAGCTGCCCGCTGCCGGGAGGCGCTGGGCCGCTACGGGCTGGGAGCGAAGACGGAGGACTTGTATCCCTTTGAGCTGTCCGGCGGGATGGCCCGGCGGGTGCTCATTGCCTCCGCCGTGGCCGGAAATCCCAAGCTGATTGTGGCCGACGAGCCCACCCCCGGCCTGGATGTCCGGGCCGCCCGGCGGGTTTTGGGCCACTTCCGGGAGCTGGCCGTTCAGGGCGCGGGGGTGCTGTTCATTACCCACGACCTGGAGCTGGCCCTGTCCATAGCCGGCAAGGTGGTGGTGGTCTGGAATGGGCGGACGGTGGACGAGTGTCTGGCCGGCAGCTTCCAAACGCCGGAGGGCCCGTCCCACCCATATACCCGCGCGCTTTGGCGGGCCATGCCCCAAAACGGATTTGAGCCGCCTTCGTGCGGGATTGAGGAGCTGATCATGTGATCTTGGAAGCCACAGGCCTGACCTTCCGCTATCCCCGGCAAAGGGGCGGCCCGGTGCTGGAGGGTGCCGGCATGACCCTGCGTACCGGGGAGCGGATAGGCCTGTCCGCCCCCAGCGGACAGGGCAAGACCACGCTGTGCCGGCTGCTGGCCGGATGGGAGGAGCCCGGCGGCGGCCAGGTGCGGCTGGACGGTATCCCGATCGCAAAATATCGGGGATTTTGCCCGGTACAACTGCTGTGGCAGCACCCAGAGGGGGCGGTGGACCCGCTTTTACCATTGAAAAAAACGCTGTATGAAGCCGGGCCGGTGGACCGGGAGATCATAGACGGCCTGGGCATCCGGGAGAGCTGGCTGGAGCGCTACCCCTCTGAACTGTCCGGGGGAGAGCTCCAGCGTATCTGCGTGGCCCGAGCCCTGCGGCCCGAGCTGAGATTCCTGTTGTGCGATGAGGCATCCGCCATGCTGGACCTGATTACCCAAGCCCAGCTGTGGCGGTTTCTGCTGGATCAGGCGGAGAAACGCGGGTTGGGGCTGCTGGTGGTCAGCCACGACAGCGCTCTTCTGGAGCGGCTGTGTACCAAGATCCTTGCCTGGGAGGACGTGGCACAGGGAAGGATTTCGGCACGGACAGAAAAAATTTCAAAAAACTGTTGATTTTCTGCTGGAACTGTGCTATGATACCAGTTGCGTTTACAAGAATACCCTCCTGAGGAGAAAGAGGTGAAGATAAAATGAAGGAAGGCCTCCACCCCAACTATCAACAGACCACCATCCGGTGCGCCTGCGGCAACGTGATCGAGACCGGCTCCACCAAGAAGGACATCCGCGTAGAAGTTTGCTCTAAGTGTCACCCCTTCTACACCGGCAAGCAGAAGATGGTAGATACCGGTGGCCGTGTCAGCCGCTTCAACAAGAAGTTTGGCTTCGACAAGTAAGTCCCTGTGTACAAAAGCCGCACCGAGGCATCGGTGCGGCTTTTTGCGCATATGCTATCCGTGAATTGAGATATGTAGGAGGAAGATTGCCATGTTTCAGAAGATCGAACCGAGAACCCTGGACAAGAACGTTTTTTCCGCCATTGGGGAGCAGTGGATGCTCATCACTGCGGGAACGGCTGAAAAATGCAACACCATGACTGCGTCCTGGGGCGGGCTGGGCGTGATCTGGGGGGCGCCGTCGGCCACCTGTTACATCCGGCCTCAGCGGTACACCAAGGAATTTGTAGACCGGGAGGATTACTTTACTCTGGCTTTCTTTGGCGAGGAGAGCCGCAGGGCTTTGCAGCTGTGCGGTTCCAAAAGCGGCCGGGACACGGACAAGATAAAGGAGTGCGGCTTTACCCTCCGGACAGCGGACTGCGGCGCGCCCTACTTTGAACAGGCGGAGCTGGTGCTGGTGTGCCGCAAGCGGTTCGCGCAGCCCATGGACCCGGACAATATTCCTCAGGAGGTCAAGGACAAGTGGTATCCCCAGAAGGACTACCACACCTTATATATTGGAGAAATTATTGAGGCCCTGACGAAGGGCTGACTGCGGGTTACAACAAAAAATTACGTTGAAATGAGGAAATCCAGCCTATATGCAAAATACGCAAGAGAAAACCCAATTCAACCGCGCTGTCCTGGTGGGGCTGAACGCTTTCAGCCTGAGCCGGGATGAGAATGCGGACGAGGAATCCATGGAGGAGCTGGCCGCCCTGTTGGAGACAGCGGGGGGCGAGAGCGTGGGTGTGGTCACCCAGTCGAAGGACAGCCCGGATCCCCGCACCTTTATTGGCGAGGGCAAGGTGGCCGAGGTGAGGGAGCTGGTGGAGGCCTTAGGCGCAGATATGGTCATCTTTGACAACCCTCTGTCGCCCTCCCAGCAGCGCAACCTGGCTGAGGAGCTTAAGGTAGGGGTGCTGGACCGCTCCGCCCTGATTCTGGATATCTTTGCCCAGCGGGCAAGAACGAAAGAGGGCCGGCTCCAGGTGGAACTGGCCCAGTACAAGTATCTGCTGCCCCGCCTGCTGGGCATGTGGAAGCACTTGGAGCGGCAGGAGGGCGCCATCGGCACACGGGGGCCCGGAGAGACCCAGCTGGAGTCGGACCGGCGAATCCTGGGACGGAAGATTGCCAAGCTGGAGGGGGAACTGAAGGATGTGCGCCGGGTCCGGGCCACCCAGCGGGAGCGGCGGATTAAGAACGAGGTGCCTGTTGTAGCCATTGTGGGCTACACCAACGCGGGCAAGTCCACCCTGCTCAATAAACTTACCGGAGCGGAAATCCCCGCCAACAACCGCCTGTTTGACACTCTGGACACCACAACCCGGACGCTGGAAATTTCCGACACCTGCACAGTGCTGCTGTCAGATACGGTGGGGTTTATCCGCAAGCTGCCCCACCACTTAGTGGAGGCGTTTAAGGCCACGCTGGAGGAACTGGAGTATGCCGACCTGCTGCTCCATGTGATTGACTCCTCCAGCCCGCAGTGGCGGGAGCAGGCGGAGGTGGTGGACCAGCTCATTCATGAGCTGGGGGCCGATCAAACGCCCCGCATTGAGGTATTTAATAAGTGCGACCTGTGGACCGGCGACATTCGCCCCCACGGGGAGGACCGGGTGTCCATTTCCGCCAAAACCGGGGAGGGCATGGGCGATTTGCTGGCGGCCATCGGCCGGGTGCTGGACAACGGCGCCCGGCGGGTAACCATCCACCTGCCCTATGAACGGGGCGGGCTGCTGGACAAGCTGTATCAGGACGCCAAGGTAGAACGCGTGGATTACAGCCAGACCATAGACATAGTAGCCGTCTGCACGCCCAAAATCATCGGGCAGCTGGGCTCTCTGGTGGAGGGCTGGAAGCCCCGCAAGGAATTTTGGGAAGACTAACGGGCGCCAATCGCAGATTGCTGCGCCCCAGAAAGCGCCATGGAAGGAAGCAAACATCACCTTTCCAAACGGGAGGGTGATGTTTTATTTGTCCAACAGGATTTCCATCAGGCCGTCTGCTGTAAGGCCGGACAGATACCGGGAGACGTCCACGCCCTCCAGCTGCCGGCGCAGGTCTGCTTCCCGCAGGGGACAGTCCAGCAGAAGCCCGGCCAGCTCTTCCGGTTCTGCGGCGGAGAAGAAGTCGCCGAAGAAGTCCACTCCGGCAATTCGCCCCTCCTTCAGGCGAATGCGGGCTTCCACCGTGCCGCAGCCCTCCACCCGGCGGCGGCGCAGCAGGCTGCAGGGAGGGGAGACGCCGTAGTTCCACTCCCAGCGGCCGTACCGGGCTTTTTTGATGGCCTCCACGGCGGAGAGGTCCGATTCGGTGAGGCTGTAAGGTTCCATGGGGCGGTCTTTGGAGATTTCCTGGAGTAGCAGGACCTGAAATTGTTCTAGAGGGACGGGGTGGGGCATGTGGGCCCGGACCGTGGTCACCCGGGCGCGGACGGAGCGCACCCCCTTGGCCTGGATCTTTTCCGGGTCGGCCCGAAGGACTTGGGACACCATGTCCAGGTCAGAGTCGTATAAGATAGTGCCGTGGTGCATAACCCGGCCCTCCCGGACGTATTGGGAATTTCCGGAAAACTTCTGCCCGTCAATGGTGATGTCGTTGCGGCCGTTGACCTGAGCGTCTACCCCCATGGTCTGGAGGGCCTGAGCCACCGGGCGGCAGAACAGCCCCATGTCCAGCTGTCCCCTTTGGGACGCGTCCTGGATGAAGGTAAAATTCAGATTTCCGAGGTCGTGATATACCGCGCCGCCTCCAGACAGTCGCCGTACCACCGTGACGTTGTGCTCCCTGACTGCGGCCTCGTTGATCTCCGCCAGAGTATTCTGGTGCCGGCCAATGACAATGGCGTTGCGGTTGCGCCAGAGCAGGAACCAATTTCGATCCCGGGGCAGGGCGTCGAAGACATACTGTTCCAGGGCCAAGTTGAAAGCGGGGTCGGTACTTTTAACATCGATATAGGACCAGGGCATGAAAAATCCCTCGCTTCTCAGGGCAGTCCGCTAGGACTGCCCATCTTTTTGAACAGTATAGCGGATCAACCCCGGGGTTGTCAATAGCATATTACATAAAAAACCACAGGAACACAAAAATATATTGAGGTTGTGTGGGATTTGAATTGACAAAACTGTGGGGTTGTGGTATGATTAAGGCGTAAAATACTGGAAAACCAGGAAGGAGGCGGAGCAGATGCTGCTGGCGGAACGCCGTCAGGTGATTTTAGACCGGATCCGGGCTGCCTCCCGGGTGGTGGTGAGCGAGCTGAGCACCGAGTTTGGCGTGTCGGAGGAGACCATCCGCCGGGATCTGGAGTGGCTGGAGCAGGAGGGGGTTGCCATGCGCACCTACGGGGGCGCGGTGCTTAAGCAGGGCGATCAGGCCCCGCCCCCTTATGCCACTCGGAAGAACACCAATGTGGAGGGTAAAGTGGCAATCGCCCGGCTGCTGGCCGGGATGGTCCGGGACGGCGACACCCTTATGGTGGACGAGAGCTCTACCGCGCTCTTTGCCGTCCGGGCGGTGCGGCAGCGAAAGGAGCTCACGCTCATCACCAATTCCCTGAACATTTTGCAGGAGGCCAGCGGCCAGGATTCCTGGCACGTTATCGCTACCGGCGGGCTGCTCAAGCCGGACATTATGGCCCTGGTAGGCCCCAAGGCGCTGAGCACCATTTCCGGCTACCATGTGCGGTATGCGGTGCTGTCCGCCCGGGGGGTGAACACCCAGCTGGGCATTACCGACTCCTCGGACGATGTGGTTCAGGTGAAGCGGGCCATGATGGCGGCGGCGGATCACGCCGTTCTGCTGGCCGACTACCGGAAGTTTGACCGCTCCGGTTTTGTTTCGCTGGGGCGGCTGGAGGAGATCGACCGGCTCATCACCGACCGGGAGCCGCCGGAGGAATGGCGGCAGCGGCTGGAGGACAGCAGGGTGGAGGTCCTGTGCCGCAGTGAACAGGCGCAATCTTAACATTTCCATATCAGAATGAACGATTAGGAGGAATGGTCATGGCAAACGCGGTCCTGATGCCCAAGGCGGGTATCACAGTGGAATCCTGCATTATCGGCAAATGGGAGAAGAAGGTGGGCGACCAGATTGCCGAGGGCGACATCCTGTTTACTTACGAGACGGATAAAGCCGCTTTCGAGTGTGAGTCCACCGCCGCCGGCGAGCTGCTGGAGATTTTCTTCGGCGACGGCGAGGAGGTGCCCTGCCTGGTAAATGTCTGTGCCATCGGAAGCAAGGGGGAGGATGTGTCCGCGCTGCGTCCTGACGGCGCGGCTGCCGCCGCCGAAGCGGTTCCCACAGTCGAGGCGGCTCCCGCTCCTGCGGTTGAGATAGCGGCCCCCACCGTTGCCGCAGCCGGAGGCGCCGGAAAAATCTCGCCCCGGGCCCGGAGCCTGGCCGGGCGGGCCGGAGTGGACGGTTTTCTGGCCGTGCCGACCGGCCCCAATGGCCGCATTATTGAGCGGGATGTGCGCAGGTTGATGGCTGAGGGGGCGCCCGATGTACGGGCGGAGGCTCCCGCGCCCGCCTCCGCTGCAACGGACGATGCCTCTGAGTATGAGGATGTGAAGTTCAGCGGCATCCGCCGGGCGATCAGCAAATCCATGCACAACTCCCTGGCCACCATGGCCCAGCTGACCCACAACTTCTCCTTTGACGCCTCCGCCGTCCTTGCTTACCGGAAGCTGTTGAAGGAGTCGGGCGGCGAGTGCGCCGGCATTACCATCGGAGACCTGATCCTCTACGCGGTGTCCCGTGTGCTGCCCGCCTGGCCCGATCTGAATGCCCATATGCTGGACGACAGCAGCATCCGTAAGTTCAGGCATGTGAACCTGGGTGTGGCCGTGGACACCCCCCGGGGGCTGATCGTCCCCACCATAATGCACGCCGACGAGAAGAGCCTTTTGGAAATTTCCAAGGAGCTGAAGGTGCTTGCGGCCGAGGCCCGGGACGGGGCCATCAGCCCGGACAAGCTCACCGGGGCCAGCTTCACCGTGTCCAACCTGGGCGGGTTCGGCGTGGAGAGCTTTACCCCTGTCATCAACCCGCCCCAGACTGGTATCCTGGGTGTGTGCACCACGGTTCAGAGGCCCAAGCTGGGGGAGGACGGCTCCATCCGGCTGTACCCCGCCATGGCCCTGTCCCTTACCTACGACCACCGGGCCATCGACGGTGCGCCCGCCTCCCGCTTTGTGCAGGAGCTGTGCAGGCAGCTGGAGCATTTTACCGTACTGCTGGCCAAATAAGGAGGAAGAGTCAACATGGAACTGTTTGATCTGATTGTCATTGGCGGCGGCCCCGGCGGCTACCTGTGTGCCGAGCGGGCCGCTCAGGGCGGAATGAAGGTGGCCCTGTTTGAGGAGCGGGCCTTGGGCGGCACCTGCCTGAACGAGGGCTGCGTGCCCACCAAAACCTTCCTTAACTCCGCCAAGCTGTACCGCCACGCCACCGAGAGCGCCGCCTTCGGCGTCACGGCCGGGAATGTTTCGCTGGACCACGTCAAGGTGGTGGAGCGGAAGGACAAGGTGGTGAAAACCTTGGTGTCCGGCGTGAGCGGCACCATGAAGAGCTGTAAAATCACTGTTATCGACAAAAGAGCGGCCATTGAAGGCCGGGCGGACGGCTGCTTTGCCGTCAAGGCCGATGGGCGGATCTACACAGCTAAGCGCCTGGTCATTGCCTCCGGGTCGGAGACAGTAATTCCGCCCGTCCCCGGCCTGAAGGAGGGGCTGGAATCCGGCTTTGTGGTTACAAACCGGGAGGTACTGGACCGCAAGAAGCTGCCCCGTGAGCTGGTGGTGATTGGCGGCGGCGTGATCGGCCTGGAAATGGCCTGCTATTTTGCCACCGTAGGGGTGCATGTCACCGTTATTGAGATGATGCCCAAGATCGCCGGTACCACCGACCCCGCCATCTGCAAGGTGCTTATGGACGAGTACGGCAAGCGGGGCATGGAGTTCAAACTCTCCTGCAAGGTGCTGGAGGTTGCCGGGGACTGCGTGCTCTATGAGGAGGCCGGGGAGAAAAAGGAGGTTAAGTGCGATCTGGTGCTGCTGTCCGCAGGGCGCAAGCCCTCCACCCAGGGCCTGGGGCTGGAAAAGCTGGGCCTGGAAATGGACCGTGCCGCCATCGTCACCGACAAGCACCTGTGCACCAATGTGGCGGGGGTCTACGCCGTAGGCGACTGCAACGGCAAGCTGATGCTGGCCCACACCGCCTACCGGGAGGCCGAGGTAGCTGTTAACCATATGCTGGGCGTGAAGGACGAGATGCGCTACAATGTGATCCCCTCCGTCATCTACACCGACCCCGAGGTGGCCAGCGTAGGCGAGAGCGCCGAAAGCGCCAGGGCCAAGGGCCTGGAGGTCAAGGAGGTGGAGCTGCCCATGCTGTACTCTGGCCGCTACGTGGCGGAGAACGAGAACGGAAAGGGCTTTATCAAGCTGGTGGTGGACGTCAAGAGCAACTGCCTGATCGGCTGCCACATGGTGGGCGGATACGCCTCGGAGATTATCATGACCGCGGCCATGATGGTGGATACCGAGCTGCCCCCTGAGCGGCTGAAAAAACTGGTGTTCCCCCATCCCACCGTAGGCGAGATCATTCGGGAAGCGATATTCAAGATTTAAATATAAGGAGGATGTTTCACCATGCCTAAGAGCATTTTTGTGGATCCCGCCGCCACCAGGGCCCCGGGGAAGATCACCTTTGAGGATATCCCTGTCAACGTTTACAATAAGACCATTGTCGAGGAGCGTAAGAAGTTCAGCGACGACGACCTGGTGCGCATCTGGCGGGACATTACCATCCTGCGGGAGTTTGAGTCCATGCTCAACCAGATCAAGACCCAGGGGGTGTACAACGGTATTGAAACGACTTACCCCGGCCCCGCCCACCTGTCCCTGGGCCAGGAGGCTGCGGCCGTGGGGCAGTCCTACCTGCTGGACCGCAACGATTTCAACTTCGGCAGCCACCGCAGCCACAGCGAGATCCTGGCCAAGAGCCTTAGCTGCATCCAGAAGCTCACCGACCAGGAGCTGATGGACGTAATGGAGAACTTCCTGGGCGGGCGCACCCTCCGGGCCGTGGAGAAGCTGGGGAGCGTAAAGGATGTCAAGGAGCTGGCCATCCGTTTTGTGGTTTATGGCGCGCTGGCCGAGGTTTTTGCCCGTGAGAATGGCTTCCACCACGGCATGGGCGGTTCGATGCACGCCTTCTTCCTGCCCTTCGGCGTATACCCCAACAACGCCATTGTGGGCGGCAGCGCCACCATCTCCACCGGCGCGGCCCTGTTCAAAAAGTGCAACGGCAAGCCCGGCATTGTGGTCTGCAACATTGGCGACGGTTCTCTGGGCCGCGGCCCTGTCTGGGAGGCCATGAACTTTGCCTGCATGGATCAGTTCCACACCCTCTGGGAGAAGGGCCGGGACCAGGGTATGCCCATCTTGTACAACATTTTCAACAACTCCTACGGCATGGGCGGACAGACCCGGGGCGAGACCATGGCCTACGATATGCTGGCCCGTATGGGGTCCGGCGTATCCCCCACCCAGCTCCACGCCGAGCGGGTGGACGGCTACAATCCCCTGGCGGTCATCGATGCCATGGAGCGCAAGCTGGAGCTGCTCCGGGCTGGGAAGGGCCCCGTCCTGCTGGATACCATTACCTACCGCCTGTCCGGCCACTCCACCTCCGACCAGAATGCTTACCGCACCAAGGAGGAGATCGAGGCGTGGCGGGCTGTGGACCCCATCGTCACCTACCGGCAGGGCCTGGTGGAGGCCGGCGTGGCCCCGGACAGCCGCTTCGAGGAGATTATGGCCGAAACGGTGGAGCGCATGACCATGATCTGCCGTCACGCCGCCGACCCCGCGCTTTCCCCCTACGCCGACTTTGGCAACGATCCCGCCTATGTGGAGCGGCTGATGTACTCCAACCAGAAGGTGCCCTCCTTTGACACGGAGCGCACCCCCGAGGCCCTCACCCCCAAGGAGGAGTGCCCCCTGTGGCAGAAGATCCAGGGCAAAGAGCGGGCGCCGGTGAAGGACGGCAAGCCGGTGAGCAAAATGAAGCTGTTTAACCTCCGGGACGGTATCAGCGAGGTTCTTCTGGACAAATTCTACGAGGATCCCACCATGATTTCCTATGGCGAGGATGTTCGGGACTGGGGCGGCGCTTTCGCCATCTACCGGGGCATGGCCGACTCCATCCCCCACAGCCGCTTGTTCAACTCCCCCATCTCCGAGGCCGCCATTGTAGGCACCGCCGTGGGCTACGGCATGTGCGGCGGCCGGGCCGTGGTGGAGCTGATGTACGCAGACTTCATCGGCTGCGCCGGCGATGAGATTTTCAACCAGCTGTCTAAATGGCAGTCCATGTCCGCCGGCATTTTGAAGATGCCCGTGGTGGTCCGGGTGTCGGTGGGCTCCAAATACGGCGCCCAGCACAGCCAGGACTGGACCGCCTTGTGCGCCCACATCCCCGGTTTGAAGGTGTGCTTCCCCGCCACTCCCTGGGAGGCCAAGGGGCTGATGGAGTCCGCCCTCAACGGCACCGACCCCGTTATTTTCTTCGAGAGCCAGCGTATCTATGACGTGGGTGAGCAGTTCCATGAGGGCGGCGTCCCCAGCGGCCGGTATGAGATCCCCTTTGGCGACGTAAATGTCATTCAAACTGGCAAAGATATTACCATTCTTACCATCGGCGCTGTCCTTTACCGGGCCGTAGAGGCCGCCAAGGAGCTGAAAGAGAAGTACGGCATGGAGGCCGAGGTGATCAATCTCCACTCCCTGGTCCCACTGGACTACACGAAAATTGTGGAGAGCGTGAAGAAGACCGGAAGGGTGGTGCTGGTGAGCGACGCCTGCGCCCGGGGTTCTTTCCTGGACGATGTGGCCCGGAATATCACCGAGCTGTGCTTCGACGACCTGGACGCGCCTCCTGTGGTAGTGGGGGCCAAGAACTGGATTACTCCGCCCTATGAGTTTGACCACTACTTCTTCCCCCAGCCCTCTTGGATCATCGACGCCATCCACGAGAAGATTGTCCCTCTGCCCGGCTACGTGGCTCAGCAGAGCTTTACCGAGGCGGAGCAGATGCGGAAGGCCAAGCTAGGTGTGTAAATTCACCAGGACGGCCAACGCCGGCGGTCTGCTGGAATTAGATGGAAGGTCCATTCTGCTGGATGGGATCTGCGACGGGGCGGGGCCTTATTTGCCCACCCCGCCGGGGATGCTGGACGCGCTGCTGGAGCGCAAGCCGGACCTGATGGTGGTTACCCATGCCCACCCTGACCACTTGGCCCCTGACGCGGCGGTGGAGTGCCTCTTTGCGTGGGGAGGCATTCCGGTGCTGGGGACCCGGGACGTGGCCCGGATCCTGTCCCCCTGGCCTGTTGCCGTGGGGGAAGCGGCGGCTGCGGGGCCCGTTGGGGTGGCGCCCATTCCGTCCCGGCACATTGGCGCGGCCCGGCGGGAGGTGGAGCATGTCAGCTTTCTGTTAAAGGGCTCCCGTCGCTGCTTCTTTCTGGGCGATGCGGCCCCGCTCCAGTGGAAGGGCTGGACCGAACCCCTGGATGTGCTCTTTGCGCCGTTTGCCTATGCCGCTACCAACGCGGGATGGCGTGTCGTAGAGGAGCTGTCCCCCCAACGGCTGGTGCTGCTCCACATGCCCGCCCGGGACTATGACCCGGAGCGCCTCTGGAACATGGAGGGGCTGTCCCACCGCCGGGGTATCCCCGTGACCATCCCGGAAATGGGGGAGACGGTGGACTTTTAATCGCGAAAAAGGACCCGCAGGCATCGCCTGCGGGTCCTTTTATCTGAAACGCTTTATTTTATAACGCCCTTTTGGAGAATCAGGTTGGCATACACCGAAGTTTCGCCGCTCTGGAGAATGCAGTAGCAGGTACGGGCCTGGCGGTAGAACTCAAAGCGCTCATAGGAGCCCATGGCCTTTGCGCCCCGGCCGTCATATTTGGCGATGATTTCAGCGTACTCGTCCCACACAGGGATGGGCAGGTCCTTGTCGCAGTCCATTTTCTCCATGCGCATGACGGGAGTGTCTACATAGGCGTCCAGGGGGATCACCTGGAGAATGGCGTCTAGCAGCTCGGGAATGCCGTGGCCGTCCGCCCGGACAAAGACGGCGTTGGCGTCCCTGGCGGTGGAGGCGCCGGGGTAGTTGCCGTCACCGATGCAGATGCGGTCGCCGTGGCCCATCTCAGCCAGGACCTTCAGCAGCTCAGGGGAGAGGATGGGGGGGATATTTTTCAGCATAGCAGTGGCCTCCTTGATTTAGCTGGGCGGCGGCCATAGGCCGCCGCCCCATTAAAGTTCTTTTTGGTTCTTTTTCTTCCAAGAAAAAGAATAATCAACGGATGTTCCGATACATGGGACCATAGGCGGCGCAGGCGCGGTAGTCCTGGCCCTCTTTGTCCATGCCGAAAGCGTTCCAGGCGGCGGGGCGGAAGATGTCCTGATCGGGGATGTTATGCATACATACGGGGATACGCAGGATGGAGCACAAGGTAATCAGGTCGGCGCCAATGTGGCCGTAGGAGATGGCCCCGTGATTTGCGCCCCAGTTGTTCATCACATCGTAGGCGGAGCGGAAGGGGCTGCCCTCCACGCCGTCGCAGCGGGGAGCGAACCAGGTGCAGGGCCAGGTCGGGTTGGTGCGTTCCATCAGTGTGTCGGTAACCTCGTCAGGCAACTTGACAGTCCAGCCCTCGGCGATCTGGAGAACGGGGCCCAGGCCCTTGACCAGATTCAGACGGATCATGGTGGCGGGCATTTCAGCCCTGGTGACAAAGTGGCTGGAGAAGCCGCCGCCCCGGAAGTTGTCAAAGCCGGCCTCACACCAGACGGTGGCATCGGTCATCTTCTTAATATCCTCTTCGGTGACATCCCACCACTGCTTCATGGTGGCGCTGCCCTGTTCGTCAGTGCACTCGCCGCAGGCGTCCAGGCAGGCCGCGCCGGAGTTGAGCAGATGGATGATTCCGCCGTTCTCCCTGGCCTTACCCTCCAGGTCATAGCCGGTGGCCCGTTTGGTGGCCTCGGGGGACCAGAAGGTGCGCACATCGGCAAAAATCTGGGCCCGTCCGGTGAGCAGGTTCATAAACAGCATGCCCAAGCCGTTGAGAACATCGTTCTCCGTGGCGAATACCATGGGCTGCTTGGGACCCTCAAAGTCGAAGGAGGAGTTGAGCACGGCCTCGGGGTAGTCGCAGTTGGGCCAGTGGTCGGTCCACTGGCGCTGGCCCTGGAAGCCGGCGGCAATGGCGTTGTGGCCCACCATCTCCTCCTTGAACTGCTCGGGCAGGTCGGGGTTGCCCTGGATCAGGTCCTTGATGATGCAGTACATCTTAATGGTAAACTCCCACTGCTTAGCCTTCTCCTCGTCGGTGAATTTGATGCGCCGCTGCTCCCCCATAAACTCCACCGACTGAGGGTTGTCGTCCCGGCCCTCTTTGCAGTGCTCCTTGGTCCAAGCCAGAGCCTTTTCGAACTGCTCCTGATTATAGATGCCCTCTTCCATGCGGCGGAGAATTTCAACCTCGTCCACGGACTCGACGCGCAGGCCCAGGTACTCCTCCATAAACTGCTGGTCGATGATGGAGCCGCCGATGCCCATGCACATGGAGCCGATCTGGAGGTAG